>CAKKPG010000132.1 GCA_919901555.1 Nitrospiria bacterium | reverse complement strand
CCGTGGTAAAAACTTGACTCAAAATTCAAGATGTCAGTCTGTAAAGTACTTTAATCATTGGGTGTGATTATGACAAGCAAACAGATTACCGGCGCGGAAATACTCCTCGAATGCCTGAAGTGCGAGAAGGTTGATACCATCTTCGCCTATCCGGGCGGCGTGGTGCTCAAGATCTTCGACGTCCTCTTCGACCAGAAGGACATCCGCTACATCCTGCCGCGTCACGAGCAGGGCGGGGTGCACATGGCCGACGGCTATGCCCGCTCCACGGGCAGGGTCGGCGTCGCCCTGGTCACCTCCGGCCCGGGCGCCACGAACGTGGTGACGGCCCTTGCCACGGCGTACATGGACTCCATTCCCATCGTGGTGCTCACGGGCCAGGTTCCCACGGCGCTCATCGGCAATGACGCGTTCCAGGAAGCGGACATCGTGGGCATTACCCGGCCGTGCACCAAGTACAACTTCCTCGTGAAGGACGTGAACGAGCTCGCCCAGACCATCAAGGAGGCCTTCTACATCGCCTCCACGGGACGGCCGGGGCCGGTGCTCGTCGACCTGCCCCGTGACGTGGTGACGGCAAAGGCGGAATTCCACTATCCCGAGAAGGTGAAGATCAGGAGCTATAACCCCACGGTCACGGGCAATCCGCGCCAGATCAAGCAGGCGGCCGAAGCCATTGCCGCGGCAAAGAAGCCGGTGGCGTATATCGGCGGCGGAGTGATCCTGTCCGGCGCCGCGAACGAGATCCTGGAGTTCGCCGAGATCACGAAGATCCCGGTGACCCATACGCTGATGGGAATCGGCGGGTTCCCGGGCACGCACCCCCTGTCCCTGGGCATGCTCGGGATGCACGGCACCTACTACGCCAATATGGCGATCCACAATTCGGACCTCATCATCGCCATCGGCGCACGGTTCGACGACCGGGTGACCGGCAAGGTCGAAGGGTTTGCGCCCGACGCCAAGATCATCCACATCGATGTCGATCCCACCTCGATCCGGAAGAACGTGCGCGTGGACATCCCGGTCGTGGGCGACGTGAAGCACGTGATGGTGGAGCTGAACAGGGAAGTCCGCGCCATCAAGGAGCCCTGGGACGCCATCCGCAAAAGCTGGCTCAAGCAGATCGAGGCGTGGCGCGAAGAGCGCCCGCTGTCCTACGAGCACGCCGATGATATCATCAAGCCCCAATTCGTGATCGAAAAGATCTATGAAATAACGGGCGGCGACGCCATCATCGCCACCGACGTGGGGCAGCACCAGATGTGGGCCGCCCAGTTCTATAAGTTCGAGAAGCCGCGGATGTGGCTCTCCTCCGGCGGCCTCGGCACCATGGGGTACGGGTTCCCGGCGGCCATCGGCGCCAAGGTGGCGCACCCCGAAAAGACCGTGTTCAGCATCTCCGGAGACGGCAGCATCCAGATGAACATCCAGGAACTGGGCACGGCCGTGGAGAACAACATCCCCGTGAAGGTGGCGATCCTGAACAACCGGTACCTCGGCATGGTGCGGCAGTGGCAGGAGCTGTTCTACGGCGAGCGGTATTCATCCACCGACCTGGGGAGCACGCCGGACTTCGTCAAGCTTGCCGAGGCCTACGGGGCGGTGGGGCTGCGCGCGGAGAAGCCTTCCGAAGTCGCCGCGGTGCTCAAGGAGGCGCTCAAGGTCAAGAAGCCCGTGTTCATGGACTTCGTCATCGACCGGTATGAAAAGGTCTTCCCCATGGTGCCTGCGGGCGCGTCCATCAATGAGATGATCTTCGGCGAGGAAAAGAAGAAAGAGGAAAAGAGGCTCAAGGCGGTGAAGTAAATGTGGACCAAGCCGACCGTGTCGGCGTCAAGTACGGCAACACACCCTGCATTCGCGCTTTGCACTCATAAACGCTGGGCGCAGGCGGTTGCCTCGATCCAAAAGGTGAGTAGATGAAACATATCATATCAGTGCTGGTGGAAAACAAATTCGGCGTGCTGTCGCGGGTATCGGGGCTGTTCAGCGGCAGGGGATTCAATATTGAGACGATCTCCATCGGCCCCACGCTCGACCCTTCGATTTCCCAGATGACCATCGTGACCACGGGCGACGAACGCATCCTCGAACAGATCATCAAGCAGCTCAACAAGCTCATTGACGTCATCAAGGTCACGGACTTTGCCGAGAAGGAGTTCGTGGAGCGGGAGATGTGCCTCATCAAGGTCAATGCGCCTGCCGAGCACCGGGGCGAGGCGCTCCGGATCGCCGATATCTTCCGCGCCCGCGTGGTGGACTCGACGATCAAGACCTATACCTTTCAGGTTACGGGCGATGAGAAAAAGATCGAGGCGTTCATCGAGCTGCTGCGCCCCATCGGCATCAAGGAGATCGTCCGTACCGGCAAAGTGGCGATCACCCGCGAGTAATGCGGAATGCGGATTTTAGAATGAAAACCAAAAAGGTAAAAACTATGAAACGATCGGTCTTGTTCGGTATCGTAACAGCTTTTGCGGCCATCCTCCTCTCGGCCTGCGCGGAAAAGGGTCCCGTGCCGTTGGACATCGGGTATCGCCCTCTTGCGGACGTCGCTGCCGGGACCCCGAAGGTCGTGGTCGGCGTGAGCCCCTTCAAGGATGACCGTGGCAAGGCCGCGTCCGTTCTGGGCAGGAGAGTGATCGCTTCGACAGGGCTGGAGAACGAGCTCGTAGTGCAGGGCACGGTGGCGGACCTCGTGGCGTCTCGGCTCAAAGACGCGCTCAAGGCGCGCGGCATCACCGTGAAGGACGTGCCGGCCTGGGACATGACCGCCGAAAACATCAAGGCTGACGGCGTGGACATCGTCATCGGCGGAGAGATCAAAACGCTCTGGGTGGAGGCCCTATCCAAGCTGCTGAATGCCAATACCAGGGCGGACGTCCAACTCCGGGTCTCCGCGGCGGACACGGCTGAAAAGAAGGTCTTCCGCACGCTCGAGCTCAACAGCAAGCTCGAGCGCCAGGACATCGCCTTCTCGTTCACGCAGGTGGAAATCGTCCTCTCCGAGGCGCTTTCCGGCGCTCTTGACCAGCTCCTGAATGACGAAGAGTTCAAGAAGAGAATAAAATAACAGATACACGATCCAGGATGCATGACAACAGCATGTTCTCGTCTTGCATCCTGCATCATGGATCATGCATCATTTCTTTGAAGAAAGGGGACACAATGAAAGTTTACTACGACAAGGACGCCGACCAGGGCCTGCTCAAGGGCAAGAAGGTGGCGGTGATCGGCTACGGGAGCCAGGGCTTTGCCCACTCGAACAACCTCAAGGACAGCGGCGCCGATGTCATGGTGGGCCTCCGCAAGGGGAGCAAATCCTGGGAAAAGGCCGCGGGCGCGGGGCTCAAGGTCGTTGAAGTGGCCGAGGCCGCGAAGGCGGCCGATATCATCATGGTCCTGGTGCCGGACGAACTTCAGGGGGGGATGTACAAGAAAGACATCGAAGCGAACATCAAGAAAGGGGCCTATCTGGCTTTTGCCCACGGCTTCAATATCCACTTCGGCCAGATCGTTCCCCGCGAGGATGTGAACGTGTTCATGACAGCGCCCAAGAGTCCCGGTCACCTGGTCCGTTCCCAGTATACCAAGGGTGAAGGCGTCCCGGGCCTCATCGCCGTTCACCAGGACCCTTCGGGGAACACCAAGGATGTGGCCCTGGCATACGCCTCGGCGATCGGGTGCGCGCGCGCGGGCGTCATCGAGACCACCTTCCGTGAGGAGACCGAGACCGATCTCTTCGGCGAACAGGCGGTGTTGTGCGGCGGGGCCACGGCGCTCATCCAGGCGGGCTACGAGACGCTCGTCGAGGCCGGCTACGCGCCGGAAATGGCCTATTTTGAATGCCTGCACGAGCTCAAGCTCATCGTGGACCTGATCTACGAGGGCGGCATCTCGAACATGCGCTATTCCATCAGCAACACCGCGCAGTACGGCGACCTTACCCGCGGGCCGAGGATCGTTACCGAGGAGACCAAGAAGGAGATGAAGAAGATCCTGGGCGAGATCCAGTCGGGCCAGTTCGCCAAGGAGTGGATGCTCGAGAACATGGCGAACAAGCCGACGTTCAACGCCCTTACGAAGAAGGGCCAGGCCCATCCGATCGAAGAGGTCGGCGACCGCCTGCGGAAGATGATGCCCTGGCTGCAGAAGGGCAAGCTGGTCGATAAAAGCAAGAACTAATCTCAAAGAAGATTTGCCACGAAGTCACGAAGACACGAAGTATAAATCCAGGGGAAAGAATTTAAAAGTTTGAATTTCTTAGTGCCTTAGTGCCTTTGTGGCGGGTAAGGTTTTTATTGATTATGATGAAAAACTACGGAATACCCGTTGCCTCGGAAGGTTGGCCGTTCATTATTCCGCTGACCCTGCTGACGGCGCTTCTCTTTGTGCAGGGCTGGAAGAATGCCGGCGCTGTCTCGCTCGTGCTCACGCTCTTCGTCCTGTTCTTTTTTCGCGACCCCGAGCGCACCATACCCCAGGGCAAGGGGATCGTGGTCTCTCCCGCCGACGGCAGGGTGATCGTGATCAAGGACGTGTACGAGCCCACCTACCTCAAGCAGGACGTGAAGCAGATCAGCATCTTCCTGTCCGTGTTCAACGTACACGTGAACCGTGCGCCCTTCGGGGGCTCCGTCGAGGCCGTGAAATATAACCCCGGCAAATTCCACGTTGCCTCGGCGGACAAGGCCTCGCTCGATAACGAGCAGACGGCCGTGGTGATCGCGAACGGCAAGGACAAGATCCTGGTGAAGCAGATCGCCGGGCTCATCGCCAGGCGCATCGTGTGCTATGCAAAGCCGGGGGACACGCTCAAGACGGGAGAACGCTACGGCCTCATCCGCTTCGGCTCGCGGGTCGACCTGTTCCTGCCGAAAAGCGCCGAGCTCAGGGTCAAGGTGGGCGACCGGATCAAAGGCGCGCGGGACGTCATCGGGGTGCTCAAATGAGAAAGGGCATCTACATCCTCCCGAATCTGATGACGCTCACGAGCATGTTCTTCGGGTTCTACTCCATTGCGGCCTCGTTCAATTCGGAATATACCACCGCGGCATGGGCCATCCTGGCCGCCTCCGTCTTCGACGTGCTCGACGGGTGGGTGGCGAGGATCACGCATACCGCGACGCGCTTCGGGATCGAGATCGACTCCCTTGCGGACGTGATCTCCTTCGGCGTGGCGCCCGGCATCCTGGTGTACAGCTGGGCGCTGCGGTCCTTCGGCCGCATCGGGTGGACGGGGGCGTTCTTCCTCGTGGCCTGCGCCGCGCTCCGGCTCGCCCGCTTCAACGTCCAGATGGGCAGTACGGAGAAAAAACACTTTACGGGCATGCCCACGCCGGCGGCTGCCCTGATGATCGCCACGACCGTGCTGGCCTATGATGAGCTCCTCGAGATCCTGCGGAACCTCCAGCTCCCCTGGCTGGCCGATGCGGTCAGCGCGGATTACTGGATCCTGGCGCTCACGTTCACTCTGGCCGGCCTCATGGTGAGCAATATTACCTATCACAGCCTGAAGGAGGCCAACCTGAAGGAGCGCCGGCCTTTCGGTCTCCTTGTTGTCATTGCGGCGCTTCTCGCGGTCGTGGCCTACCATCCCGCCCTCGTGCTGTTCCTCATCATCCTCTCCTATGTCCTCGCGGGCATCGGCGAGGCGCTCTTCGGACTTCTGAGAAGACGGAAGGCCACCGCTTCGTAAGATATTCAGCGATTGAGGGATTAAGATATTAAGCAGTCAGCCTTCGATTCCCTAAATGTCTTAATATCTCAATATCTATTTTCACCCTTCATGTGTTAGGATGCGGAGGACACTATGAGCAGGACCATCAAAATATTCGATACCACGCTCCGCGACGGTGAGCAGTCCCCGGGCGCGAGCATGAACGTCGAGGAGAAGATCACCCTCGCAAAGCAGCTCGCCCGGCTGGGGGTGGACATCATCGAGGCCGGGTTCGCCATCAGCTCGCCCGGCGACTTCGAGGCCATCAAACGGATCGGCGCCGAAGTGGAAGGGCCGGTGATCTGCAGTCTCGCACGGGCGAAAAAGGAAGACATCGACCGCGCCTGGGAAGCGCTCAAGGACGCGCCGAAGAAACGTATCCACACCTTCCACTCGACGTCCGATATCCATTTGAAGCATCAGTACCGGATTTCGCGCGAGGAAGCGCTCAAGCGTTCCGTGGACATGGTCACGCATGCCCGGTCCTACGTGGAGGACGTGGAGTTCTCGCCCATGGATGCCACGCGGACCGATGTGACATACCTCCTTGAGGTGGTGGAAGCCGTGATCGCGGCAGGCGCTTCGACCGTGAACATTCCCGATACGGTGGGCTATGCCATGCCCGAGGAGTTCGGCGCGCTCATTAAAGAGATCAAGACCAGGGTCAAAAATATCGATAAGGCTACGATCTCCGTTCACTGCCACAATGACCTTGGCTTGGCTGTCGCGAATGTGCTCTCTGCCATCCGGAACGGCGCGACACAGGTGGAGTGCACCATCAACGGCATCGGCGAGCGGGCAGGCAACTGCTCTTTGGAAGAGGTGGTGATGGCGCTGCGTACGAGGAAGGATTTCTTTAACGCCGATACCGGAATCCACAGCGAGGAGATCATCCGCTCGAGCAGGCTCGTGACGAAGATCACGGGCATTCAGGTGCAGCCGAACAAGGCGATCGTGGGCGCGAATGCGTTCGCGCATGAATCCGGAATCCACCAGGACGGGCTCTTGAAGGAACGGACTACCTATGAGATCATGCGGCCGGAGTCCATCGGTCTGGTGAAAACGAATCTTGTTCTGGGCAAGCACTCAGGCAGGCACGCCTTCCGCGACCGGCTCAAGGAGATCGGGTACGAGCTTTCGGACGAGGACCTGAACAGGGCCTTCGAGCGGTTCAAGCGGCTTGCGGACCAGAAGAAAGAGGTCTTCGATGAAGACCTTGAAGCAATCATCTCGGACGAAGTGCAGCATATTAAGGAAGTCTATATCCTGAAAAGCCTCCGGGCCGAAAGCGGCACGGGCGTTACACCCACGGCCACGGTGGAGATGGAGATTAACGGCAAATCCGACAAGCAGACGGGCCACGGCGACGGTCAGGTGGATGCGGTGTACAAGACGATCGCCGCCATCACCAATACAAAGAGCAAGCTTGACGCCTATCTCGTCAAGGGCATCACCGGCGGCACGGACGCTCTCGGTGAGGTGACAGTGAAGCTCGAGGAAGGCGGCAAGAAGGCCACCGGCCACGGCGCGGACACGGACATTATTGTCGCCAGCGCCAAGGCGTACGTGAATGCCTTGAACAAGCTGGAGTACTGGAAGAAGGGGAAGGGGAAAAGCTGATTTTCCGCCGCGAATTGACGCGAATGAACAAAGCGTAGTCATGTTGTCATTCTGAGCGAAGCGAAGAATCCCGCATCTGACCCACTAATCACATGGCCCCCCTTGCGGGGCCATTTTTTTAAGAAACGATCAGAGAACGGTAATCCCGGAGAATAACTTCAGGATCGGCAGCGGCAATGACGCTGATAGATTAATAGGTGACTCTGTGTTCCTGCGTAAAAAATCCCTGCCTCTCCTGCGGCGTGAACCACAGGAGGGGCAGGTCATGCCTGCTTTCGATTTTTTCTACCGACAGGAGATTCAGCGTCTCCCGTTCTCAAGAGTCAGTTTGAGCCCTTTCCGACCCCTCACTTCAACGTCCTACGGCTCAAACTCCACGTCGACCTGGCCGTACATGTACGTCGTTATCGTATTCGTGGGCCGCCCGTTGCCGGACAGCCACGTTGAACCGGTGATTGTGACGTCTTCGTACGTCTGGGGGAACGTCGAAATTCCGTACCGATAGCTCCCGCCGCCCCCCCCCAGATAGACGGCCACCGTGTAAGTCGTCCCGGCCGTCACGGAGACCGGAGATATTCCCACATAGCTCCAGGCGTTGGAGGAGGTCACCGGCGCCTGGGCGAGCAGCGTTCCCGTGGCGGTGTCCCAGAGAGAGACGGTCTTCGCGCCGTTGAAATACCCGCCTAGTCTCGAAATGGTCCCATTTCTCGCCGGTATGAAATGATATCCCATCGTATAATCCCAGGCGATATCCGTTACCAGCGTGCCGTTCTCGTTGTTCATCCACGGCGTCTGACTGCTGTCGGGGACAAACCCGATGTCCATCTGGCCGTACATGTTGTAAGCATAGTCGATGGTAGGTCTTCCGTTCCCGACGAGCCATGTCGTGCCTTCAATGGTGATGTCTCCATAGGTCTGCGGCAATGCGGTGATGCTGTATCGATAGCTTCCGCCGCTTCCGGCCAGATAGACGGCCACGGTATAGGTCGTCCCGGCCGTTACGCGCACGGGATCGATATTGGCATACCCCCAACCGTTGGCTGACGACACCGTTGCCTGTGCGAGCAGGGCGCCTGTGGATTTGTTCCAGAGATAAACCGTTTTGGTCCCGTTGAAATATCCGCCGAGCCACGTGATGGTGCCGCTTCGCTTGGGCGTAAAGTGGTATCCCATGGTGTAATCCCAGGCAATATCCGTTACGAGTGTGCCGTTCTCATTTCGCTTCCAGGGCGTCTGGCCGGAGAAGGCGGAGAAACCGACGTCGACCTGGCCGTACATTATGGATGCATAATTATTGGTCGGCCGGCCGTTGCCGAAAAGCCACGCAGAGCCTTCGATTGTGATGTCCCCGTAGGTCTGCGGAAATGCGGCAATGCCGGACCGATAGCTTCCGCCGCTCCCTCCCAGGTAGACGGCCACGGTATAGGTGACGCCGGCGTTTAAGAGCACGGGGTCGATATCAACAGAGCTCCAGTTGTTGCTCGACGTTACGTTCTGCTGTGCCAGCAGTTCACCGGTCGCCTTATTCCAGAGCGAGACGGTTTTGGCGCCGTTGAAATACCCGCTGAGCCTCGTGATCTGTCCGTCTTTACGAGGGGTAAAGTTGTATCCCATGGTGTAATCCCATGCGATATCGGTCACGAGCGTGCCGTTCTCGTTCGTGAGCCACGGCGTCTGCACGGAAGCCGGCACATAGCCGAAGTCCGCCTGGCCGAACATATAGGTGGTGTAGGTGTTCGTCGGCCGCGCATTTCCGGCAATATACGTTGAGCCGTTTATCGTGACGTCGCCGTAGGTGTCGGGGAGGGGAGCAATGTTGTATCGATAGCTCCCGCCGCTCCCGCCGAGATACACGGCCACGGTATAGGTGGTTCCCGCGGTGACGGGCACTGCCTTGATAGCCGTATAGCCCCATCCGTTGGAGGATGTCACCACGGCCGATGCGAGCAGCGCTCCCGTCGCCTTGTTCCAGAGAGAGACGGTCTTGGTCCCGTTAAAGTATCCGCCCAGCCAGCGGATATGGCCGTCTTTGACAGGAGTAAAATGATATCCCATGGTGTAATTCCAGGCGACATCGGTCGCGACCGTGCCGTTCTCGTTCGTCTTCCACGGTGTCTGTTCAAGCTGGACTGCGGCAACGCCGATGTTCACGCGCGGTTTCGTGATCCCGTTCTTCGGATCAATGACCGGGTCTCCGGTGCTGATCAGGCGCGCCCTCAACTCTGCCGCGCTGTAGTAATGTCCTGCCGTTTTTTTGGCGTAGCTCTGCAAAACAGCCCCGGCCCCGGCTGAATAGGGGGATGCTGCCGACGTGCCGCCAAAATTCGTCCGGTATCCGCCGCCGACCGCCGTGGTGTAGGCGTCGTTGCTCGGCGCCAGGATATTCAGAAAATTGGCGCTGTTGGAATAACACGTAACCTGGTCAGGCGCCGTCATCAGGTCGGTGCAGGGGGACCAGTATCGGGAACCGATGTTCGCATCGTATACGGCGCCCACGGAAAGGGAATTCGATACACAGGCAGGCGCGCCCATGCCGTCGGAAAAGCCGTCATTTCCTGATGACGAAAAGAGCGTGATTCCGTTCGCGGCCGCGTTATTGGCAGCGGCAGCAATCGTCGGTATGGAGGCATCGCAGGCCGCGGTGTAGTATCCGCCGCCGAAACTCGTGTTGATCGCCAGGATCGGGTTGGCAGGGTCGTCATTTTTGTGCGATACCGCCCAGTCCCAGGCAGCCGCGATGGTCGAAAAGGCAGACGAACCACTGCAGCCGGCGACGATCTTCAGGGCGTACAGCCTCGCGTTAGGGGCCACACCGCCGATGTAGTCGCCCGGTCCGGCTGCGGCTGTCCCGGCCGCAATCCCGGCCACCGAGGTGCCGTGTCCCTGGCAGTCCATGGGGTCGGCGTCGCTGTCGCCGAAGTCATATCCGCCGATCACCTTGGCATTGGGAAAGGCCGCGCCGCCGAGCATCGGGTGCGTGTAATCGATGCCGGTATCCGTAATTGCAATTGATACTCCGGCGCCGTCATAGGACGACCGCACATGAGATCCGTTCATCAGGGGAATGCCCTGGGCCAGATGGGCCTCGACTTTCTGGTCTTCCTCAATGGACTCGACCTCCTGCATTGCCGCGAGCGCCTCAAGGCCGTCCCTGCTGACCGTTCCGGCAAAGCCGAGAATATTGTCGAAGCGATGCTTCGGCGTGAACTGGGACCGGCTGAGCCGCTTCAGGACAGCATCCTGCCTGGGACGAATCTCCGCCTGAAACTTCTTCATTTCCGCCGATTTGTCCGCCTTGATCTTTCCGACATACTCTTTGTATCCTTTCAGGAGAACGATGACGTCGACAGTCTCCTCGCCGCGATTCAGTCTGTCGACGACGGCGGACTGTACGATCGCTCCCCCGCCTGCTGCATCCAGTGTCCGGGCTTTTGCGCTGTTTACCACCTCCCGGATCGGTCCATCGAGCGTCCTTTCCTCTGCGATGGCCATGCTTGCAACAATCAGGAATACCATCAATCCAATCAAACCGAAACCAGCTTTTTTAACCAGCACTTTCATTCTTTGCATGATTGCCTCCTTTTCTCCGTGAGTTGTTTACATCAAACTATGCCGCGCCGACATTGCGGACTTCTTGCTTAATAGACAGAAAACATTTGCTATTATGAATATATGGCTGTACGATAGCTGACCGAGTCAATAATGGGCTGAGTTCATGTTGCACTCTTCGACGCAGCATGCGTACAAACTGATTCAGGGGGAATCACACTAATGCATTTATGTATAGGCAGTTGGAAGGTTGGGTTACCTTTTATCAAACAATCATCACTTTGTCAATAATACATAAGTATGAAAATATGGAATATTGTCATTAAGAGTTCATTATTCTCTATTTCCGCAGCAGGCTTGACGCATATCTCGTGAAAGCCATCACCGGCGGCGCCGACGCGTTCGGCGAAGTGACTGCGAGGGTCGAGGAGGCGGGCAAAAAGGTAGGCGGCCACGGCGCCGACACGGACATCATCGTGGCGAGTGCCAAGGCCTATGTGAACGCGCTGAACAAGCTGGAGTCCTGGAAGAAGGGGAAAGGGAAGAGCTGATCTTTTACGAAGAATTGACATGAATTTTCACGAATGAAGGCAAATGCAAAAAGCTCCGTTACGCTGTCATTGCGAAGCGCGTAGTGACGTGGCAATCCAGCCTCCTGTGTCATTCCAATCCCTTGCCCGTCATTCTGAGGGGCGGAGCCCCGAAGAATCTCACGCGATGCTCAGGGTAAACTCCCCGAATAATATTACCCTAATCAAATGGCCCCCGCAGAGGGGCCATTTGTATTTTGATCAATCATCGGAGACTTCCTGGCCGCCTGTCCTGAGCCGAAAGATGCCTTGACAAAGCAATGCATCCGTTTTATATTCAAAAAAGCACGAACAACAAAGCGCCTGATCTGAAGCATCAGGAAACGAGGTGAGAGTATGATTACGGTGAAAGAACTCGAAAAGGCGGTCTCCATCTTGCCGCCGGAAGAACTCGCAGAATTCCGGACGTGGTTTGAGGAATTTGACGCCGTATTCTGGGATAAGCAATTTGAAGAAGACGTAAAGTCCGGCAGGCTCGACAGGGTTGCAGAAAGAGCAGTCAAAGATTACGAAAAAGGGAAATTTAAACCGCTATGAGACATCTTGCCAGCCCGTCTTTCCGGGAGTGCTACAATAAACTTCCTGATCAAATAAAAGAGCTGGCTGACAAGAATTTTGAATTGCTGAAGGAAAATCCCCACCATCCATCCCTCCACATTAAGAAAACGGGAAAGTACTGGTCAGTGCGAGTCGGCATGAAATATCGCGCACTTGCCGTGGAAGTGGATGAAGGGCTGCTGTGGTTCTGGATAGGAACGCATGCGGAGTATGATAAACTGCTGAAATGACCAAAGGCGCGGCGATCTCCACGATCAAGAAGTAAATGATTCCGCGCGCGAGAAAAACGCAATAGGCTTCGAGAACTGGCCTTGGGGGCTTACTTCATGTGGAATGCACTGCTGCATGGCGGCCCGGTGGACAGGGGAAGGTCCGTGCGATTCCTTCTTCGGATTCTGGCGCTGAGTCTCGCGCTGCAGGCCTGCGGCTGCGCAGGCGCGTCTGACCTGCATGATTTCACGAGTGACGGGTGCAGTCTTTTTCCGGACGGCAGCATCAAGGACCGGACGCTGTGGTGCGAATGCTGCTTTGCGCATGACCTCGCCTATTGGCGCGGAGGCACTGCAGAGGAACGGAAACTGGCCGATAAGGCGCTGCAGGCCTGCGTGAGGGAGCGGACGGGGGACAAGGCCCTTGCGGACCTGATGTATCAGGGCGTCCGTGCCGGAGGACATCCGGCGTTCCCTACCTGGTATCGCTGGGGATACGGATGGAAGTACGGCAGGGGATACCGGCCGCTGACGCCGGAAGAGCAGCGTCAGGCGGCCGAAAAACGGGAAGATTACCGGAAGCGCCATCCAACCGGTTACTGTCAAGAGAAGTAATGTGCGCAGGCAGGTAATCCCTTTGTCAGGAGGCAGCCGATCATGAAAAGGACCGTTGTCTTTGTCGTTCTTCTTTTTGTTTCCACCCTCCTCCATGCCGGGGAGGTCAAGACCCGGCCGGAGAACTGGGCAAAGCCGCTGAACGCCGGGAACCTGGAGAATTTCTATCAGCTCGATGCAAAGGTCTATCGTTCAGCCCAGCCGGGCCGGAAGGGGTGCCGGTCTCTTCAGCAACTCGGCATCCGGAACATCCTGAACCTGCGGGATTACCATTCCGACAACGACGAGGCGAAGGGGCTGGGAATGAAGCTTTACCGGGTGAAGATGGAGGCCGGGGACATCAAGGTCCGGGACGTCGTCACTGCGCTCAGGATCATCAGGGAATCCGAGGGTCCCATCCTGATCCATTGCTGGCACGGGTCCGATCGGACCGGGTTGATCAGCGCCATGTACCGGATCGTTTTTCAGAACTGGTCGAAAGAAGAGGCGGTCGACGAGCTGAAGAACGGAGGATACGGGTACCATTCGATGTACGGCAACATCCCCGCGTTCATCAAGGACGCTGACATCGACCAGATCAAGAAGCAGGTATTCACGCCTTGATACGCCTTCAGCCGGTCCGCTGCCGGAGAATCAGCGCGCAATAAGGCGGTGTCAAAAGTTCCCTGAACTAAAGAAACAGAGATGGTGAACAGGAGGTGCCTGCGTGAAACAAAATACAACGACAAGAAAGTCCCATTGCAGCATTTGCGGCAAGAGGCTGAGCGAGAAGACGGCCTCCGGCGCGATCCTCTGGCATCCCGGCGGCGTCGACGACAAGGGGATCTATTGCGAGTCCTGCAAACCTCCCAAGAAAAACAACAAAGGCCGAAAAAAAGCTCGCACATGATGTATGAATATGTTTTCTTTAAATCTCCCCTATCCCCTCTTTTCCAAAGAGGGCGAATTCCTCCCTTTGGCAAAGGGAGGACAGGAGGGATTTTTGAAAATGATGTCGTTCCTATTATGAGACCGTTTATAACTACGAGAGCCGGCGCAAACGAAAAGGGGCGGAAATGAAAGTCATTGCCTTTGTCTCGACCATGCTTTTTATCCTGATGGGCTACGGCTGCGGGCCCAGGAACCTCTATGACGGGCTCCGCTTCCGCCAGGAAATGGACTGCGAAAAACTCCAGGGAGCTGATCGGGACGAGTGTTCCAGAAGGTCCGGGATGAGCCACGGCGAGTATGAAAGGCGGTTGAAAGAACGGGAACAAAACAAGTGACCTATAATAGGTCGTTTTTAGTTCTTCCTGAAGCTGTTGTGGTTGCCATTCTTGGAAACACGTAAAATATCAATCTGAATTCGTTAACGTCTACCATTAACATCTACGATCAAAATATCCATTCGATATTATTGATGTAGTCGTAAAAACTAAAATTCACCGCTGAGGCGCTGAGACGCTGAGAAGAACGTATTGAAATTTAGGAGCTTTTCTCCGTGCCTCTGCGTCTCCGCGGTTAAAAAAATGACTTTTTACGAGACCATCATTATTGACTTGAATGCAAAAGGGGCATATAGTCGTGACAAATTATGCCAATGAATGCGTTGGATTGAATCGCCGGGACATTCTTTTGCCGGACTAATATCGGATTTTCGGAATTATTGGGGCGGGTTCCGTCCATCTAACGGAACAGCGTGCAGAACAAACCAAACGAAGGGAAAACAAATGAAAACGGGCAAGATAGCAACAACATTAGCGGCAGGTATTTGTCTCTTTTGGATTGTCTCAGCGGCACACGCTGAAAACTGGGTAGATACCGGACACGAGACCCTTATAGATGTGGACAGCATTCGCAAAGATGCCGATGGTCTCGTCTATTACACTCAAAAAACCAGAACTTATGATGAGAATGACAATAGGGTTTGAGGGGTGGCCGGCAAAGCCGCTTATGATTGACAGAAAGGCCTTTCTTACTCTTCATACTCACTAAAATATGAGCCCGATTGGAGGTCTAAAGGCAACAAGATAAAACCCGATACTATGGGCAGCGTGCTAATGAACTTTGTCTGTTCACGAGTGCGGTAAAGTTCGGCACCGACGTTTCGCGCCGCACCCAGAACGGGTCGGTCACATTTCAACATTGCGCCTAACAAGGTGCTGCCCGGCGGCGCTTTCGCTACGGTACAATGCCGCCGGTGAGCTTGGACATTCGGACGGATCAGCGCCGCATTCCGTATACCTTATTCAGTAATCGGTAACTCTTTCGACCCATAAGAAGTGCAGACTTGCAGGTGTTATCAACAGGATACGTACAAGGCTGGTTCGTCTACCGTGAGAAATGCAGGGGCATTGTTTCTCGGTTTTCTTTTCCATGACGAGGTACGGTCTCACCCTGTACGGTCCCCACCGATTGTCGCATCATCATCTGGGCGACCGCCGCCGGTTCCCTCCGGCCGTGAGCTGAAAAAGCCTTATCCTGCCGTACTTTTCCCCCTTTTCTGCTGGAAAAACAACGAAAAAACAGTTGCAACGAGAGTTTAGATATTGTATATTCACACACTATGCCGATGACAATCACGGAAAAGATTCTGGCCGCGCACTGCGGCAAAAAAGAAGTCAAGCCCGGCGAGTTGATAAACGCGAAGCTCGATCTCGTGCTTGCGAACGACATCACCGCGCCTATTGCGATAAAGGAGTTCCGCGCCGCGGGCGCGAAGAAGGTGTTCGATCCGGATCGGATCGCGCTCATTCCCGACCACTTCGCGCCGAACAAGGACATCCCCTCGGCCGAGCAGTGCAATCTGCTTCGTCAGTTCTCGCGGGAGCACAATCTCTCTCTCTACTTCGAGGTCGGCAGGATGGGCATCGAGCACGCGCTCCTGCCGGAGCAGGGGCTGGTTGTTCCCGGTGACGCGGTGATCGGCGCGGACAGCCACACCTGCACCTACGGCGGCCTGGGCGCGTTCTCGACGGGAGTGGGCAGCACCGACGTTGCCGCGGCCATGATCACGGGCGAGGCCTGGTTCAAGGTGCCCGAGAGTATGAAGTTCATCTATAAAGGAAAGCTCGGCAAGTGGGTCGGCGGCAAGGACATCATCCTCCGGACCATCGGCGACATCGGCGTGGACGGCGCTCTCTACCGGGCCATGGAGTTCACGGGCGAGGTGATCAAGAAGCTGCCCATGTCAGGGCGGCTCACCATCTGCAACATGGCCATCGAGGCAGGCGGCAAGAACGGCATCATCGAGCCCGACGAGATCACTGAGAAATACGTATCGAAACGGGCGCGCCGCAAATATAAATTCTACAAGAGCGACAAAAAGGCCAACTATGCGGAAGTACGGGAGTATGATCTCACCAACATGGAGCCCCAGATCGCCTGCCCGCACCTTCCGGAGAACGTAAAGCCCGTGAGCCAGCTCGCGGCCGTCAATATCGACCAGTCCGTGGTAGGCTCCTGCACCAACGGGAGGATCGAGGACATGCGCGAAGCAGCCAAGGTCATCAAGGGACACAAGGTCCATCCCTATGTGCGCATGATCGTGATCCCCGCGACCCAGGCGATCTACAAACAGTGTATTAAAGAAGGTCTTGTGGACATCTTCATCGACGCGGGCGCGGCCTTCAGCACGCCGACCTGCGGCCCCTGCCTCGGCGGGCATATGGGCATCCTCGCCTCGGGCGAGCGGGCCATCAGCACGACGAACAGGAACTTCGTGGGCAGGATGGGACATCCCAAGAGCGAGGTGTACCTTTCCAACCCGGCCATTGCGTCGGCATCGGCGGTGCTCGGCAGGATCGGGAGACCGGAAGAGCTGCGGTAAGGATTTTATTTGCCACGAAATTTCACGAACGGGCACGAAAATAAACTTAAAATTCAAAAATAAAGTTCGTGTCATTTCGTGTCTATTTGTGGCAAAAGGAGTCAGAATGAAATTCAAAGGCAAAGCATGGAAGTTCGGGGCAGATGTCGACACGGATGCGATCATCCCGGCGCGGTACCTCAACACCTCGGACCCAAAGGAGCTCGCCTCCCATTGCATGGAGGACTCGTCGAACCCGGAGTTCATGAAGAAGATGAAACCCGGCGACATTATCGTTGCCGAGAAGAACTTCGGCTGCGGGTCCTCACGCGAGCATGCGCCCATTGCGATCAAGACCGCCGGCGTTTACTGCGTGGTGGCCAGGAGCTTTGCCCGTATCTTCTACCGGAACTCCTTTAACATGGGGCTTCCCATCTTCGAGAGTCCCGAAGCCGTGGACAACATCAAGGAAGGCGACGAGATCGAGGTGGACGCAGACGCAGGAGTAATCAGTGTCCTCTCGTCAGGCAGGGAATTCAAGATCGCGCCGGTGCCACCGTTCATGCAGGAACTGATCGCGGCCGGCGGGCTCATGGCATACACAAAGAAGAAGACGGGTTTGAGTTAAATCGGTAGCGCCCTCATTTATTGAGGGCGAGGTTGTAGCGTTGTCCTTTACGGGCAACGTAATGTCGTCGGGGATAAACCCCGACGCTACTTTTTAAAAACATGAAAAAAATGAAGGCGGGACTTTTGTGGCGGGATGCTTTAAAGTTGCGCGCGCTTCAGAGCGGTTCCCGTTTTAGAGACCAATCCTTTTGTCAGCCCTGTGTGTATTTCAGCCAAAATCTGGACACCGCACAGTATACGGTGCTTCTGACGCCATCGGATCACCGTTGCGGCCTGGGCTTCCTTCCCGGCGATGACAGTTGCACCGAGATGCGCACGGACAATTGCAGTACGAGGAAGAACGCAGGTTGAAGCCTGCGGCTACCAAATCGAACAAAATTTGTTTTGTAGCCGCACCCTTCAGGGTGCGTTGTAGTTAGTTGTAGTTACAGGAGGATTTCAGAATAATGGCCAAAACCTATAAGATCGCAACGATCCCCGGTGACGGGACCGGGCCGGAAGTGGTTCGGGAGGCTATAAAGGTCCTGAAAGCCGCCGCCGCAAAGGGCGGGTTCATGCTTGAGTTCACCGAGTTCGACTTCGGCGGCGCGCGGTATCTGAAGACCGGCGAGACGCTTCCTGACAGCGCGATCAACGAATTCAAAAAGTTCGACTCCATGTTTCTGGGCGCTATCGGCCATCCCGACGTAAAACCGGGCATCCTCGAGACCGGCATCCTGCTCAAGATACGCTTTGCCCTGGACCAGTACATCAATCTCCGGCCGGTGAAGCTCTATCCGAACGTGGAGACCCCGCTCAAGGACAAGGGCCCCGAGCACATCGATTTCATCGTCATCCGCGAGAACACCGGCGGCATTTACACGGGCCACGGCGGCGCAACGCGCGTGGGCACGAGCGAGGAGATCGCCACGCAGTTGATGGTGTACGACCGCCGCACTGTAGACCGCTGCCTCAAGTATGCCTTCGAGCTGAAGAGGAAGCGCAACGCGAAGGACAAGAAATACGCGGAAAAACCGATCACGCTTATCCACAAACGGAATGTACTCACCCACTGCGGCGACCTCTGGTACCGCGCTTTTGAAGAGATGGGCTCGAAGCAGTACCCCGAGCTCAAGCGCGACTACAACCACGTCGATGCCGCGAACATGTGGTTCGTGAAGAACCCCGAATGGTTCGACGTGGCCGTGACGGAAAACCTTTTCGGCGACATCATCACCGATCTCGGCGCCATGATCCAGGGCGGGCTCGGCGTTGCTTCCGGCGGGAACATCAATCCTGAAGGAGTTTCCATGTTCGAGCCCATGGGCGGAAGCGCGCCGAAGTATGCAGGTCAGAACGTCATCAACCCCATGGCGGCCATCGGCGCGGCCATGATGATGCTGGATGCGCTCGGGGAAGCAAAGTCCTCGCAGTCGATCGAAGCGGCCATGATAGCGGTAATGAAGAAGATGAAGAGCCAGGCCGCCGGGAAGATGGGCATGTCCACGACGGAAGTGGGGGACATGGTAGCGGGGATGATATGAATGCGGAATGCGGAATGAAAATCAAAAACAGTAAGCCGGGCAAAGCTTAGGTCCAATGGAAGATATTCACAATAGTATAAGGATTGCTGCTGACAAAAGGATACTGTATAGCATTCACGCGCTTGATGAAATGAATGCTGAGACGGAACTTATTACCAAGGATGAAGTAAGAGAGGTTGTTTATAACGGCGAGATTATTGAGGACTATCCTGAAGATAAGAGGGGACATAGCTGTTTATTGATGAATGTTACTAAGAACAACAGGCCAGTACATGTGGTCTGCGCGCCGAAGGATGAGTATTTGGCAGTTATAACGGTATATGCTCCTACTCCGGACAAATGGGAGCCTGGTTTCAAGGTGAGGAGGAAAAAGCCATGAAATGCATGATGTGCAATGGCGAGATGGAAAAGAAAAACGTTCCTTACTCCGTGGATAGGAAAGGGTATCACCTTTATATCCGCGAGGTTCAGGCATACGTCTGTACTCAATGCGGCGAGAAATATTTTGATGAGCATGAGGTAGATGATATTCAAACGATTATCAAGACCGTTGAGCAGAAAATTGAGAAATTGAAGGCGGCTTGAGCGGGTTTCGGCATCGCCAGGCAGCGGGGCCGCTTGACCACCGAAGTGGGTAAGGCAGATAAATAAGGCTTTACTGAAACAGATATTTCTTGACAGGAGTAGAACAATGATGCGAGTAGGCTTTATCGGTTGGCGCGGCATGGTGGGCTCGGTGCTCATGGGCCGTATGAAGGAAGAGAAGGATTTCGACCTTGTCGATCCGGTGTTCTTCACGACATCGAACGTGGGCGGGAAGGGGCCGAATGTCGGCAAGGACGTCCCGACGCTCAAGGACGCGAAGAATATTGATGAACTCAAGAAGCTGGACACCGTTATCTCCTGCCAGGGCGGCGATTACACGAGCGAGATATACCCCAAGCTTCGCGCTTCGGGCTGGAAAGGATACTGGATAGATGCAGCGTCAACTCTCCGAATGGAAAAGGACGCCATCATCATCCTTGATCCCGTGAACATGAAGGTGATCAAGGACGGTCTTGCCAAGGGCATCAAGAACTATATCGGCGGCAATTGCACCGTGTCGCTCATGCTCATGGCCCTGGGCGGGCTGTACGAAAAAGGGCTCGTCGAGTGGATGAGCGCCATGACCTATCAGGCGGCCTCAGGGGCCGGCGCAAACAATATGCGTGAGCTGCTGAAGCAGATGGGCTCTATCCACGGTACAGTCAAGCCGTTGCTGGACGACCCTGCAGGAGCTATCCTGGATATAGATAAAAAGGTGGCGGACCATATCCGCTCCGATGCCTATCCCAAGGAGTTCTTCGGTGTGCCGCTGGCGGGCTCCGTTATCCCCTGGATCGACAAGCAGCTCGAGAACGGCCAGAGCAAGGAAGAATGGAAGGGCCAGGCCGAGACGAACAAGATCCTCGGCCGCGAGTCGAACCCGGTCCCCATCGACGGCACCTGCGTTCGCGTCGGCGCCATGCGCTGCCACAGCCATGCACTCACGATCAAAATGACCAAAGACGTGCCTCTGAACGAGATCACGGACATGATCTCGAAACATAACAAGTGGGTGAAGGTCGTACCGAACGTGCGCGAGGTCACGATCAAGGAACTGACGCCTGCTGCAATCACCGGAACGCTTACCGTCCCGATCGGACGCTTGCGCAAGATGAACATGGGGCCGACGTTCCTGAACGCATTCACCTGCGGCGACCAGCTCCTCTGGGGCGCGGCAGAGCCGCTCCGGCGCATGCTGCGGATCGTGGTCGAGAAATAAGAAAGAGGTCAGGGTTTTCCAGATAATGCTCACAAAAAAGAACAAATACGTTGTTGCCGTTGCAGGCGCGACCGGCGCCGTGGGCAGGGAGATGGTGTCGATTCTCGAAGAGAGGGATTTCCCCGTTTCTGAGCTGGTGCCGCTTGCTTCGGAGCGCTCCGAGGGCGAGCGTATCGAATTTTGCGGCAAGAACGTGGTTGTAAAGCGCCTGACGAAAGACGCTTTCAAGGGCGTGGACATTGCGCTTTTCTCCGCGGGCGGCGAAAGGAGCCTGGAATTCGCGCCTGCCGCGGTCCAGTCCGGCTCAATCGTAATTGACAACTCAAGCGCCTTCCGCATGGACCCGAAGGTCCCGCTCGTGGTGCCTGAGGTGAATCCCCACGCCATTGCCGGGCACAGCGGCATCATCGCAAACCCGAACTGCTCGACCATCGGCATGCTGGTGGCGCTGAAGCCGCTGCATGACGCAGCGCAGATCAAACGCATTGTCGTCACCACGTTTCAATCCGTGTCCGGAACAGGCAAGAAGGCGATTGACGAACTGGCCCAGCAAGTCGTGGCGCTCCTGAACTTCAAGGATATCGAGAAAAAAGTATATCCGCACCAGATCGCATTCAATTGCCTGCCGCATATAGACGCCTTCCTGGAGAACGGCTATACCAAGGAAGAGATGAAGATGGTGCATGAGACGAAGAAGATCATGGAAGACGACTCCATCGGGGTGACGGCCACGACGGTGCGCGTGCCCGTGTTCCGGTGCCATTCCGAGTCCGTGAACATCGAGACGGAGAAGAAGCTCACGGCCAACGAGGCGCGGGCCATCCTCTCCGCCGCGCCGGGCGTGCTCGTGTACGACGACCCGAAGCGCAATATCTATCCCCTTGCCATTGACGTGTCGGGCAAGGACGAGACCTACGTGGGCAGGATCCGGGAAGATGAGTCCATTCCCAACGGGCTGAACCTCTGGATCGTGTCGGACAACCTGCGTAAAGGGGCCGCGTTGAACGCTGTCCAGATCGCGGAGGAACTGATTAGGTAGACAGTAGACAGTAGACAGTAGACAGTAGACAGTAGACAGTAGACAGTAGACAGGCTTCCTGTTACTGCGTGCTGCCTGCCGTATACCGAACTCTTCCCATGTACAACCTTCTCGCCAAAATATTCGACCGCCTCGAGCGGGGCTTAAGTCCCCGGGACAAAACGATCCTCATCTCGATCATGCTTGTGATCTCCGTTCTCGGGATCGTGCTCGCCGTCCGGTACTACAACTACATCCAGAAGAGCCCGGAATTCTGCAGCAGCTGTCACCTCATGGAAGAGGCGTATATCGCGTGGAAACTCTCGGGACACCACAGCATCGTATGCCAGGACTGCCATCAGCTCGGCCTGCTCGAGCAGAACCGGCTGCTCATAAAGTTCGTCTTTACCACCGACCGGAAGACGCCGGAGGCGCATGGGGTCGAGACGCCGTGGAAGATGTGCACCGAGTGCCACTGGGACGAGGCCGCGCAGGGCTCCATCAGCGTAAACAGGTCAACGGGCCATGCCAGGCATGTTTTTGCGGAACGGATGGTATGCAAGGACTGCCACAGCAGGAAGATTCACGCCTTCCGGCCGGACGAGAGCGCATGCCTCCGCTGCCATGAGGACTGGAAGATCCACGGAGTGGGAATGGGGGAGGTTTCTTGCATGGCGTGCCATCCCTTTTCATCGAAGGCGCAGGAGGCGTTCATCCCGAACCGCGCGCGCTGCCTGTCATGCCATAAAAAATCATCGAAGGAGGGATTCCCGGAAAAAACGCCCATGGCGAGGCTCAACTGCTACGAGTGCCACAAGCCCCATACCTGCATCAAGCCTGTTGATGATGATTGCCTCCGGTGCCATACGCGCGAGGTCCTGGCGCGCAAACCCGTTCATCGGCCGGGCAAACACTGCATAGGATGCCACATTCCTCACCGCTGGACGACCCGGTGACGATGGATCACTGTTTATCGGGAAGCATGGTAGGCGCCGGCTCGGATCTAACGGGAGGACTTTGAGCGCTGTTGCCGGGAGGGTTCAGGAAAGAGGTCTCTCGGCCTGATTTTATAGATCCGGCAGAGCGTCACCAATTTGAGCAGGCTCGGATTGGTTTCTTTGCCCGATTCCAAGCGTGAAATGTAACCCTGGGTAATCCTGCCGCGCGGATCAGACGAGGTCCCCGACAGCCGCGCAACCTGGCTCATCGACAATTTGCTCTTAAGGCGAAAGTTTCTCAGTTTTCCAGAAAGATTCATAATAAGATAATATATACCCTGCTTCAACAAGAATGTCAACATAAAGTTGCACAATGTTCCTCGCATACGATGTAAACTGCACAAATCTGTGCTATAATAATACGAAATTCATAATTATAATTTTATAAGAGTTTTATTCGTGGTTTCAAAAGCCGAAGAGGGAGTCCTATATGAGCGAGGAAAAAGCCATGTATAAAATTGAAATCCTTGAGAAAAAACGCTTGGAAAAAGGACTGAGCTACACGGAGATCGCTGATAAGCTGGGGCTCCATAAGGTCACGGTATCGAGGACCTTAAAGGGCGTGACCATGAAGCCGCGCACGGTAAAACTTCTGGCGGACTACCTCGGTGTGGAGATGGAGCGGATCGTGCAGTAGTCCCTCTGATCTCCGCCAAACATGTATTCATAACAGTATCTGCGCGCAGGGTAAGGCATATGGGCCTTACCCTTTTTTATGTGTGCCTGGAACAGCGTGGCCGCACCGACCGCAGATTTTATTATTGAGGTTCGGAAAAGATGTGGTAGAATGCCTCCCTTGCGTATCCCGATAAAGGATCATGTGTCTGTAACGCCAGGGAGGGCGAATGAAGGATTTCATGACCGTGGCAAAGGAAGCGGCGCTCAAGGCGGGCGAAATACTGCGGGACAATATCAACGGCGCCCGCGAGATCTCCTATAAAGGCAAGATCAACCTTGTCACCGAGATGGACCGGCTCTCGGAGCGGACCATAGTGGCGGTCCTCCATGCAGCCTTTCCCGGCCACGGTATTGTGGCGGAGGAGGAAACGGACATTGACAAGGGGTCGGAGTTCCGCTGGATCATCGATCCGCTGGACGGAACCACGAACTACGCCCACGGCTACCCCAATTTCTCCGTGTCCATCGCGCTCGAAAAATCGGGCGAGGTCATCCTCGGCGTGGTCTATGACGCCATGAGAAATGAAGTTTTTACCGGGGAGAAAGGGCGGGGAGCATACCTCAACGGGAAGGGCATCACTGTTTCGAAAGCGGAGACGCTCATCCGGAGCCTTCTGGCCACGGGTTTTCCCTATGACCGCATGACGAGCGAAAAGAACAACCTGAACTATTTCTCCGCCCTCCTCATGGCGTCGCAGGAAGTGCGGCGGAGCGGGTCAGCCGCGCTGGACCTCTGCTCCGTGGCGGCCGGGCGGCTTGACGGCTACTGGGAACTCAAGCTCAACCCCTGGGACGTCGCCGCCGGCAGCCTGATCGTCAGGGAGGCGGGCGGCACGGTCACGGACTTCTCCGGTACGCGGTTCAGCATCTCCGATAGGGAGATCCTTGCCAGCAATGGCAGGATTCATCATCAGATGGTTGAAATTTTGCAGAAGGCGTGAGAGGGTAATCCTTCAGTTACGGGGGCAGCAGCCCTTTCGCTCTGCTCAGTTATCCCCGTCACTGAGGAGGGATCACGTGAGAGGCGGGGAGAGAGGGCCTTCCTGCCCAAGCCAGTTGCGGGCTATGTATGACAGCAAGCGGAGCGCTTCTGTTTAGGTACGTTATTCTTCATCCTGCCCGCCTTCTTCTGTATCGTCCGGCTCCGGTTCCGCAGCGCCATCTTCCTCGACGATCTCATAAACTTCCTTCTTCTCTTCTGCGTCCCGCTCCACTTCCTCCCCCCGCTCTATGATTTCCCGGTGGATGTAGGGCTTCATGCCCGTGGGCGCCGTGGGGTCTTCGTAGAGGTCGCGAAGATCGCGGATTTTCATGTCCTCAAAAAACCTGACGCACCGCGCAAGCGGAGTATGGCTGTTCCGCGCGAGCGCCAGCCGGACAGTATATCGGTTTGACCACGCGGCGTGTTCGGCGATCATCCGGATCGTGCCGGGCACGGTGTCATGGCGGGTGATGACCTTAAAGAGGTGGCTTTCCAGGAGATGGGGATTATTGAGGCAGGCCTGCACGACTTCAGGGTCCTGGTCCCGCAGCATGGTGAGCAGCACGTTGCCCACGACCGTTTTCGCCAGGGACTTCTTGAGCCCCAGGGCCATGGTGGGGATTTTTTCAATGATAATCGCCTCGAGCTTGTGCCGGTAAACGAGGGGAAGGAAATGGCTCCGGGCTATGTCCGCAAGGTCGAAGAGCCTCAGGTAGCGCGCCATGGAGAGCGCCGCAAACATCGGGGTTTTCGGATTCTTCGCCAGGGCGAGGCGCAAAAGATAGCTCTCGGCCCACCGCCTGTCCTTGGCGATCGATTCCAGGAGGTCGCCGGGCAGGTTTTTCCTGCTTGCGATGATCAGGACCTCCTGCTCGGACAAGTTCCTGTTTGTCAGGAGCGCCTTGATTACCCTGGGCGAAGGGTCATGGACGAACCGGCCAAGGTCCTCTTTGCCTGCGGAAGCCGCCATTTCCGCCCTTTGATCCACCGTACCGGACATAGCTGCTATTATACGGTTTTTGAAAACTATTGACAAAGCCTAAAGTTTTCTGTATTTTGAGAGCTTAATCATGCGATAATCCCGGTTCATTCCTGCCTCTCGCGGGACGGGCCCCGGGAACCGCTGAATCCCCGTAGAGGAGTACGGAGAGAAGACGGTCATGGAACGGACACTTCTTCTAAACGCGACGTTCGAGCCTCTCAAGATCATTTCCTGGCAGCGGGCGATCACCCTCCTTACCCAGGGCAAGGTGGAGGTGATCGACTTCTATGACCGCGAGATCCGCGGTGTGACCATTTCGTTCAAGCTCCCCTCCATCCTTCGTCTTCTCAAGCTCGTCAAGGTCAAGCGCGCCGGCCGTGAAGTGCGGTTCTCGCGGGCCAACATTTATCAACGCGATAAACATACGTGCCAGTACTGCGGCGCCGGATACAACGCCGAGGAGCTCACCTTCGACCACGTGATACCGCTCGTGCAGGGCGGCGATACCACCTGGGAAAACATCGTCACGGCATGCCTGACGTGCAATAACAAAAAAGGCGGCAGGACCCCGCGCGAAGCGAGAATGAGGCTGATCAGAAAGCCCGTAAAGCCCCCGTGGATGCCGGTGGTGACACTCACGTTCGGAATCAAGAGCGCCCCGCTCAGCTGGCGCGACTACCTGTACTGGAACATCGAACTGAACAAGGACGGCTGATGCAGGAACGGCCGCTCGACGCGGCGCCGAATGCCCCGAACAGGGTGCGGTTGCAAGGCCTTGCATGACCGCATCCTGTTTTTTGTTTCAGAGTAACTGCTCAGGTCAGCCGCTTCGCTCTTGCCTGCGTGTACGCGCAAGCAGGTCGGCGCAAGGCGCGGCGCCGATTTTTTTCTTGTCAATCAAGCGATTTGATGTTATAGTTCCTACCGCAGAATGACCATGCAGCATGACAGGGAGGCCCGCTCATGAAGAAAATTATCATCGTACTTTCATTCTCCGTTCTGGCGATGTCCGCAGTCAGGGCCGATGCCGATCCGTTCAAAGGCATCCTTACCCAGAACGAATTCACCACTGCCGAGAGCATCGACCCCGGCATGACCCAGACCGGCATTCACTTCACCCTGGGTGACAATTATCGGAGCTACTACCCCGCCTTCCGATACGGGCTCGGCGCGTTTTTCGAAGTAGGCGTCAAGTTCGGCGTCACCACGGTGGATGTAGGACCAGAAGACAAGCTCGCGACGCTTGTGGGTGTCGACATGAAATACCAGCTCGTCAAGGAGACCGAAGGCATCCCGATCGACATGGCGGTGGACCTGGGGTTTGATACGCACATCATCAACGGCGGCAACCTGAGCGAACTTACGTTCGCGACCATTTTCAGTAAGGGCTTCCCGCTCACCGAGCGGGGATACAAGTTTACGCCCTACGCCGGGATCGAGATGTCGTCCACCTATGGCTCTTCCCTGTATCTGGCGAGCAATGAAACGAACGTATACGTGTTCGGCGGCATGGAATGGAAGATCAGCCAGAAGTTCATGATCGTCGCGGAAATCAAGGCCGGAGACATCATCCTCGGCGGCGCCGGGATCCGGTTCGAGTACTAAGCCGGGTATGCCGCTATCATCGTCTGGAAATATCCAGGACGCCCCGCTCCCCGCTCTATTTGAGGAACTGGGGACCCGGAAGTTCACCGGGACCATCGTTGTTCGCAGCGATGATTCGGAAAAGGCGGTCCACCTCAAGGAAGGCCAGATCGTTTTTGCCACGTCCACGGACAGCAACGACCGCCTCGGTGAAATCCTCATCAAGGCGGGCAAACTTACGAGGGAGCATCTGGAAACAGCGCTCGTGCTCCTGAAAAAGACCGCCGGGTTCAAGAAACTGGGCGCGCTCCTCGTCGAAAAGGGGTTCGTCACTCCGAAAGACCTGTTCGCGGGCCTGAAGACCCAGGTCAAGGAGATCATCTACAGTCTTTTTCTGCTGGAAAACGCGACGTACCGCATCGAAGAGACCTTCCCCACCGACATCATCCAGCTGCAGATCAATATGCAGGAATTGATCACGGAGATCATCCAGCGGATCCGGCAGGAAGCCTGACGGCCTCCGGCCGCCTTCGTTTTTTCTCCTCCGGCACCTTCCCGCAGTTCACCGCGTATTCGTATTTTCCTGTTGTCCTTCCCGCAGGTTATAGGTATAATTGCCCCCAGGTAAACTGAAACGGAGGCCGCAGTGAAAGCCCTGGAGCACGCTTCTTTCCCGGACATAGGCGAACGGATCAGCGCCCTCTACAACGGAGAGGAAGACGCCCTGCTCCTGGGCATGCTCGGCCAGGAGTACGTGATACGGCGCGAAGGGATCTTTCTCCACGGGCAAAAGGCCCCGGACGGCCACGTATCGGTAATCCTTGATTACCTGTTTTCGTCCGGGACCGCGCTGATCGCCAGGCCGTGGCGCGCCGTCGGCGATTTTAAAGGCGCTCCCCTGCCGGATTTCCGGAAAAAGGTCGAATTGCCCATCGCGCAGTATGCGGCGGATATCGTCGCGCGGGCCGCTTCGCTCCTGCCCCTCTTTGACGCCGAGCGGGCGGAGAGCATTATCAGCAGCGATATGGCGATCACCGTGCGCGCCCTGCCGAAGGTGTCCCTCCATGTGGAACTGGCCCAGGAGACCCAGGATTTTCCGGCCGAGGCGTGGGTCCTGTTCTCGAACAACGCCGACGACTTTCTGAGCGTGCCGAACCTGCAGACCCTCGGCGAGATATTCAAGGACAGGATACTCAGCCTCCTGAGGATATACTGATAACGCGATTGCGGAATGCGGAGTGCAAAATTGAAGGCTACTGATCGCCTTATCCTCGCCCTGGATGTGGACGATGACCGGGAAGCGCTCGGGCTTGTTGCCGAATTGAAGGACGCGGTGGGCCTGTTCAAGGTGGGGCACCAGCTCTTCACGGCCTATGGCCCCGACATCGTGCGCAGGATCACGGCTTCGGGAGGCCGTGTTTTCCTGGACCTCAAGTATCACGATATCCCGAATACCGTGGCAAAGGCGTCGGCGGAGGCCGTGAAGCTCGGCGTGAGCATCTTCAATGTCCACGCTCTCGGCGGTCTCGATATGATGAAGGCCGCGGCGGATTCGGCGAAAGAGACGGCGGAAAAATACGGTCTGCCGCGGCCTGTTGTGCTTGCCGTGACGGTCCTGACGAGCATGGACCAGCGGGGCCTGCAACGGGAATTAAAAATCACGCGGCCGCTCCGGCGCGAGGTGTGCCATCTGGCGAAGCTCGCCCAGCGTGCCGGCCTGGACGGCGTGGTGGCGTCGCCGCAGGAGATAAAAATGCTTCGCCGGTCGGTCCGGGGCGCGTTCGTCGTCCTGACGCCGGGCGTGCGGCCCGCGTGGGCGGGAAAGGATGACCAGAAGAGGACCATGACACCCGCCGAAGCGGTCGCCGCCGGAGCCGATTACCTCGTGATCGGCAGGCCGGTGCTCAAGGCGGAAGACCGGAGGGCGGCGGTGGAGAAGATTTTGGAAGAGATAGGTCAATAAGTTTGAGCCACAGAGCACTCAGAGGTCACAGCGGTAAGACAATGGCAACTACTCAGGTCAGCCACTTCGCTTCGGCGCAAGGCGCGCCAGCGTGCTATTGCCCTTCACGCTGTCGGTACCCGTACCCGCAGCGCTTTCGCTGCGCACGCGCTGTTTTGGCTGAGGTGGCGTTGCCATGACGGTCACGGCGCGCTTTTTTGCGCCTGTGCTCAGCGGCAGACCTGAGTAGTTACAGATAATGACAAAATCCAAATTTCAAATGAATGTCAAAACAGATAAGTTCCAAGGGTAGGCTTTGATATTTGAATTTGAATGTTTACTCGGTGGTCTCTGTGAACTCTGTGGCAAAAATTTTAAGGGGTAACGTTTTATGACACAAGACGAAGTACTGGGCATCTACAAAAGAACCGGGGCACTGCTCACCGGCCACTTCCTGCTGTCGTCCGGCCTGCATAGCGAGCAGTACCTGCAGTCGGCGCTCGTGCTTCAGCTGCCGGACATCGCAACGAAGCTCTGCGCCGGGCTGGCCGGGCATTTCAAGGATGAAAAAATCGCGGCCGTCATCGCACCCGCGCTGGGCGGCGTGTTCGTCTCCCACGAGACGGCGCGTGCCCTGGGCGTTCGCGCCCTGTTCGCGGAACGGGTGAACGGCGAGCTTACGCTTCGCCGGGGGTTCATGATAAAACCGGGAGAGCGGGTGCTCGTGGTGGAAGACGTGATCACCACGGGCAAGTCCACGAAGGAGACCATCGAGGTCGTGAAAAAAGCGGGCGGCGTGGTCGTGGCCGCCGGCTCGCTCGTCGACCGCTCGGGCGGCAAGGCCGAACTCGGGGTGCCCTATAAATCCCTGGTCACGCTCAACGTTCCTACCTATACCCCCGAAGCCTGTCCCCTGTGCAAGGCGGGAAGCGCGCCGGTGAAGCCGGGGAGCCGGGGTTTGAAGTAGAGCTTTTCGCTGCGCGCGCGCTTTTTTGCCCCTGTGCTCAGCGGCAGACCTGAGAGTTACACGTCAAGAAGGTTAAAGACAACCCATGGGCCATCTCCATGAAATAAAGCGGGTCTACCGGGACCTCAGAAAGCGTATCGACACGACCCCCTCGGGCCTCCCCGAAGGGCCGGCAGTGTATGATATCTTGAAGATCCTCTTCTCCGAAGAAGAGGCGGCCCTGGCCGCCCGGCTTCCCATTGTTCCCACAAGCATCGATATTCTCGCCGCGCGATTCAAGGAAAACAAAGAAACCCTCAAAGCGAAGCTCGACCGCATGGCCGACAAGGGGCTGGTGCTCGATGCCGTGCATCCCCGGAGCGGCAAGGCCTTTTACCTGCTCGCGCCGCCGGTCGTCGGGTTTTTCGAGTTTTCGCTGATGCGCGTGCGAACGGATATCAACCAGAAAGAGCTCGCGCGCCACTATCATCGCTACATGGAAGAAGACCATGCCTTCGCAAAGATGTTTTTCGGCGGAGACACGGTCCACGGCCGTACGCTGGTAAATGAGAACGCCGTCAACGAGGGAGACGTCTCCTACATCCTGGACTATGAGCGGGCCACGGCGCTGATAGAGCAGTCAAAGGGCGGGAGCGTCACGCTCTGCTACTGCCGCCACAAGGCCGGGCACCTCGGCACGGCGTGCGATAAGCCCGTTGAGACGTGCATCAGCCTGTTCAACGCCGCGGAGCACCTCATCCGCCATGACCTCGCGCGGAGGGCGTCGAAAGAAGAACTGCTGGATCTCCTCGCCAGGTCCCGCGCCATGGGGCTCGTCCAGATCTGCGACAACGTCAAACAGAAGCCTTCGTTCATCTGCAACTGCTGCGGGTGCTGCTGCAACATGCTCCAGGGCATCAACCTTCACGGCATCCCCCACGCCGTCAAGACGAGCAACTTCATCGCCCACGTTGATGCGGCTTCCTGCGTCGGGTGCGGCCGGTGCGCGCGGGCCTGTCCCATCGGCGCCGTTTCCCTGCTTCCGGTCCCCTTTGCCAAGAGAAAAAAATACCCCCTCTCTGCGCGGGTGGACGAGTCGTTGTGCCTGGGCTGCGGGGTGTGCGCGGCCGCCTGTAATCAGAGGGCGATGGGCATGGATCCGCGGCCGGAGCGCGTGCTCACGCCCGAGACAACGGTGGAGCGGGTCGTGAACATGGCGCTCGAGCGGGGAAAGCTCCAGCACATCCTTTTCAGCGATCCCGAAAGCCTTACCCATACGGTCCTGAACCGTTTTCTCGGCGTCTTCCTCAATCTGCCTCCGGTGAAAAAGACCCTGCTCAGCAAACAGGTAAAATCCCGCTTTGTGCAGTCAATGGTCGCGGCGGCACTGGGAAAGAGCAGGAAGTGGGTGAAGAAGGTATAACGTCCGGCTTCGCATGAGGAAAGGCAAGAGAAGCCGCCAAAACAACCCTTGACAATCCTCTGCGTTCGCTTTAATATTATGCCCGTGCCGGAGTGGTGGAACTGGTAGACGCGCTGCGTTCAGGGCGCAGTGGGAGTATTCCCGTGGGGGTTCGAGTCCCCCCTTCGGCACCAATTCAAAGCTTAACGAGGTGAACCTCAGACCATAAAAGAAACTTTACCACGGAGGCGCACGGAGGAGGCGCACGGAAAGAGCAAAAAACAATCTTTATAATATGTTTCTCATCATTTCAGTGAGACTCCGTGGCATTTTCCGTGGTAAAAACTTGACTCAAAATTCAAGATGTCGGTCTGTAAAGTACTTTAACGCACGCTGTCCGCATACGGCGCAGCTCGGCACCGGTGAAAGCAGGCTGTTCATCTGCAAGACCTCTGCGATCCGTGGATAAAAAGTCCTTCCCATGAAAAAAATTCTCATCATACTTCCGCTCATCGTCATCGCGGCCTGCGCGGCAAAAGAGGTCACCTTTGATCCGGTCGCAAAGTTCAAAGAGGCCGAGACGTACATGCACAAGGAATCTTTTGAGAAGGCGCGCAAGGCCTACCAGGAGCTCCAGGAAAAGTCGCCCGACCGGAGCTACGATGCGGACATCATGCTCAGGGTCGCCGACACCTATTACGGCGAGGAGAAGTACGACGAGGCCCAGGTGGAATACCAGGCCTTCCTGAACTTTCACCCCGTGCACCGCGACGCTCCCTACGCCCAGTTCCAGATCGCCCTGTGCAGCTTCAAGCAGATGTCGACCATAGACCGGGACCCGGAGCTCACCCGTGCGGCGCTCAAGGAGTTTGAGAAGCTGCCCTCGAAATATCCGAAGGCCCCTTACGTGGAGCAGGCGAAAAAGTACGCCGCCATCTGCCGGGACCGCCTTGCGGAGTACGAACTCTACGTTGCGCGCTTTTATTATAAAAAAGGCTCGTACAAGTCGGCCCTGGGGCGCCTGGAAGGGATAGTAAAGAATTACCCTTCATCGCTGTCTGAGAAAGACACGCTCTACTACATGGGCCTCGCGTACCGGGAAATAGGCGAGCGCGCCAGGGCGCTCGATGCGCTCGAAACGCTGGCGCGGAAATACCCCTCCATGAGCGAGACCGCCGGGTCTCTCATCAGTAAACTGCGGACCCGATGAAATACTATCCCATTTACCTGGACCTGCGCGAACGGCCCTGTGTGGTCATCGGCGGAGGCCGGGTGGCCGAACGAAAGGCCCTGTCTCTTCTCGGGGCCGGGGCCGACGTGACGGTCATAAGCCCCTCGCTGACACCCAAACTGCGCGAGCTTGCCGCATCGGGAAAGGTCCTTCACCTGCAGAAAGCCCTCGAAGAAAAAGACCTAGCCGGCGCGTTCCTCGTTATTGCGGCCACCGATTCTCTGGAGGTGAACAGCGCGGCGGGCAGGCTCTGCAGGAAACAGCACATTCTCGTGAACGTTGCCGCGCCCCCGGAAGAGGGCTGCTTCATCCTCCCCTCGGTGGTTGAGCAAGGAGACCTTCTGATTGCCGTATCAACGGGGGGGGTAAGCCCGGCCCTGTCGCACAGGATACGGCGGGAGCTGGAGGAGAAATACGGGCCGGAGTACGAGCTGTTCCTCCACAGGATGGCCGCGGTCAGGAAACGGCTTCTGGAAGAGGTCAAGGATGAGGACGTTCGAAAAGGGGCGCTTCAGGCCATCGTGGATTCGGACGTTATGGAGCTTCTGAAGCAGGGAAAAACCCAGGAGGCGGAACACCGCATCTGGGAGATCGCAGGGCTGAAGCCGAAGTAGGGATTTTTGAACGGGCAAACGACACAACGGTTTCGCGTACAGAAACCGCAAAAACCTTTCCAACCCGCCTTCCGCGCACCCTCACATCTTCCTAACCCGGATAAACCGGAACAAAAAAACAGAGCCAAAAGGCGTCTCACGCAAAGCCGCAAAGAACGCAAAGGAAATCCTTTATCTTGGTTTAAATACCAATGACTTGGCCTTTCTTTGCGAGCTTGGCGTCTTTGCGAGAAAATTACTCGTCTTTTTGTTTTAAATTCGATTCAAAGATCGACAATCTTTTGTCGATGTAATAGGCGTAAGCGCCTAAAAACTCCGTGCCCTCCGTGACGCTGTCGTGAAATCGTTTTTTTATGAACCGGTCACTTTTTATTCCCGAAGAGTTTTCCCAGGAAGCCGCTGCTTTCTTTTTCCCCTCCTTGTTCCCCGCCCGCCCCTCCGGATTCGACGGCAAGCATTGCTTCCTTGATCTGCGCGGAGTCGGGGTCCCACTGTAAGGCTTCGCGGAGCATGGCGAGCGCCCGGGATTTGAGCCCGCCTCTGCGGTAAAGGTCCGCCAGCGCAAGACGAGAGTCCACTCTCGATGGCTCCATTTCCAGGGCCTTTTTAAAGCTCTCTTCCGCATCGTGGCGTCTCCGGGGCATCTCAAGGAGAGCGAGCCCGAGGTAATGAAAGTATTTCGCGTTTATCGGATCGAGGCGGCAGGCCCAGCCGAAGGCCTCGAGAGCGCCCCAGAAGTTCCCTGCCTTATATTCCTTCAGGCCCTTGTTGAACTGGTTGGCGGCGGTCCCGGTCCGGTCCGTGTGGTCTTCCTCGAACTCGACCTTCCTGGGCGTCTTGATGCGGGAGAAGTCGTATGCTTTGCGCTTTGCCTCGTCGTTGAGCGCGTTATACGCTTCGGTGATCCTCGTAAACAGCGACTCGAGCGTACTTTTCATGTCGTTCAACTCGGGATCGAAATGCCGGTCGGGATGATAGCGCTTGGCGAGCTTGAAGTACGCCTTTTTGATCTCGGCGCCGGAGGCGCCGTCGGTCACGCCGAGCGCCTGGTAGTGGTCCCGGCCCTCCAGCTCTTCGGCGGCTTTCCGGATCATCATCCTCGCGGCCTGCTGTTCCGGCGATGCCGTCTCTTCGGCCTTCTCTGCTCCGGGGGCCGCGGCATGGCTCAGGGCTTCACGGACCGAGGTCATTTCCTCCTCGGTCTTGATCTCGCCGACCACGGCCACCTGGAGTGCAAGGAACAGATAGAGGGCCTTCAGGGTGTTATAGTCTCCTGAACCGGCGAGCGAGCAGATCTCTTCCATCGTTCGCCTGCCGTCGATGAGCGAAAGGACCGTTCTCTGATCGTGGGAGAGGTCCGCGCTCTGAAAGAGCGTGAAAGGATCGGGCGCCGGGCGCAGCACCGTGTTGAGGGGCGGAAGTATTTTTCGGACCACCTGCCAGTCCAGGGCGCGCGCGCCTTCGAGAACCAGGTTCCCGGTGCTCATGTGGAGAGGGATGATGTCGTCGGGAGGAAGGGGGCCCTCGTCAAACCGGTAATTGCCGTCACGCCACGCAAAGAGGCTCACGATGATGTCCCTGACCTGAAGCTTCACTCCCGACACGAGGTCGTGGGGAGAGAGGAACCCCAGCTCCACGAGGATGGCGCCCAGCTTTTTGTTCGTCCTTTTGATTATTTCCGAGGCAGCATCGTACTGCGCCTTGGTGATTGTTCCCGCGCGGAGCAGGTATTCACCGAGCTGGTCTTCATCCCGGTTCGAGGAGGCGAAGATGACCTCGCCTTCCTTGAGATAGACCTTCTTGACATCGCCGTTCCGTTCGAAGACGACGGTGCCTGTTTTTTTCGCTGTGCGCAGTCCCCGCAGGAAATGGGGGACCGTCATGCCGAGTATTTCGCCTGCCGGCGCGATCATGTTTTGAACGCCTCCTTTTTACATAAAGCATAGTATAGCATTTTTCCCCGCGGCCTGCGGCGTCTGAAAGGTTCCGTCAAGCGTACCGAACGCCAAGGGGCCGCCTGCTCGCCGTGGTTTCCCGGCTAACGCCTCTCCTTCAGAGGGCTTATCACGGTTGACAGCCCCGGTATTTTATGATAAGGTTTAACAGAATTTTTTGTTTCAAATTTGGTTTTCCCAAAGGAGGGGAGTATGAAAAGATTTTTCATTTTCGTTCTGGCGGTCTTCACTGCCGTCGGAATGACCGTTGCCGGCTGTAAAAAGCAGGAAGAGCTGAAGCCGGTGCCGAAGGCCGGCCAGAAGAAAAAAGCATCATCCTCTAAGAAGTCCTCGACGACGAAAAAAACAGCAACGTCAACAGACACAAAGTCATCGAAAAAGACGCCATCCCAGAAAAAGAAAGAGCTGGACGTGCCCTCCCTGTAGTCCGGCGCCAACGATGTTTCGCCCCCGGGGTTCCTATTCGGCCCCGGGGTTTATTTATTCTTCACTCTCCCGCCGACCTGTATTGACTCTCCTGCGGATTATCACTATAATAGCCATACCATTGCGACGGTACGCTCCAATTCCGCTGTTCCACTGCTGCATTCCCTCGTTGCCGGAGAGATCGTAAAGAGGGAGTGCGCTGGTTCAGTTCAATCCATTCCATGAGAGGGAAATGGTTTATGGGCAGGAACTTCTATCTGGGTATTGACATCGGCTCCGTGACCGTCAAGGTCGTGCTCCTCGACGCCCGCGCGCGGGTGCACTGGGAGCGCTACACCCGCATCAAAGGCGACCCCGCATCGTCTCTCACGCAGGAACTCGCCCAGCTCTCGTCGCACTACCCGGAGGACGGCATCCGTGCCGCCGGCATCACGGGCAGCGGCGGCAAGCAGGTGGCCGACGCGATCGGCGCCCGGTTCATGAACGAGATCCTGGCCCAGTCGGGTTTTGTCGGCCGCTTTCACCCCGCCGCGAGGACCGTCATCGAGATGGGCGGCGAGGACGCGAAGCTCATCGTGCTCGGCCGGGAAAGCGGCGGCGAGGCCAGGATCGAGGATTTTTCCATGAACGCCGCCTGCGCCGCGGGCACAGGGTCCTTCCTGGACCAGCAGGCGAACCGCCTCCACCTGACCATCGAGGAGTTCAGCAGCATCGCCCTCCGCTCCGAGAACCCGCCCCGCGTGGCGGGCCGCTGCAGCGTCTTCGCCAAGAGCGACATGATCCACCTCCAGCAGATCGCCACGCCCGATCACGACATCGTGGCCGGGCTGTGCTATGCCATGGCGCGGAACTTCAAGGCAACGATCGGCAGGGGCAAGAAGTTCCTCGCGCCCGTCTTGTTCCTCGGCGGCGTGGCCGCGAACCTGGGGATGCGCCGGGCTTTCAGCGACGTGCTGGGCCTTTCCGACGGCGAGATGACCGTGCCGGACCATTTTCACACCTCCGGCGCCATAGGCGCGGCGCTTTCGGCGCTCAACGCTCCTGAGAGCGCCCTGCGCTATCGCGGCCTCGCGGGGCTCAAAGAAGCGGGGACGGACAGCAGGGCGCCCTCCGGAGCAAGCCCCCTCAGCATGCCTGCGAACGTCATGCCGAATCCCGAGCAGGACGCGGCGCCGGGCGCGGACGGCCTGATCGAGGCCTATCTCGGCGTGGACGTGGGGTCCGTGTCCACGAACGTGGTGGTGATCGACCGGCAGATGCGGGTCCTGTCAAAGCGCTATCTGCCGACGGCGGGCAGGCCCATCGAGGCGGTGAAGCAGGGGCTGGCCGAAGTGGGCGCCGAGGTCGGCGACAGGGTGAGGATCATGGGCGCCTGCACCACCGGTTCCGGCAGGTACCTGACGGGAGACATGATCGGCGCAGACGCGGTCAGGAACGAGATCACGGCCCAAGCAACGGCGGCCGCGGAGATCGACCCGGCGGTGGACACCATCTTCGAGATCGGCGGCCAGGACTCAAAGTTCATCAGCCTCGATAATGGAGCGGTGGTGGACTTCGAGATGAACAAGGCCTGCGCCGCGGGCACCGGGTCTTTTCTCGAGGAACAGGCCGAGCGGCTCGGCATCCGGATCAAGCAGGAGTTCGAGGAAAAGGCGCTCAAGGCCGCATCGCCCTGCAGGCTCGGCGAGCGGTGCACGGTGTTCATGGAGTCGGACCTTGTGCACTTCATGAACAAGGGCGCCGGCGTGGAGGAACTGACCGCCGGACTCGCCTATTCCATCGTGCATAATTATCTTCAGAAGGTCGTCGCCGGCAAGCGCGTGGGCAGCCGGATCTTCTTCCAGGGAGGCGTGGCGGCGAACAAGGCCGTGGTATCGGCCTTTGAACAGGTCACGGGCAAGGCGATCACCGTGCCGCCGCACCATGAAGTGACGGGCGCCATCGGCGCGGCCATCATCGCCATGCGCGAGCAGAACGGTCGGCCGAGCACGTTCAAGGGCTTCGACCTGAGCAAACGGGCCTATACCGTCAAGGCCTTCGAGTGCGCCGAGTGCGCCAACCGGTGCACGGTGCGCAAGGTGAGCTTCGAAGGCGAAGAGCCGCTCTTCTACGGCAGCAGGTGCGAGAAGTATGATGTCAGGAAAAAAGCATCAGACCGCCAGGTCCTGCCCGACCTCTTTGCCGAACGGGAGCGGATGCTGCTCGATACTCCGGTCCCCGAAAAGGGCGGAAAGACCATCGGCATTCCGCGCATGCTCTATGTGAGCGACTATCTGCCCTTCTGGAAGACCTTCTTTGCCGAGCTGGGATACCGGGTGGTGCTGTCGGACCGTACGAACCGGACGCTGGTCAACAAGGGGCTCGAGGCCACGTCTGCCGAGACCTGTTTTCCGGCCAAGGTCGCCCTCGGCCATCTGCAGGACCTCCTGGACAAGGGCGTTGACCTCCTGTTCCTGCCGAGCTACATCCGCTTTCCCGTGGCCTACCAAAAGCTGACCGGCACCCAGGCCTGCCCCTATGTCCAGGCCTTTCCCTACCTTGCCCGGGCGTCCCTCAGTTTCGGGAATACCAGGACCCTCGAGCCCGTGCTCCAGCTCCAGGACCGCCGGCATTTCATCAAGAGCATGCGGGACCTCGGCAAGGCCCTCGGGAAGCGCGGCAGGATTGTGCTGCGGGCGATGCACCGCGCGGAGCGGGCCCAGAAAGAGTTCGCCCGATCCGCCGAGGCGCGGGGCAACGAGGTGCTCGGTTCGCTCCGGGAAGACGAGAAGGCGCTGGTGCTGATCGGCAGGAACTACAACACCAGCGACACGGGCCTGAACATGAACCTCCCGGCCAAGATCCGGGACCTCGGCATCCAGGCCATCCCCATGGACTTCCTGCCGCTGCACGACGTGGCGATGGACGGCCTGGAGGACATGTACTGGCGGTCGGGCCAGCGCATCCTTGCGGCCGGCCGGTTCATGCGCGAGCACCCGAACCTCTATCCCGTGTATATCACCAACTTCGGGTGCGGGCCCGATTCTTTCATCACCCATTTTTTCAAGGATGAAGCAGGCGACAAACCGTTCCTGCAGCTCGAGATCGATGAGCACAGCGCCGACGCGGGCGCCGTCACCCGCATCGAGGCCTTCCTCGACAGCCTGAAGCATGCTCCTGCCGTCTCGCTGGTGCGCACCTTCGAGGTCCGGACGAACGGGTCGCCGTACCGGAAGAAGGTCCATCTTCCGCCCATGACCGATCATGCCTACGCGATCAGCGCCGCCTTCAAGGCCTGCGGGGTCGAGGCGGAAGTGCTGCCCGAGTCGGACGACGAGACGCTGCGCATCGGCAAGGAGCACAGTTCCGGCAGGGAGTGCTATCCCCTGGCGCTGACCACGGGCGACATGATCAAGGCAACGCGCAGGCCCGGCTTCGACCCCGAACGGAGCGCCTTCTTCATGCCCTCGGGCAAAGGGCCCTGCCGGTTCGGCCAGTACAACCGCTACCACCGGCTCGTGCTGGACCAGCTCGGCCTGGAACAGGTGCCCATCCTCTCGCCCTCGCAGGACGAGACCCTGTACCGCGACGTGGGCGTGCTGGGAAAGGACTTTTCCCTTCTCTGCTGGAAGGGAACGCTCGGCGTGGACATGCTCCAGAAGGCGCTCTGGGAGCACCGGCCCCATGAAAAGAGAACAGGAGAAGCGGACCGCGTGTACGGCGAGGCCCTGCGCAAGCTCACGGACGCCATTGAGCAACGGCAGGAACCGCTGCCCGTTCTGCAGGAGGCCTACCGGGAATTCAACGCCATCGAGTGCAACGAACGCGACCGGCCCGTGATCGGCGTTGTCGGCGAAATCTACATCCGCGCCAACCGCTATGGGAACGAGAACATCGTGCGCCAGATCGAGAAGCTCGGCGGCGAGGCCTGGGTGGCGCCCATCTCCGAATGGTTGGCCTACCTGAACGTGACGGCAAAGGGCGCCGCCCGCATGAACCGCGCATGGGGCGACCTGTTCAAATCGCACGTTGCCGGCTGGGTGCAGGAGCGGGAAGAGCATAAAATGGTCAGCAGCTTCAATGGAAGCCTCCGGAGCCTTCACGAGCCGAGGATCAGCGAGACCCTCCGCGCCGCGGCGCCCTATGTCCATCATTCCTTCGAGGGCGAGACCGTGCTGTCCGTGGGCAAGGCCATCGACTACATCAAGCGGGGCGTATCAGGCATTGTGAACGTGATGCCCTTTACCTGCATGCCCGGCACCATTGCCGGCGCGCTGCTGAAGCGCGTGAGAGAGGACTTCGATAATATCCCGCTGCTCTCGATCGCCTACGAAGGCCAGAAGGACTCCCAGACCCTCACCCGCCTCGAAGCCTTCATGCACCAGGCGAAGGGGTACCGGGAGGCGAAGCAGGAGATAAAATCATGAGGCTGGATGCTCCGGCGCGCTCTCAAGCAGGATTCGACTCAGCCATCAGAGTGCTTCATACTTCCTCCTACGCGACAGTTGCATATTTTGGAAATATGAAGATTACATCTAGAAAGCTTTAGGACTTTATTTTTCTGTCTATAGGTGTATAATATTATTCATCATGCCAACGATACTATTCGTTATGGGGTGGAGATTTTTCTTTTATTCTAACGAAGGTAATGAGCCAATACATGTTCATTGTAAAAAAGGCGAGATGGAGTGCAAGTTCTGGCTCGACAGTCTGAACTTTGACGTTGAAGAGGCACATAGCTATAATATGAATAGCAGCAATAAGCGAGAGGTCAAAAAGATCATTTTCGAGTATTTTGACTTTATTGAGACCGAATGGAACAAGTTCCAACGGGAGAGGCAAAATTGACCAGATACCATGAAATCGAAAAGGTTCTCTTCAAAGATGACACCGTAATTATAATGGTGGACGGTAAGGAATATTCTTTTGCCCTCACGGACATTTCGCAAAGACTTGCCAAAGCTTCGCCAGCCGAGAGAGCAGCCTACGAAATATCGCCATCAGGTTATGGCATCCATTGGCCGCTCATAGATGAGGATTTGTCAATTGACGGCCTGCTCGGCATTAATCATCAACCGAGATCGTCAAGCGCAAAAATGGCCGTGTAAGCACCGTCATCTTTATCACTTCTTATTTTTCGTCCTTTCCTTCTCGCGCCGTTTCTTTCCATTGACAACGAATTTAGAAAAAAATAGACTTCTTCCTGTACTTTTCGGCAGTTGCATTTTTATTGCAACGTGCATGCTTCAGCCCGAATTAGCTATTGAGGAACAGTATTTGCTGATTTATTATCACCACAAGAGAGTGGATAAATAGTTTTTCGCATAATCTTTGTTATTGACAGAGGAACTCATGCCTTTCTGCCCAAATCCCGATTGCGACCATAGAAAACGTTTGGGGGAACCAGCGGAGTTCTTGAAAGGAGCAGCCTTCTGCTCCGACTGCGGCAGCCCTTTGTCCGACACAGCGCCTCTTTTTGAACCTTTACGAAAGCCGGATAAGGTTATGGGCTGGGAATGTCCACAATGTGGTTCAAGTAATCATGAGGACATGGCCGTATGCTCATGCGGCTACGACGCAAGCAGGCCGTTCAAGGTCGATCCGCAGGAGGCGAAGGAATCGCCCGGACCTATCGAAACATTTTTATTGCGAAACAAAGAAATGCCGGGGCAACAGCGCGAGTTGGCGCTCAAGTTCCGGGGTTCAGCGAGCGAATATTTCCGGATCTGGATCGTGAATCTCTGCCTGACGCTCCTTACCCTGGGCATCTTTTCCGCATGGGCGAAGGTGCGCAAGAAACGCTATTTCTACTCCCACACCACGCTGGACGGCACGCCGTTCCAGTATCTGGGCCAGCCGGTCCCGATCCTCAAAGGCCGCGTGATCGCGGCGGCGGCGTTCCTGGTTTATTACGCATCGAATCACTTTTTTACCTCCCTGCTGCCCTATGTATTTGGGGCCGGAGCGGTACTCGCGCCATGGGTGATCGTCCGCTCGGCAGCATTCAACGCCCGCTACTCCGCCTTCCGCAACATGACCTTTCATTTCGACGGGGGATATGCCGATGCCCTGAAAGAGATTTACGTGTGGGGGCTCATTCCCTTCTTCGTCCTCGGAACGATGTTCAATTGGTGGGGGAAATACGCTGTCGCGGCCGTTCTGGTCATTGTTTTCAGCTTCGCATTCCCCTGGTGGATAAAGCGGCTCAAGAACTTTCTCATCGGCCATACCTCCTATGGCGGAAGGAATGGGGCCTTTTCCGCCACCGGCGGGCAGTTCTTTAAGGTCTATTTTATATCAGGCCTGATCATGGCGGCTTTCCTGATCAGCACCGGCCTGCTCGCGGCCATGCTGTTGGCGTTCACAAAGAAGTCACAGCTTATTGCTTTGCTCGCCCTCGTTCCGATTTACGCCGGATACGTGCTGGCATTCGCATACGTTCAGGCGCACAGCAGCAACGTTGTCTGGAACCATACACGGCTCGGACCGCTCCGCTTTCAATCCACCCTGCTCGGCAGAGGCATGGCAAAACTCTACGTGACCAACGCGCTCTCCATTATCGCCTCACTGGGGCTTCTGATCCCCTGGGCGGTGATGCGGACCCTGAAGTACCGGGCCGACAATCTGCGGGTCCTGCAGGAAGGGGAACTCGCCGAATTCCAGGGAAGCGACCTGCTCGCGGTGGAGGCGATCGGGGCCGAGACCGTGGACTTTTTTGACGTGGACCTTTCACTATGATCACCATTGAGGGGCACTACTACGACGGCCGATGGCCGATTGCCGTGCCGGCCACCATGGAATTCACAGGCCAGGATGCGTTACTGACTGCCAACCTGACTTCCGGGCGGTATGCCGTTGATACGCTGAAAGTATCGCCGCGTATCGGCAAGACAGACCGTTTCATCGCCCTTCCTAGCGGCGGACAATTTCAATGCGCTGACCATGCTTTTCTGGAGTCGCTGCCCCAGGCAAGCCCGTCCGAAGGGCCTGTGGCGTGGCTGGAGGAGCGGTGGGGCGTTGCGCTGGCGGGTGTCGCGATCGTCGCATGCATGCTGCTTGCAGGCTACTTCTTCGGCCTGCCGGCCGCGGCCGAGCGCATTGCCGCCCGTATACCTATAGAAACAGAGCAAACGCTTGGCAAGCAGGCCCTGGCCTGGCTGGATGAGCAAGGATGGTTCACGCCGACGAACCTTGATAAGAACACGCAGAAAGGCATCCAGGACGGTTTTGACAGGCTTCGCAGCGAGCTGCCGCTGAAAAACCACTATCAGCTGGAGTTTCGCGCCGCCGGGGCCATCGGTGCGAACGCTTTTGCTCTTCCCGGAGGGACCATCGTCATCACGGACGATATGGTGAAGGCAGCGGAGTCTCCGGATGAAGTGCAGGCAGTGCTGGCCCACGAGATCGGGCATGTGGAGCTTCGTCATACCCTGAGGAGCGTGCTCCAGAACTCCGTTACCGCCGTCGTCGTCGCCACCGTCACCGCTGATGCCGCATCGCTCAGCGTCGCCGTCGCCGGCCTTCCGGTCCTGGTGGCGCAGACGAAATACTCCCGTGAGTTCGAAGCCGCGGCCGATGCTTTTGCTTTCAGACTGCTCAAACAGAAAGGCCACTCACCGGCGGCATTTGCTTCGCTCATGGAAAGGCTCGCAAAACAACACGAGCAAGAGGAGCGCGCCTTTGCCTACGTCTCGTCCCATCCGGTCACAGCAGAGCGCGTAAAGCGCGCCCGCGCCGCGGCAAAAGAGTAGCTCGACGAACCCCATGGTTATTACAGGGCGGGACAACGGGGGCTTGTGATTCGGATAGAGGGTAGTCTGTTGATATCCCGGAGTTGACCCCCTATTGGCCTTTTTATAAAGAAATCCGATGGTTATGTTGGTTTGATATCTTTCTTTGTTTGACTTCGCATGAAAATTACGATAAAGTCGAGAAAACTTCTCAATATGTGGCTCAATAAAACCGTATGGCTCCAAGATCGAGCTACGAATTGAGCCATTAAAACCGGGAGAAAGATATGCAAAAACTTACAACCCAACTTCTGAAAACCGAAGCAAAAGTCTTTGCCGATCGGGAATCAGGACACAAGGAGAAATCACTTTTCGGTGTGACGGACGGCAAGGCCGTCGGGACTTATCTGGAACACAAGTTCCAGGCAGCGCTACAGAAGAAATACGAGTACGCGCGAGGTTCCTCGGCGAAAGGAATAGACTTCCCCGAACTGGATATAGACATAAAGGTGACCAGTATCCGGCAACCTCAATCCTCCTGCCCCTTTAAATCCGCCCGGCAGAAAATATACGGACTTGGTTATTCTCTCTTGGTTTTCGTTTATGACAAGAAGGACGAACGGAAAACACGCACAGCCACCTTGGATATCAAACACGTAATTTTCATCGAAAGCGGTCAGACCGGGGACTTTCAGACTACGACAGGAATCCTTAAAATATTGGACAATAATGGCAACAATGATGATCTTATCGCTTTCATGATGGAGCGCTTTTTACCATTGGACGATATTCAGGCTGAGGAATTGGCGAAAGAAATCCTTAAAACCAGACCAAAAGTGGGCTATCTGACCATTTCAAACGCACTTCAGTGGCGGCTTCAGTATGCCCGGGTCATTGAGCAGGCCGGCAAGGTCACCGGTGTACAGCGTATCGCATGACGATCAAAAAGACTAAAATAGAATTTGGAGATTTTCAGACTCCCCGCGATTTGGCCGACGCTGTTACGGCATTCCTCCGCGACGCGGGTATTCTGCCTTCCGCTATCGTAGAACCAACCTGCGGCCATGGAAGTTTTGCGCTCGCGGCACAAGATGTTTTTCCCAAAACGCGTCAGATATTTGCTTTCGACATTAATGATGCCTATATCTCAGCTTTGCGTAAAAAAATCCGTGATACAAACAGCGCTCATTGGCATGTGACCCGACAGGATTTCTTCACCTATAATTGGAAAGAGTTCTTCTCATCATTGCGCGATGAAATTCTTGTTCTGGGAAACCCTCCCTGGGTTACCAACGCCGCACTTGGGGCCCTGGGAAGCGACAATCTTCCTAAGAAAACAAACTTCCAAAATCACGTTGGCTTTGCCGCCAAGACGGGCAAGGCCAACTTCGATATTTCAGAATGGATGTTGATCAAACTCCTCGAAGCCCTCGATGGCCGGCGCGGTAGTCTGGCCATGCTCTGTAAGACATCAACCGCGCGGAAAGTGCTCCGGCACGGCTGGCTCAATCGGTTTAATATCGGCAGGGCAAGCCTTCACTTGATAGACGCTGCGATGCACTTCGGCGTTTCGGTTGATGCCTGTTTGCTTGTTGTTCACACCGGCGTTCCGGACCTGCTGTCCACGGCAGGGGTGTACGCGGACCTTTCTTTCGACCATAAACTGACGACATTCGGTCTCGTAGGCAGAGACCTGGTTGCGGACGTTGACGGATATCACCGGTTGCGTGATCTCGACGGGGTCGGCTATTATACATGGCGCTCAGGCGTGAAACACGATGCAGCTTCCGTCATGGAGTTTCGTAAGTCCGGCGACACTCTGGTCAACGGGTTCGATGAACACATTAAGGTTGAACCGACCTACCTCTTTCCATTATTGAAGTCTTCCGATCTCGCCAATGACAGGCTTATACCGCAACGCTTTGTTCTTGTTACTCAGCGCAAGCCCGGTGATGATACGGAGTCTATTGTGAGAACTGCTCCAAAGACGTGGGCTTACCTGCTGCGTCACGCGGATGTCCTGGACCGGCGTCAGAGCATAATCTATCAGAAGCGACCACGATTTTCGGTATTCGGTGTCGGAAACTACACGTTTTCTCCGTGGAAAGTCGCAATCTCCGGCCTCTACAAAAATTGCCGGTTCGTGGTCGTCGGAAAGTACAAGAACAAACCCGTGGTTTTAGACGATACCTGTTACTCCATTCCTTGTGGTTCCGAAGAGGAAGCAAATTTCGCGAGCCTTCTGCTCAATTCCGACATCTCCCAGCGGTTCCTTCATTCTCTCGCGTTCTTTGATGCAAAGAGACCGGTTACCATCGACGTGCTTAACCGTATTGATTTGAAACGAGTGGCAGAAAGGCTCGGCTTGGAAAGAGAAGCACGTTCATACTTCAGAGATGCCGCGATGTTTGAGAGCCAGCAAGGTCTGCTCGTCTTTGAGAAACAAGCGCAGTATTTAACCAAGCGCCCAAGAGGGGCACGGCAAAAACGCCACGCCCCTTAGCTTATCGATGGTGCATAATAAAAAATGACTGATACTGCAAAAATTGATAAGCAAGCCTATCTACTGGCAAAAAGCTATTTGCCGAGCCTTGGTATAAATGGGGTAACACCAAATCTCATCGAAAAATATTTGAACCCCTTAACAATTAATCCCAAGCCGACTACAAAGCAAGGCATCTATCAAAGGTTTCTTGAATCTGCACAAAATGCAAACATGAAGGCCGGTGTTATCGGTAAAGCCATAGGTGGTGTGGGAAAACTGTCCATTGTCTTAGACAACTTCACACCGAAAAGTGTCTTGAACAAATACGGCGATGATTGGGAAGTAGTTCTTGACGATATTGTGGAACAACTTCATCCACGAGGCGAACTTCGCAGAACTCCACGGAGCATTTGGCCGCACTATTGCCAGACGATATTATCAGCAGCCAATTTTGTTGAGCAATTTGCATCAGCCAATGATTTTTTTAGTTGGGTAGACTTTTTCGACCGAGACGATCGAGCGCGCGCGAGTCTGCCAATGCTTCTGAGTCGAGAAATTGAAGGATTCGGCTTCGCATTATCATGCGATTTTCTCAAGGAAATGGGTTATGTCAACTTTTCAAAACCAGATGTCCACCTTCGTGATATTTTTTTATCTCTTAACCTATGTCAAGATAAGGCAGACGACTACCAATTGTTTAAAGCTATTATCCGCCTTGCCGGTCATGCCAATGAAAGCGCATACAACGCAGACAAGGTCTTTTGGCTAATTGGCAGCGGCTATTTTTATGACGATCCGCATATCGGTACAAAAGGAAGAGTTGGAAGTCGAAAACATAGCTTCATTGAATACGCGCGAGCAATTCTTCATGGCGGCAAGATGGAGTAATGCGCAGCCAGTTGTTCGAGAGGGCCGGGCAAAGAACGCCCGCCTCAGCACCGCGATTCAATTCAACATATTGACGTCTGTGTATTGCCGGTATATAATATTGTCATGAAAACAACCATAGACACGATCATAGCAGAAGTCCTTTCTCTTTCGCCGCAAGCGCGTGCTTTCGTGGCGGAAAAACTCATCGAAAGCCTCGATTCAGAACCGGAAGTTACTCTGTCTTCCGCCTGGCGAGAGGAAGTGCGCAAGCGCTGTCGCGAGGTGGATGAGGGGTCGGTGGAGTTGCGTGATGCCGAGGATGTATTCGCCCGCGGCCATGCGGCGCTCGGATGAAACCGGTTCGCTTCCATTACAATGGCTGACTTGCATTGGCCATTTCTCTTTTTAAAGAGCGGTTGAACGTCTTAACCGCCACAATCCAACAGGAGGTGTTGCCATGAAGCCATTGTCGAGCTACAGTTCCCAGGGTTACGCACTGATGCGGATCGTCGTTGGATTTCTTTTTCTTTGGCACGGCGCCCAGAAGCTGTTCGGCATTCCGAGCCCCATGCCCGGAGAGGTCCCCGCGTTCATTATCTACATCGCCGGTCCGATCGAGCTGATCGGAGGCACGCTGGTCATGATAGGGTTATTCACGCGCTGGTCGGCCTTCCTCGCAAGCGGTCTGATGGCCGCCGCGTATTGGATGGCGCACGGGCCGAAGGCGCTGCTGCCGTTCCAGAACGGCGGAGAGCTTGCGGCGCTTTACTGCTTCGTTTTTCTGTTTATCTCCACGCAGGGCGGCGGGATTTGGAGCGTCGATGCCGCTCAGAACCGGCGATAGCCGTCGGGCTGAATCGGTTTTGCAGGCCGGGCAGAGCAAGGCAAATCCCGACACAATGATCCTGCCCAGCGGGTCGAGGGGCGCTCAAAACCCCGCGCCTCTCACCCGCGCGTTCACCTGTTTCAACGAGTAATTCATGATTGCTTCAATTATCTGAAGGCGTGACTTAGCAGGCTCACTCTCCGATCGGACACGGCCCGGAATCAAAGAGGCATGCTTGCCCTTGGATTTAAATCCAGGCTTGATTGCTCGCCCCGCTGGAAGTGCAGATACCCTGCAAGTGCGATCATGGCGGCGTTGTCAATACAGTAGTCCATGCTCGGAAGATATAACGTCATGCCTTTCTCATCCGCAGCCTGCTTCATATTCTTCCTGAGCGAACTGTTCGTTGCAACTCCTCCCGCCACGACGATCTTCCTGACGCCCGTTGCCATTGCCGCCTGAATGGTCTTTTCGACCAGCGTATCGACGACCGCGGCCTGAAAGCTTGCTGCCACGTCCTTGATGTTCAGCTTCGAGTCAAAGCCCGCGTCCTTGGATTTAAAAAGCGCAACGTGGTTCCGCACGGCGGTCTTGAGGCCGCTGAAGCTGAAGTCATAACCTTCGAGCCGGCCTCTCGGGAATTTTATTGCCCCGGGATTTCCTTCCTGCGCCAGGCGGTCGAGGACCGGGCCGCCGGGATAGGGCAGGTCCAGCAGCTTTGCCACCTTGTCATAGGCTTCTCCGGCAGCATCATCCCTTGTCTGGCCGAGCAATTTGTATGTTCCGAATTCCTGCACGTGATAGAGCCCGGTATGTCCGCCCGAAACCAGCAGGGCGATGTAGGGGTATCCGATGTCTGGATATTCGAGCTGCGCGGCAAGGATGTGGCCTTCTCCGTGGTGGACGGCGATGAAGGGGACGCCCAGGGCATAGGCCGCTGCCTTGGCAGTGGACACGCCCACGAGGAGGGCGCCGATGAGGCCGGGGGCGTAGGTCACGGCGATGAGGTTGATGTCCTTGAGAGACGCCGACGCCCGTCCGAGGGCCTCGCGGATAACGGGCATGATGTTCTTCAGGTGCTCCCGCGAAGCCAGCTCGGGCACGACGCCGCCGTATTTCTCATGGATCTCCACCTGGGAGGAGACGATGGACGACAGGACCCTGGTGTCTTCCAGGACCGCTGCGGCGGTCTCGTCGCATGAGGTTTCTATTCCGAGGGTAAGCATTTTTTTTCGAGAGGCGGGAGGAGTGAATCGTGAGGGGCGTGGACAACGAAGAGCGTGGGACCTCGATTTTCCCCTTACGCCTAACCCCTTACTCCTCCCGGTCTTATTTCACCAGCCGTGACACCGGGACGATCTCGATCCCCTGTTCGTCGAGCGTTGCGAGCCATTTCTTCAGCTCGCTCATGGTGGCCGGGTGAGGGTGCCCTATCCCGATGGCTGAGCCGCGTTTCCTGGCAATGCGCGCGAGCTCGTCGAGCTGGGCCCCTATGGCGGCGGGACTGTTGCTCTCATTGTCGATGAAGACATCCCGCTTTGCGGCTTTCAGCCCGAAGTCCTTTGCCGTGGAATAGGCAATGCTCCGGGGATTGGTGAGGCTGTCGAGGAAGAAGAGGCCGCGTGCCTTCAGCTCCGCCATGAGGAACTTCATGGCCTCGCTGTTTTCGGTCAATGCCGAGCCTTCGTGGTTGTTCACCCCCGCGGCGCCGGGCACGGCATCAATGTCCGCGCTGATGGCGGCCATGAATTCCATGGGCGTCATGTCCGAGCGCAGCGTGCCGAAGGCCTCGCGCTTACCGTTCCGGTTTTTCGGCTCCATGGGCAGGTGGAGCAGGACCTCGCGATCGCTCTGCTTTGCCAGCTCGGCGATCTTTTTCGACTGGGGCAGTCCGGGCATGACGGCAAGGGTGATCTTGTAGGGCAGCGCGAGGAGTTCGCGGGCAGGCATCAGATCCTGGCCCAGGTCGTCGATCACCACGGCGATGACGGCGGCCTTTTCCGCGCCCGCGGGTTTGTGCTTCTCAGCCTCTTTCCGCTCCTGGGCAAGCCTGCGTTTCGGAGGCGGCACCAGCTTCTTTATCTCCGGCTGACGTTTTTCCTCCCTGGCCCCCTTGAAGGTGTGCAGCGGCCCCCACAGATAGAGCACGATGGCCGCCAGGGTTATGACGATCCCCGCGGCGATCCATTGGTCATACCGGCTGCCCTTCTTTGATTTTCTTTTGGCCATGGCACGACCTTTATACAATATTACCGGAAAAAAAACCAGTGATTTTTTGGCGGAAATCCGCCGATATGCCGACAGGCATCCTGTTCACCGTTGCGCAGGGCGTGCCGAGATTTGCCCCGCAAGGGGAAGAGCCCTTGGTGTCCGACAGCGCTTTCACTTCTCCCGCTCCCGCTTTTGGGCTTGACTTGCGCTCCCTTGGATTTTATACTGCATACCACTCTCGAGCACAACCATGCAGCGTGAAGGAGGCTTCAAAAACCTATGAGCTTTGAATATATCCGGGAGATCCCGAAACCCAAGGAAATCCTTGGGGCCATGCCGCTTTCCCAGGACCTGGTCGAGATCAAGAAAAAGCGCGATCTTGACATCAAGGGCGTGTTTACCCGCGAGAGCGGAAAGTTCCTGCTCGTCATCGGGCCCTGCTCGGCCCATGACGAAGACGCCGTGTGCGACTATATTTCCCGGCTGGCGAAGGTCCAGGCGGAGGTAAAGGACACGATCATCATCATCCCGCGCATCTACACCAACAAGCCGCGCACCACGGGCATCGGGTACAAGGGCATGGCCCATCAGCCCAATCCCCAGGAAGAGCCGAACATCGTCGAGGGCCTCAAGGCCATCAGGAAAATGCACATCCGCGCGCTCAAGGAATCATACCTTCCCGCGGCCGACGAGATGCTCTACCCCGGGAACTATCCCTATCTCGAGGACGTGCTGAGCTACGTGGCCGTGGGCGCCCGCTCCGTGGAGAACCAGGCCCATCGCCTCACGTGCAGCGGACTGGACATTCCCGTGGGCATGAAAAATCCGACCTCGGGCGACAGGGAAGTGACGCTCAATTCCATCCAGGCCTCCCAGGCGCCCCATACCTTCAGCTACAACCGGTGGGAAGTGAAGACCGCCGGCAACCCCCTCACCCACGCGGTGCTGCGGGGCGCCGTTGATCCGCACGGCGTGACGGTCCCGAACTATCATTATGAAGATCTCATCTGGTTTGCCGAGGCATACAAGAAGCGGTGTCTGGCCAACCCCACCATCATCGTTGACACGAACCACGCCAACTCCGACAAGAAGTTCGCCGAACAGCCCCGTATCGCCATGGAAGTGATGCAGAGCCGCCGGCATTCCGCCCTGCTCAAGGACATGATCAGGGGATTCATGATCGAGAGCTTTATCGAGGAAGGGGCGCAGAAGGTGACGGAGAACGTATACGGCAAGTCCATCACCGACCCCTGCCTGGGGTGGAAGGACTCGGAGAAGCTTATTCGGGATTTGGCGGGGATGGTTTAGAAAAGCGCAGAGGGAAGAGGGAAGAGGGAAGAGGGAAGAGGGAAGAGGGAAGAGCGCAGAGCGCAGAGGGAAGAGAGCAGAGGGAAGAGAGCAGAGGGAAGAGGTAAGAGGGAAGAGGGAAGAGGGAAGAGTGAAGAGTGAAGAGGGAAGAGAATCTACTCTATGCCCCATGCCCCATGCCCTATGCTCCATGCCCCATGCGCCCCCAGCGAATCTTCCCTTGACGTCCAACAGACCCTTCTGTAATACTTGTCTCACTACAGCTCGCGCGCTCTACGAGAACACCATGAGCACCATACTGGTAGTGTCAAAAGTTTCATGAAAAAAGAGAGGCACAGCATGAAACCACAGAGAGCACGGAGGTGTGCTCAGTGTTCTCAACCGACATGATAATAAGACCTTTTTTGGAAATGTGAAGAATGCAGAAAACGAAATAAATGCTGTAGTAAGAGGACACAGAGGGGGAGGCCGGTAAAGAGCCTTCAACATTTTGAGTTTTGATGATTTCTCTGTGTGCTCTGTGGTTAATTCTTGACAATACGGCCATACTCTTGAGGAGGTCCTGTATGAAATCCCCTATTCCGTTGATCGTGCTCATGTTTCTGGTTCTCTTTACGCCAGCCTATGCCGCGCAATCCACCATCACCGAAGCCGACGGTAATGCATGCATGGGGGATGACAAGTCCAGGAAGCAGACCGAGCAGGCGGCCCTTGCCGACGCCAAGAAAAGGGCCGTCGAGTTCGCGTCGACCTACATCAAAAGCGAAACGCACGTCAAGAACTTCGAGCTTGAGAAGGACCTTCTTTCAGCATATGCAAACGCAGAGGTGAAGATCATCCAGGAGCTGGATAAGTCCTGGTACAAGGACCCCTCATCAGGCGATTGCTGCAAGATAAAGATCAAGGCGGAGATCATCCCCGATGTAAAGGCAATGGAGACCCTGTCAAGGGACACCCGGTTCAGCGACGACCCGTCAGCCCCCTTAAAGGTCAAGGCCTGGACGGACAAGAAGGAATATAAGACCGGAGAGAAGATCAAGGTCTACATCAGGGGAAACAAGCCCTTTTATGCCCGTGTTCTGTATAAGGATGCGAGCGGTGAGACGCTCCAGCTTTTGCCCAATCCGTATCGCGCGGAGAATTATTTCAACGGCGGGTCGGTCTACGAGATCCCTGCAGGGAACGACAAGTTCGATCTGGAAGTAAGCCCGCCCTTTGGTGAAGAAAACGTCATCGTGTATGCGAGCTCATCGCCTCTTGGAGAGATCAGCACCGAAGCCCAGGGCGGGGTATATCAGGTGAAGACACAGACGCGCGACATTGGGATGAAGACGAGAGGGATCAAGCTGGCGGAAAAGACGGACAGCAAGAACGCCTCCGCAGCAGCCTCGGAGTTCTTTGAGGACAAGGTGGTTGTGAAAACCGGGAGATGATCATGTTTCGCTCGATGCGATTATTCCAAAAGAGAGCAATTATCATATGGTCCTTGGCCATAATGATGGCCTGCATTTCCCTGCCCGGAAACACGGCGTATGCCGGTGAAAAGCCCGCCCCGGAGCGCATAAATCAGGGGCCGGAAGTCTTTGTGCAGATGGGGCATTCAGGATTTGTCAGCTCCGTAGCCTTCAGTCCGGACGGCAGGTATGCCTTGTCCGGGAGTTGGGACAAAACGCTGAAGCTTTGGGACGTGTCTACGGGCAGGGAGATTCGGACGTTACACGGGCACTCAGATTGGGTAAATTCTGCAACCTTCAGTCCCGATGGGAGATATGCGCTCTCCGGGAGTTCAGATAAAACGCTCATACTGTGGGACGTGTCAAACGGCAGAGCCGTGCGGACACTCGGCGGACATGTCGACTCGGTCATATCCGTATCCTTCAGCCCCGACGGCAAATTCGCGCTGTCGGGAAGCTGGGACACTACCGTCAGGCTGTGGAATGTTTCAACGGGGATGCTGGTAAGAACACTGAAAGGGCATATAAATGATGTTACAGCCGTAACGTTCAGCCCCGACGGTAAATTCGCGCTGACGGGAAGCAGTGATAAAACCATCAAGCTGTGGGACGTGCGTACAGGAACATCTATTAAGACGTTTTCGGGGCATTCAGATGAGGTCAAGGCAGTTTCTTTCAGCCCCGACGGCAGATTTGCGCTTTCCGGGAGTAAGGATAAAACCGCCAGGTTGTGGGACGTTGCAGCCGGCGTGGAGACACGGAGGTTTCTTGGGCATGGCGGCGTCAACGCAGTCGTTTTCAGCCCCGACGGTAAATATGCGCTGATCGGTGGTCGGAATGATGATTATACACCACTACTGAAGCTTTGGAATGTTTCTACCGGAAATGAGATGCAGTCGTTCAAGGGGAAGGGGCATGAGAACGGGATTTCATCAGTTTCTTTCAGCCCTGACGGCAGATATGCGCTCTCCGGGAGTTTCGATCATACCATTAAACTGTGGGACCTGTCGACAGGAGAGGAACTGCGGACGTTCCGGGGACAGGCAAGCGGCGTTTCATCGGTTTCCTTCAGCCCTGACGGCAGAAACGTACTGTCCGCAACCTATGCAAGCAAGATAGTGCTTTGGGACATAGTAGCCGGCAAAGAAGTGCGAAAGCTTAAAGGATATAAGTATTCAATTACTGGGCACAGATATGAGGCGATGCTCTCTGCATACTTCAGCCCCGACGGCAGGTACGCGCTGTCTGCAAGCAGTTTAGCTCCCAAGATTTGGGACATCTCTACCGGCGAGGAGACACGGATTTTTCTTGGGCTTAAAAGCTATGTCGAAGCAGTCGCCTTCAGCCCTGACGGTAAATATGTGCTGACCGGTGGTCGGCTTGATGATCCTACTCTGAAGCTTTGGGATGTTTCCACCGGGAATGAGGTGAAAACACTCAAGGGGCACTCAAATCATATCTCATCTGCGGTCTTCAGCCCCGATGGCCGCTTTGCACTGTCCGGAAGTCATGATAAAACCCTTAAGCTTTGGGACGTGTCCACGGGCAGGGAGATAAGGACGTTTCAGGGTCATTCAGATGGTGTTTACTCCGCGGCCTTCAGCCCCGATGGCCGCTTTGTGCTGTCGGGAAGCGGCGACAATACCCTTAAGCTCTGGGACGTGTCTTCGGGCAAAGAGGTGCGGACGTTCAAGGGGCATGCCGGAATCGTGCGATCCGTATCTTTCAGCCCTGACGGCAGGCATGTGTTTTCCGGGAGTTTTGATGGTACTGCCAGGATTTGGGACATCTCAACGGGAAAGGTGATCAGGACACTTAAGGTCAAGGGGAGTGCGGATTTCGTCCTCTCAGTAGCCTACGGCCCTGACGGCAGATATGCGCTTACGGGCGGGGGAGGGGCAAGCATCATCTGGAACGCGGCAACGGGCAGTGAACTTTGTCGGATGATTACATTTGACGATGGAGAATGGATCGTCATTACCCCGGAAGGCTACTTCAATGCCTCTCCCAACGGCGCAAAAAACCTTAACGTAAGGATCGGCAATAATGTCTACAGCATAGACCAGTTCTATGCCAGGTTCTACCGCCCCGAGCTTGTTCAACTGGCCCTGGCCGGCAAGGAAGTTCCTAAAGGCGAGACCTTCGGCGATATCCTGGTCAAAAAGCCGGCCCCCGCGGTCTGGATCGTATCACCCGTTGCAGGAGAAATTATTGACAAGGACAGCATCACCGTTTCCTTGAAGATCATCGATAACGGCGGCGGGATCGGAAATGTGAATATCTATCTCAACGGCGCCCAGGTGGCGAATGAGACGAGAGGGGTGATTGTAAAAGGCAGGGAAACGGCAAATGAGAAGCTCCTCTCCTTTACCATTCCTCTCATAGAAGGGCAGAACGAGATCAGGGCTGTCGCTTTCAACAAAGAGAATTCCATGGAGTCGAACCCGGCGAAGATTTCCGTCATCTCCAAAGCGCTTCTCCGGAAGCCGGACCTCTACGCCCTTGTCATAGGCATCAACGAATACAAGAATAAGTCCATATCGCTGACCTATGCCGTGCCTGATGCTGCGGCATTTGCAGAGACCTTGAAGAAGACCGCGGCGCCTTTGTTTGAGAAAACCGATATTCGGATACTCACGACGCCAGATGCGACGACCAAAGAGGCCATCACCAAGGCCTTTGAAGAGCTTCGCCTGAAGATCAAGCCCAACGACCTCTTTGTATTCTACGACGCCTCCCACGGAGTGGTGGACGTGGTGAACAACGAAGAACAGTATTTCCTGCTCACGAGCAATGTCCTTCTTCTGTCCTCCCGGCACATCGGCGAAGACGCCATGGGGCAGAAGGATCTTGCCAAGCTCATCGGGAACATTCCCGCCCAGAAGAAGGTCGTGATCCTCGACACCTGCAATGCAGGCAAGGGCGGCAAGGAACTCCAGATCGCGCTCTTGCAGCAGACGAGGGGGCTCACGGAATCAACAGCAGTGAAGCTTCTCCAGCGGGCCATCGGCTCCGCGGTCTTTTCCGCATCATCCGACACCCAGCAGGCGCTCGAAGGGTACAAGGGGCATGGTCTCTTCACCTATGTGTTGATGGAAGGGCTCCGGGGCAAGGCGGACATCAAGAAGGACGGGTTCATCACCGTGCTGGGCCTCGCGGACTACGTGGAAGAGCAGGTGACGAAGCTGTCCGAAGAGGTCTTCAAGCGTCAGCAGACGCCGACGATCCAGACCGGCGCGAACTTCCCGATCGGGAAGGTGCAATAACGCAGGAGGATGCCTCCATTGAAAAAGATCAGCGACTATACGCTGCCGCGAAACAAGCAGGGCTCGCTGCAATCGTGATCCGGGATCATCGGGGGAGCTCACAATAACCATGCAAGAACAAGAAGACAGGGCGCCTGCCTCCCAGTACAAAACCTGCTATATGGCGAGCATCCTCCTGTCGAGCAGTTCTTACGAAGGAGAATTGAACGAGCAGCTCCTCAGCGCATTGCGTAGCAGTCCTTCAGCATCGGAAATCGCCGCGCCACGGGTTCTGCCAGGCCCCCCCAACCGCAGCTATTTTATCCAGAGTTTCCTCAGGGAGCTGCTGAACATTCCCTCTGGAGTGGAAATAGCTGCGCCGGACAGGGAATTCCAGCATCAGATAGACGATTACGAAGAGGGGATACCCGATCCTGTTTATCCTAACAAAACGTACCGGGCTCTGTCGTTGGATCTCCGGCTGGATTTGGCAGGAAAGAGAGACGCAAGGCTCTTCCTGCACGAATTGTCGTCCGGGGAACTGGTGCTGATCAGTTTCGCCTTTGACTTGTCCACGATTCAGGGCGTGAGCTGGCGCAGGGACAAACCTCTGAACCAGGAGAGCGATCTGCCCCTTTTCAGGGCGTTCCTGCTTGGGCTGACCGAGGTGTATCCGGTACTCATCGGTACGCTCGGCATTGACCTGGACGCGGTAATTGCCGACCTGTCCGACGATGGACTCAGGCTCGAGATCCCGGTGTCTCTCCATCAGCTTGCCGGTGTGATCCGGGAGGCTGGGCATGAACATAACTACGATTTTGCCATTATCAGCCCGGCGGCTTCCGGCGGGAACAAACCGTTTGTCCATGACTGCATCAGCACGCCGCGAAGCGCCCGGGAGAGCGACCTGATCGGGGAGCATCACGACCTGGCCCTGGTGGGCGAACTGCGACAGCATGCTGAACGGGCCGAGCAGGCATACGACAGGATGTACGAATCGAGCTATCCCAAGGACGACAGGGATGATGCGCTCGGCCATCTGTCCAGGGCCATCGGACTGGCCGGGTCGCTGGGGCTCGGGAAGGAAGAGGCCCGGCTGCGGGAGCGTTACGCGCATATCGAGGCGGTGTTCAATTCCCAGTTCCGCCGATAAGAAGCTCCATGCAAACGGTTGTCGTTCATCCTGGAAGGAGGCTCTCGTGAAGAAGATGTCGTTTTTCTATCTGATGTTCGCCGGGCTATCCGCGGCAATAGCCGCGTTCTGCTTTTACCTGGTCTCTCTTGCGGTCAACGCGCAGCAATCCAGCGGCGCATGGCTCTTCGCGGCTTTCGGTCTTTTATTCAGCGTGCTCCCTGCCTTCGCGCTGATACGACTGCTCGCGTCCAAGTCCGAATTTTTCGCCCGAATCGACAAGGCGATCTCGCCTGAGCCCGCAGAGCCTCAGGGTGTGAGATTCGGTCCGCACTGGATGATGATGATAGCCATGATCGTGATCGCGTTGATTATCATCTCCGTTGTTATAAGCGTGATAATGAGCCTGTTTTAGCGTAGGCCCTGGATAATGGGAGAAAATGGAATGAGTTAGTTACTAAAAAATCAAATTCTTCTCAAAAAATGGAAAGAATATTTCTTTAATGTCTTGATTTTTACCGCAATTTTGCAATTTTCAATTTTCAATTCCGGCTTGTCCGGGTTAGGGATTGTGTGAGATATTCTTTTCGTGGATAATGAAGTGCCGGCGCTTGCGGAGAAGGTCTTTAAAAGGGCGCAATATCCTACAATATCGATCAGCGGCATGGGGTTCCCGATCGGGAAGGTGAGATAAACTATGGACCTCTTTGACGCTATCAAGGGCAGAAAAAGTATTCGCCGGTTCAAGCAGACGCCGGTTCCTGACGAGGACATCAGGAAAATCCTAGATGCCGGGAGGCTTGCGCCGAGCGCAAACAATGCCCAGCCGTGGAGTTTTATTGTCATCAAAGACCGTGCGCTTCTCAAGAAGATGGCCGAGGCTGTCCGGGAGATGGTGGACCGGATGGTCCCCTATGCCGAGAGCGAGAAACAGGCCCAGCGGCTGACGGCATATAAGAGTAATTATTATGTTTTCTTCGAGAACGCTCCGGTCGTGATCGCCGTTGTTATGGAATCATACGTGTCAACTGGCCTACTGATGAGGATGGGATATAGCGAGGAAGAAGCCGTGCGTCTCCGTCCTCATCCGGGTTTGCAGAGCGTTTCAGCGGCGATCCAGAACATGCTTCTGGCGATCCACGCCCTCGGCTACGGGTCCTGCTGGATGACGGGGCCGCTGGTGGCGCAGGAGGCCTTTGAGAAGTTATTGGGCTACGGCAAGGAAAAGTACATCGCCGCGCTCCTGCCCGTGGGGGCGCCCGATGAGGACCCGCCGGCGAGGAGCAGAAAACCGCTGGAAGAGATCGTGAGGGTGATCGGTTGAATGTGATGGTCTCGTAAAAAGCCCCTTATGCCGTCATTGCGAGGAGCGGAGCGACGCGGCAATCTCGATTTTTCAGGCGGTTATGAACTGCGAGATTGCTTCGCTTCGCTCGCAAAGACGGCTTTTAGAACTTTTTACGAATGAATCAATGTTGGTGGTCTCGTAAAAAGTCCGTAACCGCCCTTTTTCGTCATTCCCGTGAAAACGGGAATCCAGTTTTTTCAGATGGTTGACTGGACTCTGGATACCCGCTTTCGCGGGTATGACGACTTTTTACGAGACCATCAATGTTACCCGCAGAGAAAACCTGTTTCATTTGATTTTATCAACTCGGCGTCCTCGGCGGTATATCATGAATTTTTGTTCACGCCGCGGGTTCGTCGGTCAGCTCCATCTCGCTCTCGCACAGCTCGGTCCCTTTCCCGATCACCACGATCCCCGATGGAGTGACATGGAACCGCGTACGGTCTTCGTCGAGGTCGTAGCCGATCTCGGTCCCCGGCGGGATCGTGACGTCCTTGTCGATGATCGCCCGCTTGATCCGGCAGTGCCTGCCGATGTCCACGTTCTCCATCAGGATGGAATCATATACCTCGCTGTAGCTGTTGACGCGCACGTTGGGCGAGAGCACCGAGTTCTGCACCCGGCCGCCGCTCACGATGCAGCCGGGGGCCACGATGGAGTCCAACGCGATGCCGAGCCTGCCGCCCTTCTTCTCCTGGGCGAAGACGAACTTGGCCGGCGGGTTCTGCGCCTGGTAGGTGCGGATCGGCCAGGCCCGGTCGTAGAGGTTCAGGAGCGGGTCCACGCTCACCAGGTCCCGGTTCGCCTCCCAGTAGGCGTCGATGGTCCCCACGTCCCGCCAGTACTTTGCCGCCTTCCTGTTCTCGTCGATGAAGTTGTAGGCGCAGACACGGGCGGTCTTCATCATCTCGGGGATGATGTTCCTGCCGAAGTCATGGGACGTGTCCCTGAGGGCGTCGAACCGGAGGTGTTCCAGTATCTTCCGGGTGTTGAAGAGGTAGATGCCCATGGACGCGAACGCCATGTCCGGCCTGCCCGGGATGGACTTCGGCTTTTTTGGCTTTTCCTCGAAGCCGATGATCCGGCAGTCCTCCTCTACCTCGATGATCCCGAAGGCAGAGGCCTGCGCGACGGGCACTTCGATGGCGGCCACGGTGGCGTCGGCCCGCTGCTCGCGGTGGAACCTGAACATCTCCGCGTAGTCCATCTTGTAGACGTGGTCGCCGGCGAGGATCATGAGATGGTCCGGCGCGTCCTTTTCTATCATGTAGATGTTCTGGTAGATGGCATCGGCCGTGCCCTGGTACCATTTGTCCCCGACGCGCTGCTGGGGCGGGACGGAGATGATGTACTCGTTCAACTCGCCGGAGAAGAAGTTCCACCCGAGGCGGAGGTGCTTGTCCAGGGACATGGACTTGTACTGGGTGAGGACCGCGATCTTGCGGATGCCGGAGTTGATGCAGTTGGACAGGGTAAAGTCGATGATCCGGTAGATGCCGCCGAAGGGGACGGCGGGCTTTGCCCGATGGAGCGTGAGGGGATGGAGGCGTTCTCCCTTGCCGCCCGCAAGTATCATTGCCAGGATGCCCATGCTGTCTCCTTGCTGCGTTGTGGGTTTTTCAGTGGTCGAATAATATAATAATAGCAGGCATGCATCAGGCTGTCAAATTTGCGAGTCCGCGCCCCGAGCCGGGGTATTCCCTGCGAAAAATGCCGGTCAGTCCCGAAGGTCCGCGACCGGGCGAGGGCGGTCGGTCGGGCAAAAAGGGGAAGAAGGGCGATGATACGGCGAAGTGATGAGTGAACCGGGGCGGTATGGCGGGCATTCCGGCGAGAAGCAGATGTATTGGCCCGGTAAACAGGCGTTACCGAAATAGATAATAGTAATTTTTACATGAAAATTTTTAATAACTTTTTGGCTTGCATTTTTAATCTTTACTGGTTAATATTCAATCGCAATCGCTTTCATAATCAAGTGCATTTCCGGACCTGCCGTGTATTTTGGCAGCGCGCTTTTTGGTGGATCGGTAACGCTGCTGACTGCCTCGTACGGCAGCAGCGGATGCTCGGGATTGCGGCTCTGACAGCCTTTCTGGTCCGGTCAAGTCCATTCCATCACTTTAAAAACACTGTTTATTCCCCGGGGGGTCGGGATCCCGTTTTTTTCCGGGGAGCGAGATCGAGGAGGTTGCCGGTGCTTCAACAAGAAGAGGTCAAAAAGATTGATACCGTTCTGGACGATGCCGAGGGTAAGCGGGGAGTCCTTATTACCGTGCTCCAGCGGGTCCAGGAAAAGGTCGGCTACCTCCCCGAGGACGCCATGGGCATGATCGCCGACCGGCTGTCGCTCTCCCTCTCGCAGGTGTACGGCGTGGCGTCGTTCTACAAGCACTTCCATTTCAAGCCCCGGGGCAAAAACATCGTCAAGGTCTGCATGGGCACTGCGTGCCACGTGCGCGGCGCCAGGGCAGTGCTCACGGAGATGGAGCAAAAGCTGGGTATCAAAGAAGGCGAGACCACGCCCGATCTGTCCGTCACCCTTGAGACCGTGGGGTGCGTCGGGTGCTGCGCCCTGGCGCCGGTGGTCACCGTGAACGACCAGGAGCTCTTCGGCGAGCTGACGCCGAAAATGGTGGACGATATCATTCTCACGGTGAGGAGCGAACATGGAACTCACGTTTAAGCGGCTGGAGAATGTAAAAGACCTGGATGCCCTGAGGCGGAAGCTCCAGAAGGAGCATAAGGAGAGCGATGCCTATCGCGTCCGCGTCTGCTGCGGCACCGCCTGCCAGGCCTCGGGCTCACACAAGCTGATCCGGAAGTTCGAGGAAGAGGCGGCGCAGAAGCAGGTCAAGCTCGAGATCGTGAAGACCGGCTGTCAGGGGTTCTGCCAGCGCGGTCCCCTCGTGATCCAGGACCCGCAGGAGATCTTTTACCAGAAGGTGAAGGTGCACGATGTGTCCGGCCTGTTCTCCGATTCCGTGATCCGCGGCATACCCTACCGCAAGCAGCTCTACCGCGAGTTTCCGATGTCCGACCCGAATGTCGCGATGAAGGACATTCCCTTCTATAAAAAGCAGCGGCGCGTGGCGCTCCACCGGAACGGGGTTGTCGATCCCTGCAATATCTACGACGCGATCCGCGAGGACGGCTATGCCGGCCTCGCCAAGGTCATTACCGACATGAAGCCCGACGAGGTCATCGAGCTCGTCAAGAAGTCGGGCCTCCGCGGCCGCGGCGGCGCGGGCTTCCCTGCCGGGCTCAAGTGGGAGCACACCAAAAAATCGGGCGCCAAAATCAAGGCCGTCGTCTGCAACGGCGACGAGGGCGATCCGGGCGCGTTCATGGACCGCTCGGTCATGGAAGGCGACCCCCACTCCGTGCTCGAGGGCATGCTCATCAATGCCTATGCCATCGGCGCGCAATACGGCTATATCTACGTGCGGCATGAGTATCCCCTTGCCGTGAAGAACCTCGGCGTCGCCATCAAGCAGGCCGAGGCCATGGGGCTCCTGGGCAGGAACATCCTGGGCAGCGGCCTCGATTTCACCGTGGAGATCAAGGAAGGCGCCGGCGCCTTCGTGTGCGGCGAGTCCACGGCGCTCGTGGCCTCCCTCGAGGGCGAGCGCGGCATGCCGCGTCCCCGTCCTCCGCGTCTCTCCGAAGCGGCGGGCGGCCTCTGGAACATGCCGACGAACCTCAACAACGTCGAGACCTTTGCAAACGTTCCGACGATCATCACGAAGGGCCTGGACTACTATACGAAGATCGGGACGGAAAAATCAAAGGGTACCAAGGTCTTCGCCCTTACGGGAAAAATCAAGAACACGGGGCTCATCGAGGTGCCCATGGGCATCACGCTCCGGGAGATCATCTTCGACATCGGCGGCGGCATGCTGAACCCCGAAAGGCAGTTCAAGGCGGTCCAGACCGGCGGCCCTTCGGGCGGCTGTATCCCTGCCCAGTTCCTCGATATGAAGGTTGACTTCGACACGCTTGCCGGCGTAGGGTCGATGATGGGCTCCGGCGGCTTGGTGGTCCTCGATGAGGACGACTGCATGGTGGACGTGGCCAAGTTCTTCCTGTCCTTCACCAAGAGCGAGTCCTGCGGAAAGTGTCCGCCCTGCCGCATCGGCACGTGGCAGATGTATGAACTGCTCGAAAAGATCACTTCGGGCGGGGGAGAAGAAGGCGATATCGAGCGGCTCGAAAAGCTGGGCAAGGCCGTCGTGGCCGGCTCGCTCTGCGGTCTGGGCAACAGCGCGCCGAACCCCGTGCTCTCGACCATCCGGTACTTCCGTGAGGAATACGAGGAGCACGTGAACGACAAGTACTGCCGCGCCAAGCGCTGCCAGGGGCTGGGGTCGTACAGGATATTGCCCGAGCACTGCATTCTCTGCGGCCTGTGCAAGCAGGCCTGCGCCTTCGACGCCGTGGTGGAGCTCAGGGACCGGTTCTATATCGACCAGGACTACTGCACCAAGTGCAAGGCGTGCTACAGCGTCTGCCCCACGGAGGCCGTCGTGATCGAAAAAGGAGGGGCCCATGTCGCAGCAAGAAAGTAAGTGCCCGGTCAGCATCACGAAGGCCAGGCTGGAGTTCTTCTACAACGACGATTCCAAGAACGGCATGTGCTCCAAGTGCCACCCCTGCAAGCTCGGCATCTACGATGCCGTCAAGATCTTCGAGGCGATCCAGGCGGGCAGGGGCGAGGAGAAGCACATTGCGCTCCTCAGGCGCATCGCCGAGGACGTGAAGGACGGCGGCATGTGCAAGAAGGGCAAGGACCACGCCGACATCCTCGCGGCGTTTCTGAAGGACCACGCAGCGGACCTCGAACGGCACATCAAGGGCGTCTGCACGAGCCGCGAGTGCGCCTATCTGGTGAGGTACGAGATCAACCCGACGCTCTGCACCATGTGCGACAAGTGCCGCGAAGCGTGCAAGGACTTCGCCATCGAGGGCCAGAAGAAAGAGCCCTATAAGACCGGCTTTACGCCCTACCGCATCCGGCAGCGCCGCTGCACCCACTGCGGCGAATGCGTCAAGGTCTGCCCCGTAGGCGCGGTGTTCATCGTGGAAGAGCAGGCGGTAGTGGGGGCGGGCAAATAAAAGACTTCATTGTAAATTGCAAATTGTAAATATCAAATTTTAAATTTACAATTTCCGATTTGAAATTTCCAATTCCGTACGAGAATTTTCGGAGGCTGCTATGACGACCAAGATGGTGAACATGGAATTTGACGGGAAGGCCGTGTCCGTTCCCGAGGGCATGACCCTCGTGGATGCGGGCGCCGCCGTGGGGGTCCACATCCCGAACCTTTGCCACATCAAGGAACTGCGCGGCGTGGGCGCCTGCCGCATGTGCATGGTGGAGGTGGAGGGCATGAAGACGCCCGTCACCGGCTGCACCACCCGGACAAAGGAAGGGATGAAGGTCCAGACCAGAACGCCGAAGGTGGAGGAGATCCGGAAATTCGTGACCGATCTGGTCCTCTCCTTCCATCCCCTGGACTGCATGACCTGCCCCAAGGCCGGCGCTTGCGACCTCCAGCGATACGCCGCGGACTTAAAGATACAGGAATCGTCCTTCGGCAGGAAGAGCTTCAATTATGAGCTGAACGATAAGAGCCCCTTCATCACCATCGACAACAACTACTGCATCCTCTGCGGCCGGTGCGTGCGGGTCTGCAAGGAGCAGGGTACGAACGTGCTCGACTTTATGGGCCGCGGCATCACGACCAAGGTCTCGACGGCGCTCGACAAGCCGCTCCACGAGTCCGGCTGCACTTTCTGCGGGTCCTGCATCGATGCCTGCCCGGTGAACACCATCATGGAGCGCGACCGCTGGCAGCACGGCCGGGAATGGGACCTGGAGAAGCATGAGTCGGTCTGTACCGCCTGCGCATCGGGCTGCAGCGTTGTCGTGAGCAAGAAGGACGGCCGCATCGTGAAGGTGAATGCAAAAGAAGACAACGGCTATATCTGCGCCATCGGCCGGTTCGGCTTCGATTCCTTAAAATCCGCAAACCGCGTCACCGCGCCCATGAAGAAGCAGGGCGGCAAGCTCGTGCCGACCACCTGGGACGATGCGGCAAAGATCGCGGGTGACGCCCTCAGGAAGGCCGGCGCGAACGCGGGCTTCATTGCTTCCGGCTCGCTTACGAACGAAGAGGCCTTCGCCCTCCAGTCCCTTGCCCGTGATGTGGTCGGAAGCGCAAACATCGACACCCCGGCATCGGCCTATGCGGGCGGCCTCATTTCAGCCCTCCACACGGTCTACGGCGATGCAGGCGTCACTATCGCCTCCCAGGCCGAGCTCAAGTCAGCGGACTGCGTTGTGGTGATCGGCTCGGATGCGTCCCAGAAGAAGCAGTCCCTGCAGGAAGTGGATGTCATGATCCGGAGAAGGGCACAGGCAGGGGCCAAAGTGATCGTGGTGAATCCCGAGAAGACGGACATCGCTTCTCATCAGAACGCCATCCACCTCCAACTCAAGGAAGGGACCGATACGGTCCTCCTTGCAGGGCTTATGAGCGCTGCGATCGCAGAGGGCGCCGCGGCGGCCGCGAAGGGGCTTGATGCGCTGAAAAAGTCCCTGGTGACCGTTGATCAAGCCGCATCCGGTTCCGGCGTTACCGCCGAGCAGATCGCGAATGCGGCCAAGGCGTACGCCGCCGCCAAGCAGCCCGTGGTCGTCATCGGAACGGGTATTTCCGCGAACGAGGAGGCCTCGCTCCAGGCGCTGAACCTCGCGATGCTCAGGAGCGCCGGCGTTCTGCCGCTCATGCTCGAAGCGAACAGCCTCGGCGCGATCCAGATGGGCTGCGTTTCCGACAGGGAGCCGGGACATGCCAAGGTCAAAAAGGCCGGCAAAGGCTATGTCGATATGAAGTCCGGCATGAAGGCGCTCTACATCGCGGGGAATGTGCCTGATTCGGATTTCAAGTCGGATTTCATCATTGTCCAGACGAGCCACCTGACGCCCCTTGCACAAAAGGCCGACCTCGTGCTTCCGATGGCCGCGCTGTATGAAAAGCAGGGGACCATTGTGAATACCTACGGCATGGTCAAGGCCTTTGGCCAGGCGCAGAGCGCTGCCGGCGAGGCCAGGGACGGTGTTGAGATCGCTTCCGATATTTCCGCGGCAGTCAATAAGACAAAGGCGTTGAAAGCCAAGGACATCACCGCTGCGGCAAGGAAGGTGAAGGCAGGGAAACCCGGCGAGGGCTCACTCCAATCCGTCGTTGCCAAGGCCGCAAAACCGTACGCAGTATCCGCGTCCGTGGTCCTCAAGGCAATGAACCAGGGCATGCTCGCGGATTCCGGCGTGTTCAAGGTGATCGTGGTGAAAGAACCGGCGCTGCAGAGATAGTACGCTGGAAAGGTACCTGGAAAGGTACCGTGAAGGCTTATAAGGCACAGGATTAAAAGAGGGGATGCTCAGTCTCCTTTATGAAAGGAGTTGGAAATCATGAGGGAAGATCTTAAATCAGTTGATCCGGCCGCCCAGGCGCTGTTGAAGGTCGCCGGAGAGAAAAAAATAAAGACCTCGTTCGACCGTGCGGAGCATTTGAAGCCCTGCCCCATCGGGCACCAGGGCGCGTGCTGCAAGATGTGTCATATGGGGCCCTGCCGGCTCGTGGGCAAGGAAGACGAGGCCGAGGGGGTATGCGGCGCATCGCTTCCGGTGGTCACGGCGCGGAACTTCGCGCGCATGGTTGCCGCAGGCACCGCGGCGCATTCGGACCATGCCCGCGACCTCGCGAACACCCTGCTCGCCGTGGCCCGCGGGGAGGCCAAGGACTTCCAGATCAAGGACGTGCGCAAGCTCAACCGCGTGGCAGGGTACCTCGGCATCAACGTGGAAGGCAAGCCCGTGAACAAAGTGGCGGAAGAGGTGGCGCTTAAGTTTCTCGATCAGTTCGGGCAGCAGAAGGGCGAGCTGGCGTACCTCTCCCGTGCCCCGAAAAAGCGGCAGGAGATCTGGAAGAAGCTCGGTATCGCCCCTCGCGCCATTGACCGCGAGTGCGTGGAGATGCTCCATCGCACCACCATGGGCGTGGACCAGGAGCCGAACAACATCATGCTCGGTGCGCTCCGCACCTCGCTCGCCGACGGCTGGGGCGGCTCCATGATGGGCACGGACATCTCGGACATCCTCTTCGGCACGCCCAAACCGGTCAAGACCAAGGCCAGCCTCGATGTGTTCAAGGAAGACCACGTGAACCTCGTGGTCCACGGCCATGAGCCGTCCTTTGCCGAGATGCTGGTGGTCGCCGTTGAAGACCCGGAAATCACGGCATACGCCAAGTCCAAGGGCGCCAAGGGCGTGAACCTCGTGGGCATGTGCTGTACGGCGAATGAGATCCTGGTCCGCCACGGCATCCCCACGGCAGGCGGTTTCCTGCAGCAGGAGCTCGGCATCGTGACCGGCATGGTCGAGGCCATGGTGGTGGACGTGCAGTGCATCATGCCCGCGATCGCCCAGATCTCGAAGAATTTCCATACCAAGATCATCACCACGACGTCCAAGGGCAAGATGGTCGATGCCGTCCATATTGAGTACGACGAGCACCACGGCCTGGACATCGCCAAGAAGGTGGCCCGGCTGGCGATCGATAATTTCCAGAACCGCAAGAAGGAAAAGGTGTCGCCGGCCAACGTGAAACCCGCCGATGTGATCGCCGGCTTCTCCGATGAGTATGTCGAGTATATGCAGGGAGGACGGTACCGCGGCTCGTACCGGCCGCTGAACGACGCCATCATCGCCGGACGCATCCGCGGGGCCGTGGGTCTCGCGGGCTGCAACAACCCGCGCATCAGCCAGGACAGCATCCACAACTTCCTCACCCGCGAGCTGATCAAAAACGACGTGCTCGTGCTCCAGACCGGCTGCTCGGCCCATGCGTCGGCCAAGGCAGGGTACATGACGCCCGAGAACGCGCTCGAAAACGCGGGCCCGGGCCTGCGCGAGGTCTGCGAGGCCATCGGCATCCCGCCGGTGCTCCATCTCGGCTCCTGCGTGGACAACTCGCGCATCCTGACCATCGCGTCACACATTGCCGAGGAAGGCGGTCTCGGCGACGACATCGGCGGCCTTCCGGCCGTGGGCATCGCCCCTGAGTGGATGAGCGAAAAGGCCATCGCCATCGGGACCTATTTCGCGGCCTCGGGCGTGCCCATCATCTTCGGAGCAGGCTCACCGGTCAGCGCAAGCAAGACGCTGAAAGATATCATGGAAAACAAGTGGTGGGACATGCTGAACGCCGGCTTCTACTTTGAGGATGATCCGGGCAAGATCCTCGAGCTGACGCTCAAGCTCATCGACGCGGCCCGGGAAAAGCTGAAGATCCGCAAGTACGAGCAGGGCGCCTTCGGCACCGAGCGCGTGCTCATGGACATGGCGGCGCGGCGCGCGGCCACCTTTGCCACGCCCCACGGCGTGGACGTGTAGAAAATGCAAAAGTAAAGGTAACTACTCAGGTCTGCCGCAAAAAGACGCAGAAGTCACAAAAGGTTGTAGCGTCGGGGTTTATCCCCGACGATTAGTCGCCCTCAGTAAATGAGGGCGCTACACGGGACTTGGGTAGTTACAAAGTAAAAATGCAAAATGCAAAATTATCCGGTACGGATACGGCGGGCAGTGATAAGTAAGAAGCTCTTGCAATAAATAAAATTTACTGCAGAGAACGCCGAGGCAACCCATGAAGAGCGCTCTTTTTTCTCTGCGGTCGCTGCGTCCTCTGCGATGAAAAGTTTTTTGCGGGTCTGTGACGCAAGGACAGAAGCATGTACCGAGGCGAAAAATTCAACAGCATCACCCACCTGGCCGGTGCGGCGCTCGCGCTCACCGGCCTTGTTGTTCTCGTGGTCCGGGCAGCGCTTGCGGGCGATCCCTGGAAGATCGTCAGCTTCAGCCTGTACGGGACCACGCTTTTCGCCCTTTATACCTTCTCGACGCTCTATCACAGCGTTCGCGGCAACGCCAAAAAAGTTCTGCGCACGTTCGACCACACGGCGATCTATCTCCTCATCGCCGGGACCTACACCCCCTTCACCCTTGTCACCCTGCGCGGTGCCTGGGGTTGGTCGCTCTTCGGCGCCGTCTGGGGCCTTGCGGCGCTCGGCATCGCGCAGGAACTCTTCATCGCGAAGGGGAAGCGCATTCTCTCCGTCGTGATCTATCTTCTCATGGGATGGCTCGTAATCATCGCCGTCCGCCCGCTCCTTCGCGCCCTTCCGGCCCCCGGGTTCGCCTTGCTCGCGGCAGGCGGAGTGCTGTATACGGGCGGCGTCGTTTTTTACGTCCTCGACAAAAAGCTCCGGCACAGTCACGGCATCTGGCACCTCTTCGTGCTCGCCGGGAGCATCTGCCACTACATCGCCGTTCTCTGCTGCGTAGCGTGAGATAATGTCTGATGCACGATGCATGACGCAGGCGGCGCCCCTTGTTTCTCCGCAATTTCCTCATCCAAAAAAATCAGGAAAAAACCAAAAAATACCTTGACATCGCGCGATTTTTCGATATGATTATGAGTATATTTAGTATATCTACTATGAATAACCTGTCCAGTGAGGATGCCATGGTTACGCGCAAAAATTCAGGCAAGACCTACAAGACGAAGGAGATCTGCGACCAGTTCGACATCTCCCGAGCCACGCTCTTCCGGTGGGAGAGCGAAGGGATGCTGAGGGGGGTCGGGCGTGACTGGCGGGGCTGGAGGGTATACAGCGAGAACAATCTGCGGAACATCGAGAAGATCATTCGGGGCAAGAACGCCGGCTGAGCCGGGACTGTTGCCGTTTTGGAGCAGGCATGCTTTTTTCACGAAAAATAGAACCCATCGCGCTCGACATCGGGTCCACGTTCATCAAGCTCGTCCACCTCAAGGGCTCGGAGCGGAACTTCCATCTTGCGAAGTTCGGCATGATACCGCTGCCGCCGGAGGTGATCGTCGAGGGCGCGGTCATGGACGCGGGCCGCGTCGTGGACGCCATCAAGGAGCTGCTGGCAACGAACAAGGTGAGGACCAAGGAGGCGGTGATCTCCGTCTCGGGCAGCTCCGTGATCATCAAACGCATCTCCGTTACCGACATGACCGACGAGGAGCTGGCAGAGTCCATCAAGTGGGAGGCGGAACAGTACATCCCCTTTTCCATCGATGACGTGAACATCGATTTTCAGAAGCTCGGCCCGGGCGCCGTGGAGGGGCAGGCCGATGTCCTCCTCGTTGCGGTCAAGAAGGACAAGATCAACGATTACGTGAACCTCGTGAAGGAGGCGGGTCTCGAGCCGGTGATCATGGACGTGGATGCCTTCGCCCTGGCGAACATGTACGAGCTTAATTATGACGTCGGGCCCGGCGTCGCGGCGCTCCTGAACGTGGGCGCGACGGTCATGAACATCAACATCCTGAAGGACGGCCTGTCCACGTTCACGCGCGACATCACCGTGGGCGGCAACCGGTACACCGAGGCCATCCAGAAGGACTTCGGCCTTGCCTATGAGGACGCGGAGCGGGTGAAGCGCGGCGATGACGTGGACGGCGTGGACCGGGAGCAGGCCTCGGGGGTGATCTCATCGGTGACGGAGGACATCGTCGCCGAGATCCAGCGCTCCTTTGAGTTCTTCCGCTCCACCAGCGGAAACGAGAAGGTCGAGCAGGTGCTCCTCTCCGGCGGGTGCGCCCGGATCAGGAGCTTTTCCACCATCCTCGGGGAGCGGCTCGAGGTGCCCGTGGAGATCACCAATCCCTTCAAGAACGTCAGGGTGGACCCGAAGAAGTTCAATCCGGCGTTCATGGAAGAGGCGGGGCCCATGGCGGCCGTGGCCGTCGGGCTGGCGATCAGGAGGCCCGGCGACCGATGATGATCAAGATCAACCTCCTGCCGACCAAGCGCAAAACGCCCAAGAAGGTCACCGAGCTCCAGCAGCAGATGATCCTCGGTGTGCTGATGCTCATAATCGTCGGCATCGGTATCGGCTATTTATGGGTGGCTCTCAATAACCGCATCGCCGAGCTCCAGCGGGACAAGGCCGCTGCCGAAGCGAGGATCCGCGAACAGGACAACATGCTCAGGGAAGTGAAAAACGTCGAGGAAGAGCGCAAGAAGGTCATGGACAAGATCGACATCATCGAACAGCTCAAAAAGAACCAGGTGGGGCCGGTGCGGCTCCTCGACGAGGTGAGCAAGGCCTTGCCGCCGGGAGTGAACCTCACGGCCCTTACGGAGAATTCCGGCAACGTGGGCCTCGACGGAGACGCCTTCACGAACAACGACGTGGTCCGATTCGTGGACAACCTCAAGGCCTCGCCGTTCCTGGCCGACGTGTTCCTCCTCGAAACCAGGCAGGCGGCCCAGGAGGGGATCGAGTTCTACAAATACAAGCTCCAGTTCAGGTATAAGGGGTTGTGATGGCCGCTGCTGTCATGGATAAGATACAGAGGATCCCTTCCCGGACCAGGGTGATCGTGTTCCTCGCACTCGTGGGCGTGCTCGTCGTGCTCTACATCTGGCAGGTGCACATACCCAAGAACACCGAGATCAAGCGGCTCGAAGGAGAGGTCGCCGGGCTCCAAGCCAGGATCCGTGAGAACGACGAGAAGATCAAAAAGCTGGATGAGCTCAAAGCGGAGGTCAAGGCGCTCCACGAACGGCTGAAACTGCTCACGGAGCAGCTCCCTCCCGGCTCGGAAGTTTCGGGCCTGCTCAGGCAGATCCAGAACCTCGTGAACCAGTCCGGTCTGTCCCTGAAACTCTGGAGGCCCGACAAGCGGCGGGTCCATCCCAGTGGACTCTACGAGGAGATCCCCATCATTATGGAACTGACCGGCGGGTACCACAACGTTGCAATGTTCTTCGACCGGGTAAGCAGGATGACGCGCATCGTGAACATGCTGAACGTCCGGATGACCGGGGCCCGGGTCGTGAAGGGCGGGGTGGTGGATACCAATATCAGCTGTACGGCCATGACCTTTGCGGCAGTGGAGAAGAAACCCGATGCGGCACCAGCAGCGAAAAAAGTCCAGTAGCCGCCGGCTGCGCCGGTACGCCGGGGCGCTTCTCACGAGCGCGTTCCTGCTTGCGGCCTGTTCGGAGGCGCCTAAGCCGGCCCCGCCGCCCGCGGCCCAGGCGCCGAAGCCGGCCGCACCGGCGCCGGCCAAGCCTGAGGCGCCCAAGGCGGAAGAGAAGCCCGCGCCCGTCTATCGGTACAACCCGGCGGGCAGGCGCGACCCCTTTCTGCCGATCATCGTCAAGAAGGAAGAGCAGAAGGTCAACACCGCCAACCGGCCGCCGCTGGAGCGGTTCAACATCAGCGAACTCAAGCTTACGGGCATTGTCTGGGGCGGGTTCGGATATAACGCGATGATCGAGGCGCCCGACGGAAAGGGCTACTTTGTCCGCACCGGCACGGTCCTGGGGCCGAACCGGGGCGTGGTCAAACGCATTACGCAGAGCACCGTCATTATCGAGGAAAAATACAAGACCTTTTCGGGCGAAGTGCAGCGCAAAGAGATCGTCGTCGAACTGAGAAAAAAACGGGAGGGGACGCTATGAAGCAGAGAAAACCCCATGAACAGAAACGACGGACGACGGAGGACGGACGCGCAAGGTCCGTGCTGTCATGGGCGCTTTTCGGCGTCGCACCTGTCCTGGCCTGTGCGGTTCTCTTTTTCGGCTGCGCGGCCAAAGGCCCGGCGCCCGGCGAACAGCCGCCTGTGGTTCACATCGAGTCTATTGAGCCGCAGGACATGCCCGACGGCAAGGCGTTGATCACGATCCAGGGGGCCGAGCCGATCCTTCAGTACACCTCGTTTCAGCTCACCGAGCCGCTCCGTCTCGTGGTGGACGTCACCGATGCCAATATCTCCAAGTTTCCCGACCGCATCGTCGTGAACAAGGGACCCATCATCGATATAACCCCCAGCCAGCAGGACAATATCGCGCGGCTGGAGATCGCCCTTGCCCGGAACGTGGAAACCAGGGTCTTCCAGGAGGGCGGCAAGCTCATGGTGGAGTTCGGCAAGGCCCCTGCGGCAGCCGAGGAGCCGAAACCCGCTCCCGCGGCGAAGCCGGCGAAGGAAGAAAAGGCGCCCGTGGAAGCGGAAAAGCCCGGGACCGCGCCGCCCACGAAGGGCACGGCGTCGGTCGTCACCGCGGTGAAAGCAACGGCTGATGCCGAGGGAATCAAGGTGGTAATCACCGCCAACGGCGCCATGGCGCCCAAGGCCTTCATGCTCAAGGACGGTAAGCTCGTTGTCGACATCCCCGGCGCCCGCAGCACGGTGAGGCCCAGCGTGATAACCGTGCGAAAAGGCGGCCTGGACAAGGTGCGCGTGGGCCAGCACCCCGGCGTTGACAGGAAGGTGCGCGTGGTGTTGGACCTCACGAAGACCATGGATTACACCGTCGTGCCCCAGGGCAACACGCTCGTCATCGCCATGACCGTCGCCGCGGCGCCTGTTGCTGAAGAGAAAACGCCGAAGGAAACAGCCGCGGCCGCGGGAGCAACGCCCGCGGCGGAGAAAGAGGTAACGCCTCCCCAGGAGGCGGCAGCGCCCGTTCCTCCCGTGACCCCGCCGGCCAAAAAGGAGCGCGCAGCAGCGGCGCAAGAGGAAGCTGCTCCGCTTGCACCGGAAATGATGATGGGCGGCGCGAGGTACACGGGCAGGCGGATCTCCCTGGACCTCCAGGACGCGGACCTCGTGAACGTCTTGCGACTGTTTGCCGAAGTGGCGAACCTGAACATGATCCTTTCACCTGAAGTGCGGGGCAGGGTCACGGTGCGCATGGTGAACGTCCCCTGGGACCAGACCATGGACATCATCCTCAAAATGAACGGCCTGGGCTATGCCCGCGAGGAGAACATTCTCAGGATCGCGTCACTCGCCGCGCTCGCCCGGGAGTCCGAAGAGGAGGCCAAGGCCAAGGACGCCAAGAAAAAGGCCGAGGACCTCATTACGCGCATCATCCCAATCAACTACTCTACTGCCTCGGGCATCGAGAGCTCCATCAAAAAATCCCTCTCAGCCAGGGGCGAGACCGTTACCGATGCACGCACAAACACCCTTATCGTCAAGGACATCGCGCGGAACGTGGACGAGGTCGTGACCCTGATCAAGCTCCTGGACAAGCCCATACCCCAGGTGATGATCGAGGCAAGGATCGTCGAGGCCACAACCTCCTTCAGCCGCGAGCTCGGCGTGCAGTGGGGCGGCAAGTTCACGGCAGACGCGGCCCACGGAAATCCCACGGGCCTCACCTTCCCCAACTCCGTCACCGTCACCGGCGGGCCTTCCGTGGGCACCTCGCCCTCGGGCAACTATTTCGTGAACATGCCGGCGGCCACGGGTTCCGGCGTGGGCGGCGCCATGGGCTTCACCTTCGGCTCCCTGAACAAGGCACTTAACCTCGACCTTGTACTCTCCGCCATGGAGTCTGTCGGAGAGGGCAAGGTCATCTCCACGCCGCGCGTAAGCGCCCTGGACAACAAGGAGGCCAAGATCGAACAGGGCCAGTCCATACCCTATTCGTCGAGCTCCGCCGCCGGCGGCACGAGCGTGCAGTTCATCGACGCCAAGCTTTCCCTGGCCGTGACGCCCCATGTGACGCCGGACAACAAGATCTTCATGAAGATCACGGCCACGAAGAACGCGCCTGACACATCGCTCGTGGTGCAGGGCCAGCCCTCGATCCGCAAGAACGAGGCAACCACGGAGATCCTCCTCTCCGACGGCGAGACCGCGGTCATCGGCGGCATTCTCATTGTGGACCGGGGCCAGACCATCTCCAAGGTGCCCTTCTTCGGTGACCTGCCGCTCATCGGGTGGCTCTTCAGAAAAAAGACCATGAAGGACGATAAGCGCGAGCTTCTGATCTTTATCACGCCGAGGATCATAAAGCAGGAGGCGATTTAGTCAACTGCGGAATTCGGAATGCGGAGAAAGACGCGTAGGGGCAGCCCTGCGTGGCTGCCCTCCATGACTAAGAAAATGCAAAATCTGAATAAAGAGAAAATTATGGGTGTGCTGAAGCCCTATTTTATCTCAAAAAAAGATAGAAAAGGAGTGGAGCGATGAGTAATGCGCCGCTTCTATATTACAGGACGAAAGAGCGGATAGAGGAGTACCGGAGAAGACCGGCATTGCAAAAGCTCAAGTGGCTTGAGGCGCAAATGGAGTTCTTCTATTATGCAATGTCCGATAAGGCCAAGAAAATCCGTGACCGCATGGACAATGAACCCCGTAAGAGATTATGAGCGTAATGAACAAAGATGGCATTGATCCGCGGCATGGCAACATAAGGGAATCTCTATCGGGGTGAAACCCCCCCTTTTTCTAAAGGGGGGGGCTGGGGGGATTTGAGAGGATTTACCGGTGAATCATTCATGCCGACGTATCGGCACAACGGAGGATGAAAATTTGCAGGGCAAGGCTTCAGTTTTACTGATCGCCTTGCACTTGTAGCGTTGCCCTTTACGGGCAACGGCAGTTCGTCGGGGATAAACCCCGACGCTACGTGCTGCAATTACAACAGGTTGCGCCCAGTTTCGAGTGAAACATAGTTGCGCACGAATATCCCGATATTCGCCGGAATTCGATCAGGGAATTTGGAGGCGAAGGCAGGCCGTTACTGGACGATGTGTACCATAAGGTCAAGGAAATGCTGCTGGCGGGAGCGGCAGAGAATAAGAAAGACGCGTAGGGGCAGCCCTGCGTGGCTGCCCTCCATGCGATAGAGGGCAGGAGAAAGAGAATAAATTGACGAGAGGACTGCGGTGAGAGCTATTACGAATCGTGGAACATTATCGAGGTCGAGCACAGTGGATGGTCGATGCCATCCAGTGCCTGACCTTTTTTTATTGTGTGGGGAAAATTCACATAGGTAATCCGTTACACAGTGTTCATGCCGGCTACACCAGAAGTATAGGTTTTATAAAGGCAATATTTGCAAATGCTAAATAAAACAAAAGGTTATTCGGTGCAAGTCTCTGGCACCTTGGTTGCATAATTTATTAACGGAGGTTAAATTAACAATGAAACTGGCCGTGAAAATACTCTCGGTTGTGGTTCTGATTGCCCTTGCATCACCGCTCATTTTGCTTAAGGGCTGTGGAAATATTCTTACCGGCGGGGCTTGCGGTGGATGCCCGGACAGCACCGCGCCTTATGGGTCGTCAATAGTTGCTCCGACAGATCTTGACCCACCGTCTACATCCGGCTCATGTTATCCTGCCCTTACTTTTACTGTTTTAGATAACAAAAGTCTTCCCATGGAAAATATTTGTGTTGAAATATTCACCAGCGGTGCTATTGCTTTACACTCAGGTCTCCCTAATTGCGCGAGTGTTCTTGCAAACCCCAGCTCTTCCATAATAACGAGAACGAACAGCGCCGGCGCTGTGGTTGTTGAGTTCTTGACCCCAGCCGCTCTTGCAGATGAAACTTTTTTTGTAGAAGTTATTTCCTGTCATGTGACCGGAATTGCTACTACGCCCGGTGCGATTTGATGGCCGCTGATGTTGGAGGTTACTATGAGATTACCTAAATTAATGACACTAGCAGTAAGCCTGCTGCTTCTGCTAATTCTGCTGTCCGGATGCTCTCCTTCCAATATTAACAGCACCAGCGGCGGCGGATTCGTGCCCGGTCCGACAACGACGACATCGGCGGCGGGCATACTTGTTACCGCAACCCCTGTCTCTGTGCCGGCATCAAACGCATCTACCATAACTGCTTACGTTGTGGATAATATCGGTAATCCCATCGGTGGCGCGACGGTCAGCTTCAGTTTGAGCAATCCTTTGTATGCAAGTCTGAGCGCTGCATCAGCCACTACGGGGGCGTGCCCGGGCCCAACCTGCGGTGTTGCGACGGTTACCTTTACCGCCGGAACGGTAAATACCATCGTAACCGTGACCGCCGCAATCGGGAGTGTGAACGGCAGTGCCCAGGTTACGATCACAGGCGGGGGCGGGGGCGGCAGCGTCAGCGTCGCAGCAAACCCATCGTCGATAACCGTCAACAGCACATCTACGATAACCGCGACCGTCAGAGACGGCACAAACACCCTGGTGGGCGGCGCAACGGTAAATTTCACATTGAGCAACACGTCTGCTAACTTTGCCGGTTCTTCGACTGCTACCGCCACCACGGGGGCGTGCCCGGGCGCAACCTGCGGCATTGCTACGGTGATACTGACGGGGACCGCTGCATCAACAGTGACGGTCACGGCAACCGCTTTAGGTATAAACGGCACGGCAAATGTCACGATTTCCCCGTCTACGGCAATCGGTACTATAATAGTTACAGCCTCACCGGCCTCTATTTATACGCTGGGTACATCAGCCATTTCGGCTACCTTGACGGATCCGGGCGGCAGTCTCTGGGCCGGCCAAACAATAACGTTTACGTTAAACAACCCGGCTGTGGCCACGTTGTCCGGTGCAACTGCGGTTACCGGCGCCTGTCCCGGAGCAACCTGCGGCATCGCTACGGTCACTTTGACGGCCGGAAGCCTTCCCACTTCAGTTATCGTGACTGCCTCTTTTACAACCACCTCAACCATATCGTCTACGGCCACTGTTGCTATTGTCGTGCCGCCTCCGGCCAGTTTGACGGTAGTGGCGAACCCGAGTTCGATTCTGGTCCTCGGTACGTCCACTATCACTGCGACAGTATTAGATGCAGGAGGCAATCCGGTCCCTGACGGAACGCAGGTCAATTTTGTCTTAAGCGACAGCAGCTACGGAACACTGTCAAACGCAACCTCGACAACTGCCAATACCAACGGCACTGCAACAACCACATTTATTGCAGGCAATAAGGCGGGGGGAGTAGCGATTACCGCCATATCGGGCAGCGTCAGCAATAATACGTCGCTCAATATTGTGCCTGCTGCCACAGGGAGCATCGAGTTTGTGTCCGCGTCGCCACAGGTTATCGGCATAGCAGAAGCCGGGCAGGCCGAAACCTCGTTCGTAACATTTTACGTGCGGGACATCAACGGCAATGCCGCGGCGGACGGCACAGCCGTGACCTTTACCATGAATGGCCCCGGCGGAGGAGCGTATATTACGGGATCGGTTGTGGGCGCGTCGGTGGCGACAAGCTCCTCCGTGAACGGGAATGCCGGCGTTACGCTCCATAGCGGCACCGTGGCAGGGCCGGTCACGATAATCGCGTCTACCTATGTCAATTCGGGCCAGCAAACAACGCTGTCCAGCGCAGTAGACGCCGTTGTTACCACGATACCGGTCGCATCGGTATCCGGATTTCCAGCTTCCGGTATGTTGAGAATCGATAACGAGCTTATAACGTATGCTGGAATATCAGGCAGTACATTTACCGGCTGCATACGTGGCTCCGTATCAACACTTCCTGCCTCTCACTTGATCAGCACGCAGGTGTATGGTCAGACTACCATTTCCTCGTCTGCCACCCAGATATCCATCGGCGGCGGCGTGCCTTCAGCAGGCCACTGGAACCTCGCAACGAGTCAGTTTAACCTTTCAGGCCTCTTGTATTCGGGCCTGACCGCCACTATTTCCGGCTATATAGGTGACAGATTCGGCAATTACAATATTTTGACGGGGACGGCCGTCAGCTTCTATACCGAGGCAGGCGCAATAGACACGCAGGGCATCACGGATTCGACGGGGAAGACCTCGGTCGTTATAAGGACCCAGGCGCCTGACCCGGCGGATGTAAAGAATATACGGTCCACTCCAGCGGACGCAGATCTTGCTGATTTTGCTTCCTATTACACCTCAAACGAGCCGTGGTACCTTGGCCGGCCTCTGAACTATAACCCGAGGGACGGCTGGGTAACGGTTCTTGCGGCTACCATGGGTGAAGAGTCCTTCCTCGATGAAAATGGAGATGGGTTGTTAACCCGCTCGTACAGCCTTGCGGCATGTCCCTCCGGCTACACCTGCGAATGTGATAATAACGGCACGCCAGACACCTATGCAGGCAGCGTTACTACCGGTATTACCTGCATTGCTGGTGGTTTTGGAGCAGCTTCAAAAAGATCAGAGGGCTTCATAGATATCGGCGAGCCCTTCTATGACAAAAATGACAATAGCATACGGAACGACGGTTCCGTACCCGGCTACCCCTTCGAGGAATTTATCGATGGTAATGGCAACGGTGGCTATGATGGTCCCAATGGCATGTGGGATGGTCCGAAATGCAAAAGCATCAACACGACGCCAAATCCGGATGTTCCTTGCCTGACCAGCAAAATGATCTGGAAGAGTATAAAGCTTGTCTTCTCCGGCGATTACACTTTCTATCCATTACCGGATGGAAACAATTGCTATAGTATTGCTGGAGGCTGTACTGCTACTTATGCCTCCGGCAGTTTTGCTGTTGCGTCGGCAAGCATTCAAAAAGGCAGCAGCGGCACGTTCTGTGTGAGAATCGGAGATGTAAACCTGAACAGTCTGCCCGGTGGGACGGTAATCGTGGCGAGCGCTACGCCTTCAAAGAGTGTGACGCCGTCTTCTGTTACCTTGATCGACGGACTGTCAAGAGGACCGACAAACTTCTGTTTTGTCGTCAGTATTGACGCTACCACGCCAGACAGTTCTACAGTAGTCAGCGCTGGCGTCCAAAATACTCCACTCGCGCAGATAACGGTACCCCTCGTGCCGCCGCCCCTTGTGATCAGTACCAGCAGTTTACCTGCGGGGACAATCGGCGCTGCATATAATGCAACGCTTACGGCAACAGGCGGGACTCCGCCCTACTCTTGGACGGTTACAGCAGGAATATTGCCCGCCGGTTTGTCGCTGAACGCCTCGTCGGGCGCCATTACCGGTACCCCGGCAGGGCCGGCCTTGACATCAAACTTTACTGTCACGATAACGGACTCTTTGGCTGTTACGGCGTCAAGGGCCCTATCGATAACAGTAAACTAACGACACGGATTAACTGAACTAAATATTTGAGATTGCGCCCCTTTCGGGGCGCAATTGTTTTTTTTGGGCGAATGGGATCTGGGCGGGATTGAGCGGGAGCCTTCTGTCATGGGCGGGTTTGGGTTGTTTCCGGCCCTTTTCGGCTTGCCCCGAAACAGGCATGGAGTGTTGTCACAAGGACACGCCGCTTTACGGTATCGACCGGGTGCGGGAGCTTCGGAAGATGGTCAAGAAACGCTCAAGAACCCCATAGGGTCAGGTCTATACGGCCTGTTGCTCAAATGACTTCCCGCGAACGGTCAAGCGCCTTGATGCGAAAAGAGTCCTAAGCGAACGACGGGAAAATACCGGTTCTGTCTCAGGGGAATATGCAAACTGAGCGACCCG
>CAKKPG010000131.1 GCA_919901555.1 Nitrospiria bacterium | reverse complement strand
CTTCGTGGCATATTTGGTTCCGGCTTGTCCGGATCAGGTTTATGCCGTTATTTCCGGTAGTGGAGCTCGCATCGTATCGGCAGGCCTTCAGCCAATTTGCGCGCGGCTTCTCAAATGGCATAATTCTCTGCTTACACAGGCAGTCTCCCCGCCGTTGAATTTCCCGCAATTTCAAGAGATTATAATGGAGGGCAATATTTGTCAAGCGGTTTTTTCCTTTATGTTTCCTTTGCCGGCATTCTCCTGACCAGTTTTTCCGTCTCCACGGCAAAAAAGACGATTGAGGAGAGGGCAAGGACCACGCCGAGCTCGCCCGCGCTCAAGGGCTCGGTCTTGAAAATGGGATTCAGGAAAGGGACATAGATGGCGGCCGGCCTGGAGGACCAGGGCTGTGAAGACGCTCAGAAAGAGCGGTTTGTTCGTGAGGACCCCCGGGTGAAAGAGAGCCGCGCCGAAGCGAAGTGGCTGACCTGAGTAGTTACGAAAAGACAATACCGGGTGTTTGCCGCTTGCGCTTCTTTTCCCCTCGCTCGCCGGCGTCATTTTCCCTTGAGCTGCACATACCGCGCAATGCCGTTTCTCGTGATCAATCCGCTCAGCCTGCCGTTTTCGATAGTGACCAGCCTTCCCTTGTCTTCTCGTATCATGATCTCAAGTGCCCTCATGACGTCGTCTTCAGGAGAGACATCCCCTCTTCCGTCATGGGGAACTAAAATATCGATCGCCTTCACCGTTCCCCAATCCGCTTTCGGGACATCCTTGACCTCTTTTAAGGTCACGAGGCCGAGAAATTTCCCGTCATCAACGACGGGGAATCCGCCGTAACCGTATCTGAGAAAATAACCGTTCACGGCCTCATCGACGGTAATGGACGAACTGAGCGTCACGATGTCCTTCACCATGATGTCCCTGACTCTGATTCCCGACAAGCTCTCCTGAAGGGTGGACTGCTGATAGCTTGACTGGGCGGCGGCGTAAAGGAACCACCCGATGAACATCAGCCACAATCCACCCGGCATCCGGGTAAAAATGGAGAAGAGCCCGAAAAAAATGAAAAACAGGGCGATCTTTTGCCCGATGCTCGACGCCTTCCGGGTCGCGTAAAAAAAGTCCTTTTTCTTCTTCCAAATTGCGGACCTCAGCACCCTGCCGCCGTCCATCGGGAAACCGGGAATGAGATTGAACACCGCGATGATAAAATTTATCCGCGCAAGATAGGAAAAAAGGGCCTTGCTCCCGTCTGCGCCGTTCATCGACAGGAAAAAGAACAGGGCGGAAAGGAAAAAGCTCGAAAGAGGGCCGGCAATTGCGATCCTGAATTCCGCTTTCGGGTGCGGCGGCTCACCCTTCATCTGCGCAACGCCTCCAAATATGAAGAGCGTAATGCTCTCTATGGGGATTTTGTATTTTTTTGCCACGAAAGAATGGGCAAGCTCGTGGAAACCGACAGAGGCGAAAAGCAGGAGCGCCGCCAGAACGCCCTTGACCCAGTACGAGGCGGCAGGAAGGTCCGGCGCCGCCTGGGGGAAGTAGAACGTCGAGAGAGACCAGGTAATCAAACCAAAGATGATAAACCATGAGAAGTGCACCCGGATCGGTATTCCCATGATCGTTCCGATTCTCCATGAGCCCTGAGACAATGTCCCGTTCATTTCATTCTCCTTTTAGTTATTGTCTTTATACGGCAAGTCTATTATTACTTCTGTGCCCGTTCCCTGTTTGCTCTCTATTCGTATCGTTCCCTTGTGCGCCTCAATGATCTTCTTTGCTATGGGCATTCCGAGGCCGGTCCCGCCTCTTAATTTCAGCCGGATCGGCCTGCGCTACATTTCACTCCTATCGGTCTCCGCCCGGCCCGCGACCTCATACTTGACATTGTTCTTGCCGCCCGTCTTCACGGAATACATGAGGGCATCGGCCCTCTTAATCATCTCTTCCACATTGTCAGGAGGGCTCAGGTAAATGACCATGCCTATGCTCAGCGTAATCGTTAAGCCCCTCTTCTGCGCAATGTCCTGGAGGGCGCGAACTTTGCCGACTACGTTCAGGGCCACGTCCTCGCCGGTTTCGGGCATGAGCAGGGCGAACTCATCTCCGCCGAGCCGTCCAACAACGTCGGTTCTCCGCATATTGTTTCTGATACTTTCCGCTATCTGGCTTAAGAGCTTGTCGCCCTCGCCATGACCGAAGGCATCATTGATCTGCTTGAAATTGTCGATATCAATGTAGCAAACGGTGAAAGGATGTCCATACCGCTTCAGACGGTTTATTTCCGCGTCCGCGAGCTCGTAAAAGTGTCTCCGGCTTGCAACTCCGGTCAACGAATCGGTGCCGGCCGCAAGCTTTTCACGCTCGAATGCGCTTTTTAAGGACGCAATGATATACGTGACAAGGAGAAAAAAAACGAGGTTCGACAGCTCATTCCAGTAGAGCGCAACAGACTCAGAAGAGAATTTTTGCCACACCAGGTCGACGACGAGCAACACGGCGGCGCTTTCAACGGAGATTGCGACAGAGGCCCATTTTCCGACAAACCAGGCGGTTGTCAACACCGGAATTAAATACAGGAGCAACAGGGAATACTCAGGGCCGGTAATATAATCAACCCACCCCACTCCGAGAACAAGAATAGCTTCCAGTGCCGTCAGGAATGCTTTGGGTTGCCGGCTGAAATATTCCATTTTTACTGTTACTGTCCTGTCAACATGATTCTTTTCCTACATTCAATCTCGAAGAGCTACGCGCCGGCTATTTCATCGCGCTCGGATCACTGGCACAAAAACAACGGCCGGTCGGCGTTTCGGATGATGTGCAAAGCGGTTTCCCCGAGGACCCGCTTTACCAGCAGATGCCCTGCGCTGTTGCCCAGCACGATCATATCCGCCTGCCACTGCTATCGTTTCTTCCTGCGCAAGGCCGACCTTTGTCAGGCGCTCGAGGTCGAGTACGGTCACTCCTGTTATTTCGGCATCAAACCGCCTGGCCAGCTCTACTGCACGCTGAATCGCGACAGTCGTGTATGGCGTGCCGCCTAAACCAAGAAGTATTTTCTTGATCATTTTCCGTCCTCCTTGCCGCCTGTGATTGTATCGCCCATCTTTCAAGGACCGAAATCTCGTTTGTCAAATAAGCCCGCGGCCATTACGCCGCACGACGACGTTTTACTAGTTTTTCGATCTCCACGGAGAAGAACACCGCCGATGACAATACGAGTGTAAATAGCAGCTCATTCACCGTCAGCGGCTCTGTCTTAAATATAGGATTTAACACAGGCACATAGATCGTGGCCATCTGGAGCGCGAACGTAAGCACGACTGCGCCAAGGAGATATTTATTGGAGAATATCCCTGTCGTGAACAAGGACTCTTTTTCCGAACGTATGGCGAGAACATGCCCGAGTTGGGTCAGACAGAGCACGGTAAATACCATGGTCTGCCAGTGAGCATGCTCTGTCTTGATGGACCAGGCCTGAACAAAAAGGACGATGCCGGCCATTAAGAGGCCTACCCATATCGCATGGACGCCGAGACCGTGGCTGAAGATGCTCTCTTTGGGGTGCCGTGGCGGTCTTCTCATAACATCACCCTCAGCAGGTTCCGCGGACAGGGCGAGGGCGGGAAGCCCGTCTGTCACCAGATTGATCCAGAGCAGATGGATCGGAAGGAGGGGTATCGGCAGGCCTGCCAGAGGCGCAAGGAAGAGGGTCCATATCTCTCCCGAATTCGTGGTGAGGAGATACTTGATGAATTTTCTGATATTGTCGTAGATCTTTCTCCCCTCCCTCACCGCCTTTACGATGGTGGAGAAATTGTCGTCAAGGAGGATCATGTGGGCCGCTTCTTTTGATACATCCGTTCCGGTGATGCCCATGGCAACACCGATGTCCGCCCTCTTTAATGCCGGCGCGTCGTTTACCCCGTCCCCGGTCATGGCGACAAACTGGCCTTTGTCCTGGAGCGCTTTGACAATTTTCAATTTCTGCTCTGGGGCGACCCGTGCGTACACCCGGATATGCTCGACCTTTTCCTCGAATTCCTCTAATGACAACTTCTCCAGTTCTTGTCCGGTCATGAGCGCTTTTGAATCATCGTCTATGATGCCCAGTCGCTGGGCTATTACCCGCGCGGTGATGGGATGGTCGCCGGTTATCATAACAGGCTTTATCCCCGCTGCCTTGCACAGGGCGACCGCTTCTCTTGCTTCTTCCCGGGGCGGATCCAGCATGCCGGTAAGGCCGATGATCGTCAGGCCGGTCTCAACGTTCCCTGAGGACATATCAGCTGGCAGTGCGTCCCACGTTCTCATTGCAATACAGAGGACCCTCAGGCCGTCCGTGGCCATTCGTTCATTCACCCTGTTGAGCTCTTGCTTATCAACAGCCCTCAATTCCTTTGATAGTAAAATATTTTCCGACTTGTCGATCAGAACGTCTATTGCCCCCTTGGTGAAGGAGACGTAGCTGCCTTCGCCCCATGACCCATGACCCATGACCCTTGACCCCGGCAGATGATGGAACGTCGTCATGCACTTTCTGTCAGCGTCGAACGGAATCTCCGCTACTCTCGGGAAATCTCTTTCCAGTTCCTTTTTCTCAAAACCCTGTTTCTTTGCAATATCATAAAGCGCGATTTCCGTGGGATCGCCGATAACAGCGCCGTCAGCGCCCGTCTGCGCGTCGTTACTGAGCGCAAGAGCGGTCATGAGAAGCGAATGCGGATTGCGGATTGCAGATTGCGGAATAACCGCATTCGGCTCTTCGTCCTTTTCACTCCGCACTCCGAACTTCGCACTCCGAACTACTTTCCCATCAACATACACTTCCTCCACCGTCATCTTGTTCAACGTGAGCGTGCCTGTTTTGTCGGAACAGATGTATGTTACCGAGCCGAGGGTCTCTACTGCGGGCAGTTTCCGTATCAGGGCATGTTGCGTGATCAGCTTCTTTGCCCCCAGAGCAAGGGATATGGTTATGACCGCGGGAAGCGCTTCCGGGATCGCGGCCACCGCCAGAGAGATCGCGGTGAGGAGCATTAACAGGGGCGGCTCTCCTCTCAGAATGCCGATAACGAGAACAATGGCGCAGATGGCAAGCACGGCAAGGGCGAGTTTCTTGCCGAACACGGCAAGCCTTTTCTGAAGGGGTGTTTTAACCTCCTTCTCTTCCTGAAGCATTGCGGCGATTTTGCCGAGCTCCGTATCCATGCCTGTTCCCGTGATAACGCCGACTCCGCGTCCAGAGGTCACAAACGTTCCTTTGTATGCCATGTTCTTTCTGTCGCCTATGGGCAGGTGTTCGTCGTGAAGCTCCTTGGTATTTTTTTCGACAGGTACGGATTCGCCTGTAAGAGCGGCCTCTTCCACCTTAAAAAGAACGGCTGCGATCATTCGCATATCAGCGGGGACGATTTTCCCCGCCTCAAGCATAACAATATCGCCCGGCACAAGCCGAGACGCTGAGATGGTTTCCGGCATGCCGTTCCTCATCACCGTTGCGGACGGCGCGGCCATTTTCTTAAGGGCCGCCATGGCCTTTTCCGCCCTGTATTCCTGGATAAAACCGACTGCCGCGTTCAGGACAACAATGACAATTATGGCAATGGTGTCCGAGACCTCGCCGATGAACCCTGAAATAAGTGCGGCGGCAATGAGGACAAGGATCATGAAGTCCTTGAACTGGTCAAGGAACATCATGAAAGGGGTCTTCTTCTTTTTCTCTGTTAATTCGTTCGGGCCGTGCTCCAAGAATCGTTTCTGCCCATCCGCCTGTGAAAGACCCTGGAGAGACGACCCGAGTTCCTCAATGACTTCTTCGAAGTTCTTCTGATGCCAACGCATGGTTTTCCCGATCCTTTCCTTTAAAATGGTTAGAAGCGGCCGGAGAAGCTGTTCACCCCGTTAGACCTCTCGTCGTCTCAGTGATTATCGCTCTATCTGGCATCATGCCGCTTTCATCAGGAGGTCTAACGGGGTTTACCGTAAATTATACAGCAACACGAGGTTGATCATAAACACGAACACTATCGCTACGGAATCCCATGCCAGAAGCATCGGCTTCTTCTCAGCGCGATAGGTCAATCCGATTATCGCGATGGCCGTCATCATAATGGCGGAGAGGGCGGAGATTGCATGATTCTGATTGGTAAAGGAAAACAGGGGACCTTTTACATATAAAATGTCGTCGACAGCGAGGATAAGGATATTAAAGATATTGCTGCCGAACAGATTGCCGATTGCGAGGTCCACGGCGCCCATTTTCACCGCGGCCAACGAGACCACCACCTCGGGAAGGGATGTGGAGATCGCAATAAAGATATTGCCTACGAAGCTCTGGCCGAGACCGGTTGATTCCGCAATCCCCTCGCCGATCTTCGGCAGGAACATGGCGGCAACAATGACGATTACGGCATTGATCGCGTAATTGACAACAGCGGTTCTCGTCGGGATGTGTCCATATTGGAGTTCAAGCGCCGCTTCCTTGATAAACAGGGCGATCCGCTTTTTTTCATAAGAATAGACCGTTCTCATGGCGAAAAAATAAATAACGATGAACATCAGGCTGTACGCGCCTATCCAACCCAGCGGGAACACATGGCTTGCGAGGAAAATGCTCAAAGCAACGGCGCCCAGGAGGAGTATCCCGAACCCGGCGGAGAGGACATGGCCCTGGTGGGCCTTTGCGGATATCGGCATCGGCCTGTACACAGCGTCGAGGAGGGCGAGGATCAGCATATTGAAGGCGCAGCTTCCCAGCACATCGCCCACCGCGATATCCGGGACCCCCGCATAGGTGACCGAGCTTATCCCGGTCACCAGCTCCGGCAGCGAGGTGACGGACGCCATAAGCACAACGCCGATCCACGTCCTTCCCAGCCCGGTCTTTTCAGCGATGATGTCGCCGTAGCGGGAAAGCCTTGTGCCCGCATAGACAATCGCCGAGGTGCAGAGGATAAATGCAAGCCAGAGAAGCATGATTATCTTCCTTTAAATACCCTAACCCGGACAAGCCGGAACCAAATATGCCACGAAGACGCGAAGGCACGAAGAAATTCATAAAGAGGTTTGAAGTTTGGTAATTCCTTAATTCTTCGTGTTTTCTTTGTGCCTTAGAGCCTTCGTGGCTGAATTTTGTTTACTAAATACCATGGTTCATTACGAAGTTTTAAATTTAAGCGCAGTTTTTTATATAGTATCATAAGCAGCGGGAGGGTACCGGCATTTCGCGAATCCGCAGCAGGGAGCGCCCTGTTCTCTCAAAAAAACAGGGCCGGGAAGCGCACTATGCAGCTTTTTGTTCCCGACCCCTCAGCGGAGCCCCGCAGGCTATTTTCTGAACACGCTGAACAGCTTGTCGAGGCCGGTCTTGTCCATCTTTGCCGCCTGCTCCATCTCTCCGGCGTCGAGCCAGACCCCGTCGCACTCGGAACATTTGTCAATCTTTATTTCCTTGTAGTCTATCTCGATCAACTCCATCCCGCACTTGGGGCACATCATAAAGTGGAGTTCTTTCCGCTTTTTCTTTTCTTCCTCAGCAAGCCTCTTGTGTTTTTCCTCCTCGATCTTCTTCTTATTCTCAAACTCCACCCGCGCGAAATATTCCGCTTCCCGTTCACTTGGTCTCATGCGAATTACCCCCTTCTTTTGTTTTTTTTTAAAATTTGTCTTTAATCGTTCTTAACAACCCGGCCGCCCAGACGAATTCAGCGGCAAGGATTGCCGGGCCCATTGGCGCCACGATAAGAGCGGGGCCGGGCAAGACAATCATGGCAATGCCGATCATCAGTATGGTGAAGCCGGCGACCACGATTATCAGCCTTTTTGCCTGCCCGACGGTTCTCAGTATCCAAGCATGCAAGTCGTTATCGGCTCCCTCTCTTCAAGAAACGTAACTACTCAGGTCTGCCGCTGAGCACAGGCGCAAAAAAGCGCGCCGTGACCGTCATGGCAGCGCCACTTCAGCCAAAACAGCGCGTGCGCAGCGAAAGCGCTGCGGGTACGGGTACCGACGGCGTGAAGGGCAAGAGCACGC
>CAKKPG010000130.1:1204-2381 GCA_919901555.1 Nitrospiria bacterium | reverse complement strand
CAGGAAGTGGAGAAACTCGAGCTCGGCGCAGAGGTGATCGGGAAGCTCCCGCTTGCCTTCCTCCTGGCTCATGTTGAGGCCGAAATGCCGGTAGAATTCGCTCACCTCGAGCATGATCGCGGTCCTGGCCTCTCCCTCGCGATATTCGCCCTCATAAGGCGCGCAGGGAGGCGCCGGGGCGCCGACCTCGAAGGTCTGGACGAATCGCGTTTCGTACTCCGGGAACGGCACGCTTTCCAAATCTTTTCTCACCTCTCGTTCCATCTTCCGGCATTCGTTTTCCAGGGTTTCGAGGTGGGGAAGGGAGGCGATATGAACGCACACTTCGTCCGGAAATTTTCCGCTCCGGAGCTCCTCATAAACTCCCGGCGTAGGATAGCGGAATACGAGCGCGAATAATTTATACAGTCTGCTGCGCACGGCGGCGGAATCGGTTTCTGTCATCGGAAGTTCAGTTGTCTGCGTCATGAGACCACCTCTCTGTAATGAGTATTTCGGCCGTCGTTGTCTCCGGCCCGGGCATCGCAGGAAAACCGGACCACCCCGGGCCTTTCCGGCCCGGGGTGGTGTTTCGCCCGGTCGCTTTTCACACACTTCTCTCGCCGCTACTGCACGGCAAGGCTATGCCATCCCGAGATTCCCTTGAGTCCGTTGCGGTTGGAAGCGGACCCGTTCCAGTTGGCGAAGGCGATCCGGTAGGTCGCCCCCCGGGTGAACGTGATCTGGTTGTCCGAGGACGCGGCCATGGGCCGGGTGACGATAACCGTCCACACGCTCTTGGCCCAGCTCTGGTATCGCTGAATGTTCTGGGAGGCCGCGTCCGGGCTCACCTGCACCGTGCCGATGCCGCCGGCCACGATGTTCCGGGGCTGATCAAGATCGCCGCGCCAGAAGATGATATTGACCGGCTGGGTCTGGGAGCCCATGCAGATGGGCGCGTTCCCCGTACCGCTGTAAGGGATCTCCAGGGCGATGGCGTCTCCGAAGAGATCGGTGTCGTTCACCGAGGTATCGGTGGTCGTATCGCTCAGCGTGTAGCGGATGAAGATGTTGGCGCCGTTGTGCACGGCCTTGACTTTGAGCGTGCGGCTCAGGGCCGTCCCCATGGTGTCGCAATTCATCATGCCGCCGTTCAGACCGCCGGCGCCGACAAAGTCGATCAGCCGGTTGATCGGGA
>CAKKPG010000130.1:0-1104 GCA_919901555.1 Nitrospiria bacterium | reverse complement strand
TCTTTTCGAGAACAACCCTCGTCTTTTCATAATGTTCGCCTCCTTGAATATGAGTTACACCTGGATGCGGTCGGCCTCGGAGATCGAGACCAGGATATTGATCAGCTCCGATGTTCCGCCCGCCGCGACCTTGGCGCGCTCGGTCTGGATCGTGTCGAGGATCTGCTGCACCCGGGCGACCCGCTCGGCGTGGGTCTGGGCGGCGTTGTCGCCGAACAGGTTCGCCAGATCATCGATCGGGATGCGCGGCGTCGCGGTCACCGGCCCGCCCGCGGAAGAGAACGTCGGCGGGCTCAAAGGCGGAATGTAGAAGGTGTTCGGCACGGTGCCGAACTCCGGGTGCAGCCGCAGCGCCACCTTCCACACGTCCACGAGCTTGTAGACGTTGCTCGTGGCATCCTCCGCGTAGCCCACCCAGCGTATGCGGCCCGCGCACTGAGAGACGCAGAAATTGCCCTGGTGCTTTTCGGTCCGGGGATAGCAGAAGACGCACTTCTGCGATTTCTTCTCCTCCGCGTTCCAGTAGATCTTCTTATAGGGGCACCCCTTGTGGCAGTAGCGGTAGCCGCGGCAGCGGTTCTGGTCCACGAGGACGATGCCGTCCTCCTCGCGCTTGTATACCGCCTTGCGCGGGCAGGCCGCGACGCACCCGGGATTGGAGCAGTGATTGCAGATGCGCGGGAGGTAAAAATAGTAGGAATTCGGCGCGGTCCCCGCGCCCATGTCTTCCTGCCAGTTGCTGGAATACGCGGCGCTGCCGTCCGGCGCGGGCGACGGCGCCAGTTGCGTCGCCGTGGCGTCGCCGCCTTCCGTCTTAAGCACCTGATCGTAGTTGTATTCCCAGGGAGCGCCGTAACTCGCGTTGATCTTGGGCAAGGGCGACGTGAGGATCACGTTGCCGTTGGCGTCGAACCCGCCGCCCAGGGTTTCCCAGCTCTTGGGATAGCCGTCGCCCGGCCGGGTCTCCACGTTGTTCCAGTACATGTACATCTGTCCGCCGTTGCGGTTCGTCCACATTGTCTTGCACGCCATGGAGCAGGTATGGCATCCAAGACACTTGTTCAAGTCGAACACCATCCGCACCTGTTTTAGGATTGTAGCCAT
>CAKKPG010000129.1:1487-3849 GCA_919901555.1 Nitrospiria bacterium | reverse complement strand
CAGAAAAAGATTGACAGGAAAACCGCGATGTGTTACTTTTATTAAAATCGTAACACGGAGGCGTGATGTCCGACATCATTCGTTTCGGCGTGTCTATCGACAGCCAGCTGATAAAAAAGTTCGATGCCCTCATCAACCGCAAGGGATATGCTACCAGATCCGAGGCAATCCGGGACATGATCCGCGACACCCTTGTTGAAGAGGAGTGGGAAGCGGGGGCCCAGGAGACGGTGGGGACGATCACCATCGTGTACAATCACCACACACGCGAACTCGAACATGCCCTTACGGACATGCAGCACAAATCGTTCCATCAGATCATCTCGACGCTCCACGTGCATCTCGATGCGCATAATTGCCTCGAGGTGCTCGTCGTGAAGGGCACGGGCCAGGAGATCAAGAAAATCGCCGACCGGCTGATCGGCACGAGAGGCGTCAAGCACGGAAAGCTTACCATGACGACGACAGGGAAGGACTTGTCATAGCGCGACCTGAAGGCCGCAACCAAAATCCGCCACGAAGACACCCCCGACAGAATCTTTCGAGGGCAGGCTCCGGCGCGAAGAAATACAATAAAAAGGAGTTGGACGATGCACATCCCTGACGGATATCTGGGCCCGGCAACTTACGGGACGATGTACGCCGTCATGGTGCCGCTCTGGGCAGCGGCGTCGTGGAAGCTGGACAAGGCGCTCAAGGTGAAGCAGGTCCCTTATCTCGCGCTCGGCGCGGCCTTCAGCTTCGTCATCATGATGTTCAACATCCCCGTTATCGGCGGCACGACCGGCCATGCCGTGGGCGCAACGCTCATTGCCGTGCTCATAGGCCCCTGGGCGGCGATGATCGCCGTTTCCGCGGCGCTCATCATCCAGGCCTTGCTCTTCGGAGACGGGGGCATCACGGCCATCGGCGCCAACTGTTTCAACATCGCCGCCGTGGGCTCCTTTGTCGGCTATGGACTCTATCGCCTCTTTGCCGCGGTCTCGGCGCCGACCGCGAGGAGGCGATGGATTGCAGGCGCTGTCGCCGCTTACGTGAGCCTGAACATCTCCGCACTGTTCACGGCGGTCCAGCTCGGCATCCAGCCCATGATCGCAAAAGCGCCGGACGGAAGGCCGCTCTACGCGCCGTTCCCCCTTGAAATCACGATTCCGGCCATTGCCATGGAGCATCTCTTCCTGTTCGGGCTTGTCGAGGCCGTTATGACGGCGCTCGTTATCAGGTATATCCAGAGGAACGAACCGGAGCTGCTGGGGTAGGGGATATGGAGCGAGCCGACCATGTCGGCGTGCCCCTCACCCAGACTCTCCCCTCGGGAGAGAGGATTAAGGGGAGATACGGCAACATGGTTGCCTTGGTCCATAGAAAGAGGCAAAAGCCATGACCACCACAAAAAAACTCTGGATCGGCCTCGTCATTCTGGCGCTTCTGTCGCCGCTCGGGCTTATCATCCCGGCCCTCTTCGGCGCGGGCGGGGCGTGGGGAGAATGGGGCCTCGAAGAAATCAAAAAGCTGATCGGGTATGTCCCCCAGGGCATGGAGAAACAGGGCGAGCTCTGGAAGGCCCCTCTTCCCGATTATACCGTGCCGGGTCAGGGCAAGGGCCTCTTCGGCGAGAGCGTGGGGTATGTGCTCACCGCCGTCCTCGGCGCTGCCTTGACAACAGGGTTCGTATATTTTTTTGCCAGGATGCTTGCACGAAAGAGCGGGAGGAAATAGCTTTTGTCTCAATCCGCGTTTCTCGATAAGACATTGCGGGCCGTTGCGCACGTTGCGGAACAGACGCTGTTCTCCGAGGCCTTTGCGCGCCGACGCGGGCTCCTGCAGTCGCTCGATGTTAGGATAAAGCTCTTTTCACTTTTTTTCCTCATCATGGTCTCCAGCCTTGCCCGCACGCCCCAGGTCCTGTGGCTCCTGTGCGCCACAGGCCTCGGTCTCGCCGCCCTCTCCCGCGTGCCTCTCTGGTTCTTTATAAAGCGGGCCTGGCTCTTCGTGCCGCTCTTTTCGGCCGTCATCGTCCTGCCCGCGCTCTTCAACATCGTCACTCCGGGCGACCCGCTCTGGGTGGTCCTGAGGCTCGACCATGCGCATTCATGGGGGCCTTATATCATTCCGCGGGAAATTGCCGTTACCCGCCAGGGGCTTTGGGGCGCCGTCATTTTTGTGTCCCGTGTGACCGCCTCGGTCTCCTTTGCCGTCCTGCTGACGCTCACGACGAAGTGGGCTCGGATCTTCTCCGGCCTCCGGGCCCTCCTCGTGCCGAGGATCTTCGTAATGACCCTGAGCATGACGGAGCGCTATCTTTTTGTTTTCCTGCGGCTGATCCAGGACATGTATCGGGGCCGCAAGAGCAGGACCATCC
>CAKKPG010000129.1:0-1387 GCA_919901555.1 Nitrospiria bacterium | reverse complement strand
GTCACCGTTCGTCAGGGAGAGCGCGTGGTCGTTCTGGGCGCGAACGGCACCGGCAAGTCCACGCTCCTTGCCCTGCTCGACGGGCTGATCTTCCCGCAGGCGGGGACGATCCATGTCTTCGGCAGGCCGCTGTCCGAAGCGGCTCTGGAAGACAGGGCCTTTTCCCGGGAGTTCAGGCAGAAGGTGGGCTTCGTGTTTCAGAACCCGGACGTGCAGCTCTTTTCCCCGACCGTGTGGGATGATATTGCCTTCGGGCCGCTGCAGCTCGGGTTCCCCCCTGACCGGATCAGGGACTCCGTGGAGGACCTGCTCGAGTCGCTGCGCATCCAGGACCTGCGCGACCGGCCGCCGCACCGGCTCTCCGACGGCCAGAAGAAAAAAGTCGCCATTGCGTCGAGCCTCGCCGTGGACCCCGAGGTGCTTTTGCTCGACGAGCCCACGAACGGCCTGGATCCGCGGACGCAGGTCTGGCTCATCGAACTGCTGGAAGAACTCCACCGGAAGGGCAAGACCATCATCTCGGCCACGCACGATCTCTCGATAGCCGGCGATATCGCCGACCGGGCGATGGTGTTTTCGGAAGAGCATACCCTGGCGGCAGACGGGGCCTTCGGGGATATTATTAATAATGAAGAACTTCTTCTCCGGGTGAACCTGATCCACGAGCACGCGCACTACCACGGCAATACGGCCCACGTGCACCGGCACGGACACTTCGGGCATTATCACAGCAATGGAGGGACCATGCACGACACCCACAAGGGGCAGCATGCTCACGCCCATGGACACGGGCACGAACATCCGCACGAGGAGGCTGAGTCCCTGCGCAAACTGCAGGCCATGCTGGAGCACTGGATCGAACACGGCGACACCCATGCCGAGAGCTACCGGGAATGGGCGCAAAAGGCGAGCGAAGCAGGGGAAGAGGAGATCGCAAAGGAAATATACCGTGCAATCGACGACAACGAGTCCGTCAAGAGCCATCTCAAGCGGGCCAGGGCGATCCTCGCGGCGAAGCTGGTGCTGAGAAAGTGAAAACAATTGCGGAGTGCGGATTAATGAATTCGAAATTCGCAATCAACAATCCGAAATTGAGGGGGAGGCTATGCAGAACAACTTCGACGAAGACCTGAAGGATACGGTCCAGTTCCACGGCCATCTCTGCCCCGGGCTTGCCCTGGGGTACCGCGTGGCAAAGACCGCGCTCCGGGAGCTCAAGACCGACCGGCCCCATGACGAAGAGCTTGTCGCCATAGTGGAGAACGACTCCTGTGCCGCCGATGCCGTCCAGTTCATCACCGGCTGCACGTTCGGCAAGGGAAACCTTGTCTTCCATGACTACGGCAAGCACGTATACACCTTTTATAATCGCAGGACCGGCAAGGGG
>CAKKPG010000128.1:17992-21055 GCA_919901555.1 Nitrospiria bacterium | reverse complement strand
AGGAAAAGATGAAAGAACTTATTAATGAGGTGATGACATGATTGATCTAAGTATGCTCCTTCCCATCCTTGCGGCCTTTCTGGCAGCAGGCTTTACCCTGATGACAGGGTTTGGCCTCGGCACGATACTTTTGCCTGTCTTTCTGTTATTTTACGATGTAAAGGTCGCCATCCTGATTGTTGCAGTAGTGCACCTTTCAAATAACCTGCTGAAGCTCTCGCTCTTTAAAGAGAATCTCAATTTAGAGATATTAAAGAGATTCGGTATGCTGACGCTGGTCGGCGCGTTTATCGGCGCCTATCTTCAGGGGAGCATAGACTCTGCTGCCGTAAAGGTCATCCTCGGCATTGTCCTGATATTCCTCGGCCTGAAGGAGGTTTTGCCTTCTGCCGAACAAATACGCCTTCCGAAAAAGATAGACTTTATTGGCGGATTTCTATCAGGACTTCTTGGAGGATTTGTCGGCAACCAGGGCGCAATACGCAGCGCCTATCTCTTGAATTACAATATCCCAAAGGAGACCTTTATTGTTACGGCAGCAGTGATTGCATCTATCGTTGACATTACAAGGATACCTATTTATATATTTTACAACAGGGAGATCCTCACTGACAATATCACGCTCCTTCTGATAACAACTGCCTCTGCCTTTGCCGGCACCCTGATCGGCAAAAGGATTGTAAGCAAATTTTCACATAAGGCATTTAAGCTCTATGTGGCAGGTGCAATAGTTATGATCGGCATACTCTTGAGCTTAAGGATACTATAAAGAAAGGGGAGGTGTCTTTAATGGAATATGAAAGAAGCTTGTTGGAAAGACCAGATATGGCGAGATAGACATTGACAGCCTTGTTGCAATACAGCCCTGCATGTCCCGTGTAATGAGGCAATACACAGAGCGGTATAGCATACTGCTGACCACGGAAAGCTCAGGAGAGCGCTCAACTACTGCAACAGTTCCCTCATGCTTCGGATGTGTTGTCATGATGCGTGTCAGGCGGGACAGACGGTTTCACTCTCTTGTTACGCAATGTTCTGCCGTATGCCCAAAACTCCTCCCCGGTAGTAAAAAAGTAGCCATTTTATTCATCGACCAACCTTGACAAAGAGCCGAGGAGCCACTATATTCTTTAATTATCGTTGGACAGCGATTTACGGGAACAATGAGCTCACTGTTCCCCGAATTATGTGCCGGACGAAATCTATCTATTATATTGAAGGGAGGAAAAGAAGTATGCATAAATATGTTGTTGTTACGGCTTGTCTTGTTCTCTTTGCAGTTCTCGGCAGCGCTCATGCGGGGCAGCCCCAATCGCGTTTCCAGGGTCTGATCACGTTCCGCAACGCCCCGGACCCCGCGGGCCGCACGCCGGTATACTGGGCAACGAGCCAGACACTCCATCACGTGCTCCATCCCCGTGCCGCCGAGGCAAAGTTCGGCCCCACCTGGGCGTCCCAGATCCGCTTTTGCGGAGACTCCAACGGAAACCCGCTGCCCGGCGAATGTTCAGACATCTATCATAACTTCAGGCGAGGCAATGCGATCACTGAAAATACCCGCGATCTCCTGCACCCGTAACATGAACCAGGGTTCAGGAAACGCCGGGATTTCTACCGGTAAAAGCCTCTATGGTTGACCACACCCCTCCCTTCCGGACATTTTTTCCCTGTCCGGAAGGGAGGAAAAGCTTGCCCGGGGACGCAGCGTTGCCGTTTTCGCCGAAATTTCTGCCGTCCGCTCCATGACCTTCTCGCATCCCTTGTTCTTCGACTGCCCGCCGCTTTCCCTCTGCAGAAAAGGACCCGCATGGCTATGAACTCAAGAGCAGCTACGACGAGAAGGTGGGAGACTTCCGGATCCTGAGCTACGGCTAAATACACTCCACCCTCGACCGTCTCGAAAAGGATGATCTCATCACTCATGACCGCCAGTCCCAGGACAAGCGGCCTGATAAAAAGATCTATAGCATTACGGCCAAGGGAAGGCAGGAACTAGCAGAGTGGCCGGCGACGCCGGTAAACGTGGCAAAGGACCTCTGGATCCATCTCAAGATCGAATATTATCAGGACAAGGACATTTATCGCAGCGGGACCTTCACTGACGTCCGGATGATCGACGGGCTGCCCACCCCGCATCGGACCGAGATGGAGAACAGGAAAACGAACCACCGGACGGAGTTCACGATCGACAAGGTCCAGTACCATACCAGGTTCCCGGATGACCTTTTCACCCAGCGGTCCCTGGAGCGGACGGGGAAGTGATGCTGTGTGTGATGTGGGAAACATAAAGTTTGGTTGACACACCCTCACAATTTAGTTATACTGTTCTATAATTAGTAGGACTGAATTGTGGAGGTAAAACCATGTCCATAACCACCATGTCGTCGAAAGGGCAGATCGTGATTCCGAAAGAGCTGCGGGACGCTCTTTCCATCAAGGCCAGGCAGAAGGTGCTGGTAACGCTGGCGGAAGACCGCCTTGAAGTGATACCGCTGCCGGATGACCCCGCAGCGACCTTTTGCGGCGCGTATGAGAAAGGCTCCTCCTTGACAGGGGCTCTCCTGAGAGAGAGAAAGGAGGAACGGGAGCGTGAAGAAAAAAAGACTGCTCGATTCGTTCGCCCTGCTCGCCTATCTCAAAAAAGAAAATAACTGGCAGAGGGTCAAAGACCTCCTGTCTTCAGCAGACAACCCGTTACTGATGAATGATGTCAACGTCGGAGAAACCTATTATATCCTGGCCCGGGAACGGAGCATGGAGCAGGCGGACGCTTTCCTCGACGTCATACTTCCCAGCCTGCCGATCATCGTTCGCTCCAACTCATTCGAGCACGTCATTGAGGCATCGAAAATCAAGGCCCGCCACCCCCTCTCCTTCGCGGACTGCTTCGCCGCAGCCACAGCCCTTCGGGAAAATGCCGTCATTGTCACCGGTGACCCCGAGTTCAAACACGTCCGGAATCTTATTGACATAGAGTGGTTATAGTCTGGTCCGCTAACCCTATAACATCGACAAAAGATTGTCGATAGTTTAAATCGTGTTTCGCAAAAAGATAAGAAAAAA
>CAKKPG010000128.1:0-17892 GCA_919901555.1 Nitrospiria bacterium | reverse complement strand
AGTAGATTATGGCATCGGCGCAGACTATCGGCTCTTCGAAGACGGACTCGTTACCATGCAGGCTCAGCAGACGGTGATTTTCGACAGGATTGATGCCCTCTATGAGCGGAAGATCGAGACCATTCTCTGGGCGAATCTCAAGGTGGGCTGGATGAAACAGAAGGCGGAGACAAACCTCGCTGTCGCGTACAACCCCGAGCACGGGTCGCACATGACCACGGCAAAAGCCTCCTCCACGTTCACCGATTTCTGGAAGGCGGGCGCGACCGTGGTGTTCTTCACCGGCCCGCCGCTTTCCCTTTTCGGACGGTACGCCATGAACGACCAGGTGGAGGCGGAACTCGTCTATTCATGGTAAACGGGAACAATGACCTTTTTCCGCTCGTTTCCCGCTGCGGCGCAACCCTTATGAAACGGCTATTCTCGCCCCGTACTCATTGCCCGTAATATAGTTCTCGAGCGTCTGGATCGTGGTTTCCTGCTCAGAGATGACCGCCTGCACCACGTCGCCGATGCTCACGACCCCGGTGAGGAGCCCCTTGTCCAGGACCGGCAGATGGCGGATGTGGTTGCTCGTCATCAGCACCATGCAGTCCTGAAGGGTCAACTCCGGCCCCGCGCAGATGGGCGGGCTGCTCATCAGTTCCGCCACCGTCGTGCTCTTCGACGATTTTCCCTTCAGGATCACCTTGCGGGCGTAATCCCGTTCGGAAAAGATGCCGACCAGCTTCCCCTCGTCAATGACCAGGAGCGCGCCCACGTCCCGGTCCGCCATGATCTCCAGGGCCTCGTAGGCCGTTGCCTGAGGGCTGATGGCAAAGAAGCCATGCCCCTTGGATCGCAACACCTGACTTACGGTAATCGCCATGTTCATAGGTAGGTACCTCCTTTTGTTGATCCGCTCGTTCAGAATGTTATCCACGTTTCCCTTGACCTTCTGCCTGGTCAAAATAAAAAAGCCGAGCGCACCAAAGGCTTTTTCCTTCGGCAGCTCGGCCATCTTCTTTTAAGATCCGCCGCTTTCCGCATCCTCTTCACAGAGGGCTTGGCTTTTCGGGAATCGTGGTCCACTCCATCACTTTGAATAATCTATAACACGCAATCCTCTCTCGGTCAAATTCTAATTATAACCATCAAAAAGCCTCTATTTGTTTTTTGAGAGTCCGGTGTAACAAAAAGTAAGGGGGTGAGCTGGAGAAGAGAGCAGAAGCGCAGGGCCGCGGCGGGACGACGAACTCCTCTACTCACATGAGCGGCAGATAGACGCTGAATGTGGACCCTTTTCCCACTTCACTTTCAACGGTAATATACCCGTTGTGCTGCTTAACGACCCCATAGGCGATGGCAAGCCCGAGCCCGGCGCCCTCTCCCGAATTTTTCGTCGAGAAGAAGGGGTCGAAGATGCTGTGAACGACCTGAGCAGTCGCGAAATAGATCGAAAGGATGGAATTGGCTCGGAAGACGGTGTGAAGAGAAATTATCCCTGACCGGGCCGCGGTTGGAGGGGGGAAGATAAAACGACACGGTTGCCGTCTCATGGGCTCCATGGACTGCCGATGCAAGCAAGGTCGATGAGGCCTGTTCCCTGATTCACTGAAGGATCACTTTGAAATCCTCCCGTTCCCCTTCAAGCTCTTTTAAAACCTTCAGGACCTTTTCGAAATCCTCTCCCAGGGCCTGTTTGGACGCCCGGGCGTTCCGCCAGAAGATCTCGACGGGGCCCTCGACGTCCGTTGAAAGGACGTCCCACAACGCGTCGAGATTGCGTCCAAAGTATGCGGGCAGGGAAAGCTGACGGCTGATCTCATCGTAGAAATCATCGAGAGAGTGTATGCTCTGCCCGTTCAGGGTGTAGTGTCTCTTCCCTATCGACATGCCGGCGCCTCCGTAAACGTCTGGTAATGGTCCACCGTGACCATGCGCGTCCCGTCATCGGAAAATACGAGACGCTTGCTTCCCCGGCGGCCTCCGTGGTAATCCAGGTCCGCCTCGCGCCGGTGTTTCTCCGGCAATCTGCCTTCCCGATTGTCGAACGTGTCTCCGCCGATGCTCTTCCCCTTCAGGGCCACAACAGACCACAGGTTCTTGCCCGGCTTCCAGCCTGCGGCCATGGCCTGCTTTTTGGTGACGAATTTGGACGGAAGCCTTTTATGGGCGGTGCTGTTCAGGGTTTTGAGAATGAGGACCAGTTCCTGTTCGTTGATCCCGGATGAAAGCCGCTGGTTGAGCGCGTGAACAACGCTCTCGCAGGTTTCGGAATAGGCTGACGTTGAAATGATCGCAAGACAGGAAACGGCGATGAAGAATGCCGTTAGAGTTAGGAAACGCTTCAACCTGTTCCTCAAAATATTTTTCCTTTCCTGCTGGTTGATAAATGCGCCGTGTTCATGACTTCCGTCTCATTGCGAATGCGCCGATTCCCCTTCCTCACCCATCTCGAACCGTCACACCAACGGCCCTATTGTGTCAGCCCCAGATCCTTATTGATGAGCGTCTTCGTTACCGATAACACTTCCGCCGACTCCACGCGGATGAGCTTCAGGAATAATTCATACTTTTTATTGTCCCTATAAAGGTTCCCGGTGACGACCATTTTTGCGCCCAGCATTTTCCCGGTCTTTGCGGCATCCTGCTCGGAAACGAGGCCGGTCATATGCAATTTCATTTCCTCCAGGATGGCCTGCAGGTCCTTCCGTTCAACCATTTTAAACGTCTTGTTCCTGCTCAGTGACAGGCCGAGCTGTTCGCCGAAATATTCGGCGCTCACGGACAATGATTCGTCTTTGCCGGAGAGGGGAAACACGGCCGTTGTCGTGCTCTGCGGTATGGCGATGCTGGAATAATCCACCAGTTGGGAAATCGCCATGTCGAACAGCTTCTGGAGCGTAACATCCCGGGCCTCATCGTCCCGTTTGTCTGCGGTAAAGTAGTCCTCATCTTCTTCCGCGGCGCCGCTGGTAACATTGCTCAGTTCCTGCTTTGCAAACCTGATGATGATCGATTCGAGTTTGTCCGTCTGAAAATTGCTTCCCGTATGGTGGCTCACGCTTCCTTCTCTTCCGCCTTCACTCTCACCCTTTTCTCCATACGTCAAAAAGATATACCGCCCGTAGGTGTACTGGGAAATCTGCCGCAGAATATATTCACCCATGAGATCAAGTCCGCCTGTCCCTACGGTAAAGATTTTAAGTCCTTGTTGTTTCGCATCAGCAGCGGCATCGGCGTACGTATACTTCTGATCATAATACAGATGCGGCGGCGCATCGGTAATCACAAAGGCAAGCCGTATTCCCTTATTGCTCCAGTCGATATTCCGGACGGCCTCTTTGAGGGCGGACTGCAGGTCCTCGGGTCCGTCACCGCCGCCGTCGGCAGTGACCGTGTTCAACTTCTTCCGGAACTCATCAAGATTATCGGTCAAGGGAGTGGTTTCCGTTACATACTTGTCGCCTCTGTCCCGGTACAGCACCATCCCGAAACGCACGTGCGGTCTGGATGTCAGCGAGGTGAGGTTGAGGTTGATGAGCTCTATGGTCTGTCTGAGCCTTGCTATTTCCTCTCCCATGCTTCCGGTGGTATCGAGTATGAAGAGTATGTCCAGGGGAATGGGCGCCGGCATGCTCCTTGGCAGCTCGAGTTTTATCTCGACGTCCCTGTTGCCCTGCCGGTCGATAGCAACTTCCTTTTTCTTCTGCAGAGAGGTCACCACAGCTTTGAAACGGTGAATGCTCTCGGGATATTCCGAGGGAAAGAAGAGGAACGAGCCGTCCGAGTAGGTCCTTCCCGAAGAAAGAGGCTTGCCATTGGCGGAAATCGCCACGTCGGCGTTCGGGACCGGCTTTCCGTCCCGGTCCTGTACGTTCAGGATGATTCGTTCGTTGATGTTGATGGGGTGATGCTGAACAAGGGATTCATATTTCCTCAGAAAGCCGACAAAATAATTGAACTGCTTGTTGTCGTCGGCGTAGCCCGCGCGCAGGCCTGACTCGGAACGGGCTTTCGCAGGCATTCCCTCGGCGGCTTTCCTTTCGACATATGTTTCTTTCTTCAGCGTTTCCGGCAAGCCGGGACTCGACGGCGCGGCCATTCCTTCTGCGAACTCGGCCTTTATTCCCCTGTCAACAGAACGGCCGGATCCCGTCACATCAGCCTTCTTGGCGCATGAGGAAAAAGAGATCGCCCATGCTGCGCACATCGCGCACATCAGGAGTTGAGCAAAGAACGATACGTTCGATGACTTCATCACTGTTCCTCCGATCGAAAAGAGAGTGTATTCCTCGCACGCTACAACAAGGCCACCCGGTTTCTCCCCTCGTCCTTGGCCTTGTAGAGCGCCGCATCGGCCCGCGAAAAGATCGCGTCAGCGGTTGCATCCTGCGCCGTCATCACGGTGACACCCGCGCTCAGGGTCGTGCTCACCTCGGCGGTTTTATCGCCGATGGGCTTGGTGGAAATGCTTCGCCTGACCCGTTCCGCGACATGGACCGATTCTTCGGCCCCCGAGTCGGGCGCGACAATGAGGAATTCCTCGCCGCCGACGCGGCCGAGAATGTCGTGTTTCCGCAGGCTGTCTTTTATCCGGAGGGCGATCATTTTGAGCACGAAATCACCGAAAAGGTGGCCGTGGGCGTCGTTGATGCCTTTGAAGTGGTCGATGTCGAGCATAATGAGCGACAGGGGACGGTGTGACCGTTTCGCGCGCTGGAACTCCTCCTCCAGGCGCTCCATGATGGAACGGCGGTTTTTGAGCCCCGTGAGCTCATCGGTGTCGGCCATGTATTTGAGGTGGGTCTGGGCGTCATTCAGCTTCTTCACGAGGTTCACGAGCGCATCATCAACCTTTTTCTCCATGATGTCCCGGTACGTCTCGACCATGGCAAAGGTCTCGCCGCTCCGGTCCTTCAGCGGCGAGGCCGTGATCTCCATGTACCGCTCATTTTTTGCGGTATCTCCGTGGGTATGGAGCACTTTGACGGTCTCGCCCCGATCGAACACTGCCGGCATGGGGCAGATGACGTGCTGCGACCGGCAGGGCGCCTCTTCCCGGTGGATGACTTCGTAGCATTTTCTGCCGGTCATCTCCTGCTTTTCCACGCCCAAGGAAGCCGCCGCTGCGGAGTTTGCCTGGACGACGGTATGGTCCCGGTCGATGACGACCATGCCGTCTCCCATGCTCTCCATGACGTGTTCAAGGTATATCCTCGCGCGCTCGCTGTCAACAAGGGTGGTCTTCAATTTGTTCACGAGCCGTTCATTATACAGTTTGAGGAATGCGGGCTCTTCCATGGCGGCCGGCGCGGGCGACGGGGGCTTTTTTTCTTCCTCGTCTCGGAGTACTTCCTGGACCGCCTTCACGAGCTCACCCGGCGTAAGGGGTTTGATGAGGTACCGGGACACGCCGAGCCCGCGGGCGAGCGCCTCGTCTTCCCGGTCGAGGTAGGTGCCGGTGTAGAAAATTACCGGGATATACTTGAGGACATCGTCCTTCCGGATCTCCCGGAGCAGCCGGAAGCCGTCCATGCCCGGCATGAGGACGTCGGTGATCACGAGATCATACCCGCCGGTCTTGAGCTTTTTCAGACCTTCCTCGCCGTCCCCGGCAACCCCCACGGTGTAGTCTCCCGGCACAAGGATATCCTCGAGAATGTGGCGGGTCAGGGGGTCATCGTCGATAACGAGTATCTTTCTCATGGTCACCGCTTTATCAATTTCAGAAAATGCTCCACCAGCAGGGGATTGAAGGACTTGCCTCCCCCCTTTCGGAGAATCGACTCGATCTTTTCCATGGGCTGCGGCTCCTGGTAGGACCTCCGGCTCCGCATGGCGTCGAAGACATCGGCTACGCTGATCATCTGGCTCACGATATTCGGCTTCCACCCTCCCTTGATGGAAGGATAGCCGCTCCCGTCGAACTTGAGATGATGCTCCAGCGCGGCGAGAACGGCGACTTTCGGAATGCCGTCGAGCCCCATGAGATACCGCGCGCCCTTCACCGTGTGGGTCTCGATGACCTTGCGCTCCTCCGGCGTCAGCGCACTCGTCTTGTTCAGGATCTCGTCGGGGATGAAAAGCTTGCCCACGTCATGGAGCAGCGAGGCGACGCCGATCTGGTGCAGCTGTTCTCCCTTGAACCCGAGCGTCTCGGCCTGGCTCATGGTGAGGATGCCCACGTTCGCCACGTGGGTGAAGGTGTACTCGTCGGAGGACTTGATGGACGCCAGGAGGCTCAACGGGTTGATCTCCTGCCGGAACCCCTTGACGAACCCCTTGACGATTTCGTCCACGCCCCGCACGTCGAGCTGTTTGTGCTTCTTGATGCGGAGGTAGAGGTCTTTCAGCTCATCGAGCTCCGTGGCGGTGAGCGCAAGCAGCGCCTTGAGCGTCTCCGGTGAAACGTCCGAGGCGGGCTTCACGAGCTGATCCGCATCTTCCTTGACCCTGATTTCCACCTTTCCCAGTTTTATGCAGGCCGTGGAGTGCACCGAAACAGCATCCTGGGAGGCGAGGTCCCGGATGAGGCCCTGGATCTCCCGGCGCGAGACGCCGGCCGTAAAGGTCATGCGTTCAACCGCTTTTTTATGGAGAATGCGCGTGAAGTTCGCCACGTAGACCCCGCTGGACGGGAGGGGCCGGTTGTCCGCCACAAGGTCGTCGCCGATGAGCAGGACCGTGATCTCGGGCTTCCGGGCGAGCAGTTCCGTGAGCACGCCGTAGGCCTTGTCGATGTACTGCATCACCTGGGGATGGGAGGGCGAATAGAGGCTCGTGTTCATCACCGCGGCCACGAGCTGCGCGATCACCCGGGACAACTCTTCATGGAAATCAGGTTCCGTCATCACTCGAATTCCATCCTCTCACGTCCATGAGCGGCGCGTCGTACAATGGCAGCCGTGTCGCTCCTTGGTCTGAAGTCGATCCGAACGGACATGCTCCATTATTCCGCATTCCGCATTCCGAATTCCACATTGTGTTCTCATTTCTTCTCCATCAGTTTCCTGCAGGCCCGCTTGATGCGGTCATCGTCGGACCGCTCGCCGAGCTTGAGCAGGCCGGCAACGCTCTGCCGGGGGTAGCGGCCGAGGGACTCGAACAGCGTGGTCTTCATCCGCGCGAGGCTCTGGGGATAGAGCGTCAGAGACGCGCGCGCCAGCTTTTCCAGTTCCGGGACCGCCCGGGCGTCTCCGATCTCGCCGAGGGCCTTGATGATCTCCTCGTTCACGGTGTAGTCCGCTTCGAAGAGGATGACTTTTTTTATCATTCCCGCCAGGTCTTCCAGGACGGCGGAGACGCGGTACTGGCCCGCAAAGAAAACGGCCTGGGACGACACGTCGGGGTCCTTTGATGCCAGCGCTTCCCGGAGCAGCGGAATGGCTGAAGCGTCCTTGAACCGGAGCAGAGCGGCCAGAGCCTCCATCCTCACCTTGAGCTCGGGATGCTGGAGCAGCGGCTTTATATGGCCGGCCGACATCTGGTTACCGGCCCACCGGATGAGCATGAGGAGGTTCCGTACGTAGTACGGCCGGTGGTCGCGCAGCCGCTTGTACGTCTCGTTCAACGCCGGCTGCCCGAAGTTGCACAGGAGGTCGAAGAGGATCTTCCTTCCGCCGGGGGTCTCATCCACGGCAAAGAGGTCCAGGAGCCCCGGAACGGCAGCAGGGCCGACGGCAAGGAGAAAACCCGCCCCTTCCTTCCCCTTTGTCTTTGCCCACCTGTCAAAGGAGGACACGGCGCTCGTTATGAACCCGGCGTCGGAGAATATATGGAGGGACTCCCCGGCCGCGGCGCGCAGGCCCTCGGAAGGTTTCTCCCGGCCATGGCGGCGGAGCGTTTCAAAGATGTCCAGAAGGAGCGTGAAATTGCCTGTTTTGAGAAGGTCCGGCACGACGGCCACAAGCTTTCGGGAGAATTCCCGGTAATCCTCCTCATCCATGTCCTCTTCCATGAAGGCGAGGAGCGCCCGGCCGATCTGAAAGTCCAGGTAGTCGTCTTCCAGCGTCAGGAGGGCCTCTTCCACGGGAAACTGCTCAAACACGGCCCCGGGCTCGGCGGCGAGGTGTTTGAGCATGGCATCGTAATCGGGAGAAACGTAGGTCTCATATTTTTCCCGGTCGAAGAGCTTGTCCATGTGCTCCGGCGAAATGACCTGGGCCGCCTCTCCCTGGGAGGGCTCGCCGCGGTCCGCGTGCAGGCCCGCAGGGGCCGACTCGCGGGCCTGGGTCAGCTTCTGCAGCAGCCCCGTAAGGGTCGGGGAGATCTCCCGGCCCTCGGCATTCGCCTGGTGGAGCATATCGATAACCATATTATCGGGAAATCCGCCCAGGAGGTCCTCTGCCGTCGGGGAAGCGGCATGGGGCGCCACGCGGCGAAAGGCGACGGAGAGGAACTGTTTCCTGAGCTCCGGGCTCAGGTCTTTGATCAGCGAGTTCAGGTTTGACAGGGTGTCGGACTGTTCTTGCGTCAGCGCCTTCTTTTCCGCCATCACCCGCACATGCTCGGAGATGATATGATCGTAGCTCTGGAGCGCCGCGCTCGAATCGATCTTGCGCTCATTCAGGAGACGGGCAAGGTCTTCCGGGTCTATTCGGGCTACATCTTTGAGGGACATGCCCTCACCCGGGGAAGAGAGGCCGCCGGTAACGAGGTGGGAGACGAAATCCTGCCACACGCCGGAGCCTGATCTTTCCGCCACCCTGCCCGAGGGCCGGAAGATCTCCCGCTCCTCGGTGAGGTGGAAGCCGGCGTAGTCAATGGCCTGGATTCTAATATGGGGTATGGCCCCATCGGCCATGACCTTTTCAATGCCGCCTGAGGCCCGGATGTCCTCGGGTTTCGTCGAGAGAATGCGGTGAAACCCCACGAGCTCTTCCCGGCCAAGGCCCTTGATGAAGGTGACTGCGGCGATCCCCTGCTGGTTCAGGGACAGCGCGAAGTCCCGGTAGACGGGGTTTTTCTGGTCAAGGTAGTCCTGTCCCACGAGGAGTGTGTCCTTGGCCACGCCGAGCGTCATCTCCTGGCGGATTTCGAACATCCGCTGGAGCAGCTGGTATGCCCGGTCGATGCTCTTGGTGATCTGGATATGGCCGGGAGGGTAAATGCCGACATTCTTGCGGGAGATGTTCAGTTCAATGACGGCTTCGGACAGGAGCCTGGTATCGAGGGGGATTTCCTGTTCAGCGGGCTTCGGATGGGACAGGGGCGGCTCCTTTTTATCCTGATCATCGGCCATACGCCTCTATTATAGACGGTTTTTCCGCTTTTTTCAGAAGTTTATTCGAAAGGACGTACCCGGACCGCGGCGAAAGAGGACTCTCATACAGCGCTCGGCCGCAAAGGAATTATGCCGCAAAAAACCGCCTTTTGGCTGTCATCCCTTCATGCTATCCCTGAGGACGGCGGGACCGGCCCGTCCGGAGGATGAGAAGAAGCAGGAGCAGGGCAAAAACGACAAAGAGGAGCGGGTCCGGAGCAACGACGCTCTCCTCGCGGACCACGGTGACGTACCGGCGGGACAAAAACCGGAGGTTTTCTCCTCAAAAATCATGGGCTCGCCAACTTTTTTTGCTTGCAATTTGTTCGCTTTTTGCTACAATTATTTTCGACAATCGCCTTCGAATCACTATTCTTATCGTAACGAGATGCGACGCTGTTCCCCGCGAGCTTTGGTCCGGGTGTGGTCATACTGTTTGTTACCATAAACTTTCATGCGAAGGAGGGTATTGTATGCCTAAAAAAGCCAAGAGCAAGGCAAAGGCAGGTCAGCCCGCAGCAAAGAAAAAAGCAAAGAAGAAGGTGGTAGCGAAGAAAAAAGTCGTAAAGAAGAAAGTCAAAAAAGCGGTAAAGAAAACCGTCAGGAAAGCGGCCAAAAAACCGGCCAGGAAAAAAGCGGTCAAAAAGGCCGCGCCGAAGAAAAAAATGCCGCCGAAAAAGCCCCTGGTCGCTCCCGGACCTCCGCCCAGCGGCATGCCTCCCGTGGAGGAGCCGGCGTCCAATGAAGAAGCGGTAGGAACTATAACCCATTATTACAGCCATCTCGGCGTGGCGGTGATCCAGATCAACAAGGGCACGCTCAGAACGGGCAATACCATCCATGTCAAGGGCCACACCACGGACTTTACCGAGACGGTGGAGTCCATGGAGTTCGAGCACCAGCACATCGACCAGGCCTCGGCAGGCCAGAGTGTCGGCCTGAAGGTCAGGGACCACGCCCGGGAGCATGATATCGTCTATCTGGTGAAGTAGCCGCGGACGTCTTATCCTGTTCCGCCCTGTTCACAGGACAGGCTCGTTACAGCGCAGGGGAATATTCCTGCGCTGTTTCCTTTTCGTCCCGGGTCAGGTTATAATAGAACTAATATCCCGTTCAGGAACAAGGAGACCTCCATCCCCTCGGTCCATGGCAACATAACCGGCCTCAAGCCGGCACAGATAAAGGCCCTCGAACGCCTCTACCGCAGGAAGACGCCGCCGGGCATGGTCATCACGCCCGAAGCGGCCCGCGCCCTGGCCGAGGCATCGGCTGAGATCGGGCGGCAGGTGGGCCTGATCATCGACCGTGCCGGCAACATCCGGAATGTGCTCGTGGGCACGGATCGTGATATCCTTATCCCCGACCTTTCGGAGTACCGTCTCGGCGGCAAACGCCTCCGGGGCGTCCGGCTCATCCACACCCATTTGCAGGACCAGCCCCTGAACCAGGAAGACCTTACGGACCTGGCGCTCCTCAGGCTGGACATGATCGCCGCCGTGACCGTCCGGCTCCAGGGACTGCCCGGGACCATCTCCATCGCCCACCTGCTCCCGCCGAACCCGGAGCAGAAAATCTACGAGGTAATGCCTCCCCAACCCGTTCACGCCGTGGACCTGGATACCGCCGATTTCATCGCCCAGTTGGAACGGGAGATGGAGCGCGCCCAGAGCGCCGTGGAGGTGGGGAAAAAGGACCGGGCCATCCTCGTCAGCGCGTCCAAGAAGAGCAAGGCCGAGCAGGAGGAATCCGTGGAAGAGCTCAAGGAGCTTGCCCGCTCGGACAATATCCAGGTCCTTGACACCGTGGTCCAGCGGCCCCACGACATCAACCCCAAGTATCTGCTCGGCGAAGGGAAGCTGAAGGAGCTCATCATCCGCTCCCAACAGCTCGGCGCGGACCTCATCGTATTCAACCAGGACCTCACCCCGTCCCAGGTGAAGGCCATCGGAGACATCACGGAGATGCGCGTCATCGACCGCACCCAGCTCATCCTCGATATCTTCGCGCGCCGCGCCCACAGCAGGGACGGCAAGGTCCAGGTGGAGCTTGCCCAGCTCAAGTACCGGCTGCCGAGACTCTCGGAGCGTTCCACCGCCCTCTCGCGGCTCACCGGCGGCATCGGCGGCAGGGGCCCCGGAGAAACACGGCTTGAGATCGACATGCGCCGCGCCCGTGACAAAATAAGGAGGCTCGAGAAGGAGCTCAAGTCCCTGAGCAGGAGCAGGCAGCAGCGCAGGGAAAAGCGCGTCCAAAGCCGCATCCCCATCGTCTCCATCGTGGGCTACACGAACGCGGGCAAGTCCACCCTGTTCAACAATCTCACGAAATCCGAGGTGCGGGCCGAGGACCTCCTCTTCGCCACCCTCGACACGGCCACGCGCAGGCTCCGGTTCCCGCGGGAGCGCGAAGTGGTCATCACCGATACCGTGGGTTTCATTCGTGATCTGCCCGAAGACCTCCTGGGCGCCTTCCGGGCGACCCTGGACGAGATGCAGGACGCGGACCTGCTCCTTCACGTGGTGGACATCGGCAATCCCCGGTTTGAGCAGCAGATGGAGTCCGTGGACACCGTCCTGGCGGAGCTCGGCCTGGACCGCATCCCCCGCCTCGTGATATTCAACAAAGTGGACATTGTGAGCCCGCTCTGGGCAAAGGTTATCGCAAGCAGATTTAACGGAGTGGTGTGCTCGGCGATCGATCCCGGCACGTTCGAAGGGTTGTTGAAGGAGATTGAGAAGAGGGTGTGGGGTGAAGAACGTGCGGAGTTGCAAGTGACGAGTGTGGAGTAATACTTTCGCTCCTGCTGTCTGCTGTCTACCGCCTACTGCCTACTGTATTCTGTAGTTCCCTCACTTCCCCCCGATGGAAAGCTCCTTTACGCGGAGCGACGGGCTGCCGATCCTGCCCTGGAACCGGAGGTCATTGCCCACGGCGTCGACGTTCTTCATGAGGTCCAGGATATTCCCGGCAATCGTCACCTCGCGCACGGGATAGGCGGTCTTCCCCTTCTCGATCCAGAACCCGGTGGCGCCCACGGAAAAATCGCCTGATATGGGGTTCGCCATATGGGCGCCCATGATCTCCGTCACGAAAAGCCCCCGGGAAGTGGAGGCGATGAGCTCTTCCAGGGATAATGCGCCCGGCACGATGGAGAGGTTCGTCACTCCCACGCCGGGGACGCCTTTGAACCCGCCGCGGAACCCGTTGCCCGTTGAAAGGGTCTTGTCCTTGCTCGCCGTATAGGTATTATAGAGGTACATGGCGAGCCTGCCCTTGTCGATGACGATCTTCTTGCTCGCGGGCACGAGCTCATCGTCACAGGGCGCCGTCCCCAGCCCGCCTTCGAGCAGGCCGTCGTCAACGATGGTCAGAACGGGGGAAAGGATCTCCCGGTCCAGCTTGCCCGCGAGGAGGGACTTCTTTTTCTGCACGTTCTCCGCGGAAAATCCGGAGGCCACGATGGAAAGAAATTCCTCGGCCACGGTTGCCTCGAGGATCACCGGCGCCTTGACGGATTGGATGCTCTTCGCGCCGAGCAGGTTCAGGGCCTTGCGCGCGGCCCTGCGTCCCACCTCTTCCGGCTTGAGCCGGTGATAAAAGCGGGTCACATCAAAATCCCACCCCGCCTGGGACTCGCCCTTTTCCTCCGCAACGGCTTCGATGCTCGACGAGGCCGCCGTTCCCCGGTACGAAACCTCGGCCCCGTGGCTATTCATGATCACCGTCTCCGATTGGGAGAAACTGCCCGAGGCCTTGCGGATGCGCTTGACCCTCGGGTCGACGGCATAGGCCTCGCGCTCCATGGCCATGACCCCTTTGATCTTTTCTTCTTCGCTCACCGGGCCCATGGCGGGATCATAGATGGCGACGTCGCCGTATTGCCCGGCAGGCCTCGCGGGGATGCTCTGGAGGGGATCAGGTTCGGAACTTTCGGCATTTGTCATTGCTGCCTGCGCCAGCCTCATCAATGCCGGGTCGGAAAAGTCCGTGGTGAAGGCAAAACCCATTTTCCGACCCGTGAGAACGCGCAGCCCCGCACCCCGGTCACGGGCGCGCTCAAAGGCCTCGACCTTCTGGTCCTTCACCTCGATCCCCGTGGCAACGGAAGAGCGAATGAACACCTCGGCCGCGGCGGCCTTGAGGGAGGCGGCAAGAGAAAGGATCTTTTCTGCTGTCTGTTTGTCCATGGTAATGACCTGACCGGGCAAGCGGAATTGTAAAATGCAAATTGAAAATTGCAAAATTGCGGTATGGCCCCAGGCCATGATTTATATTCCTTCACTTTGACTTTTGCATTTTGCACTCTGCATTTTGCATTCATCAGACTTCGTGCCTTCGCGTCTTCGTGGCATATTTGGTTCCGGCTTGTCCGGGTTAAGGCTTTTATTCGAAGTAACTCGCCGACGCCGTGTCCGATTCCCACACGGTGACGCTGGCCACTTCGAGGTTCTCGTCGTTGATCTTCTTGTTCATGGTGTCGTAGATCCACTTGGCAAGGTTCTCCGACGACGGGTTGATCTGGGTGAAGGGGAAAATATCGTTCAGGAAGGTGTGTTCGAGCTGGTCGAGGACTTCGCGGAGCGACTTCTTAAGGTCGTGAAAATCAACGGCCAGGCCCTGTTCGTTGAGGCGTTCGGCGGTCACCGCTATGGTCACGCGCCAGTTGTGGCCGTGCAGTTTCTCGCATTTGCCCTGATAGCCGCGGAGCTGGTGGGCTGCGGCGAATTTCGATTCGATCATGAGTTCGTACATAGTGGAATGATAATAAATTATACCCCCTGAAATGTCAAACAAAAAAGGCATCCAGGGAGACGCCGGGACACAGAGAAGGCAATGCACAAGTCAAATTTCAAAATGCAGATTGCAAAATGACGGGACGGTATGGCCTTTGGCCATGGTTTCTGGGCCTGTCTGTCATTCTGAGCGTAGCGAAGAATCTTGTATTTCCAAATATCAAATATATTGAGAGACCCTTCACTTCGCTCAGGGTGACGAAAATCGGGTTTGTGCAACAGCCTCTTCTATTCCTTCATTTTGACTTTTACCTTTTGCATTCTGCATTTTGCATTCATCGGACTTCCTGTCCTGGACCCTTCGCGGCACGGCAATAGAACAAAGAGAAAATCCTTGCAAAAGGAGAATATTTCATATATCATTACCCTAAGTCAAGGATGGCAATGAAACCAGACACGAGTCAACCCATCGAACCGTCGTTCCTCTCCAACGCGAAAGAGAACCGGGTAAAACTCATCATCGGCCAGATGAACCGCTCCGAGCACGAAGGGTTCATCCAGGACATCGGCCGGTACGAGATCAACATCGAGGAAAACGGGAAGACGATCACCCTCTTGAAGCAGGAAATATCCTATCTCGCCGCGCCGCAGCCCATTCTTGCCGTCCCGCCCCCATTGGCCGCAGAGCCTGCGCAGGACCAGCCGTCGATTGCGGCGGATTCACCTCCGGGAAGGCCCAACATCCAGCAGGAATTCCTCGACAAGGCCATCAGGGAAAGCCAGTTCCTCACGCTCTTCCTCATCAACGGCCAGCGGATCAAGGCCGCCGTGGAAGCTTACGACAACTTCACCATCCTGCTCCGGGAAGGCGGGAGGCAGCTTCTATACTACAAGCATGCCGTTACCACGATCAACCGGTAGGAGATATGTTGCGTAGAGCGGATTGAAAAGTGAAGATTGAAAATTGGAAAATAAAAAATCGGGGAAGAAACCAATTTAAAATTCAATACTTCCCATGTACATTTTCCAATTACTTAGTTGCATGAGGTGTGCTCCATGGAATCGAATCTGCTTGACAGAATGCTGAGCGGCTACGTGCAGGACCAGACGCAAGTGGTCCTTACCCTCCAGAACAAGACGCGGGTCCACGGCAAGATCAAGGCCTTTGACAGCTACGTTATCATCATGGACGGCCAGAAACACGGGATCATCTACCGCCACGCCATCTCCTGTGTCTCACTCTTTGTCCGGCAGGAAGTGCGGCAGCCCACGGCGGAGAAGGCTCCCCCGTCAACCAGGTCCAGGCCCCCGGAGAGAACCTCGAGGCCTGCTCCCCAGGCCCCCCGGAAAAACAGGCCGCAACGTCCTGCCCAGCGACCGCCTGCCGCGGCAGCGGAGCCCGGCCTCAACAACGGCATGAAGGAAGGACTTATGATGTGGATGCAGAAACAGAAGGCTTCGAAATAACATGAACAGTCGCTCTCTTGGCCTCGCTGCAGGCTCGGGTCTCCTCCTCGCCGCAACCTTCCCCTTCATCGATCTCCATTTCTTCGCCTGGGTGGCGTTCATTCCCTTTTTTTTCGCCGTCTACGGAGAAAGCCCGAAGACCGCGTTCTGGCTCGGCGCCGTCATGGGGCTCATGTTCTTCGGCGGGACGGTGTACTGGGTCACGAACTCCGTCTACTTCTACGGCCACATTCCCCTTCTTCCCGCGTCCCTGATCACGCTGCTTCTCTGCGCCTATCTCGCCCTCTACCCGGCGGTCTTCGGCGCGGCCGTGGTCGCCTTGCGGAGAAACTATCCCAATCTCATGTTCCTGACCGTGCCCGCGCTCTGGACCGCCCTGGAACTTGCCCGCACCTACGTCTTCAGCGGATTTCCCTGGGCGCTCCTGGGCTATTCCCAGTACTCCGTGCTGCCCGTGATACAGATGGCGGACGTCACCGGCGTCTACGGTGTGTCCTTTTTGATCGTCTTCATCAACACGGTCCTTATGGAATTTCTTCTGGACAGGAAGAAGTACTACCTCCCCATAATGATGGCGGTCGTTGTCGGAGCAGTGCTGGGATACGGCTTCATGCGGCTCCGCGAGCCCGAGGGCCGGGGGAGCTTCAAAGTATCGGTCGTACAGGGGAACATCGAGCAGGACAGGAAGTGGGACACCGCCTACCAGGCGGACGTGATCGCAACGTACACGCGGCTCACCAAGGAAGCCCTCAGGGACAGGCCGGATCTCGTCATCTGGCCGGAGACGGCCACGCCCTTCTATTTCGGCGGCAATGGAAAGGAAAACATCGCGCTCACGGCTGACCTCAGGAAGTTCGTCAGGATGAACAAAACGGCGCTCCTCTTCGGAAGCCCCACCTACGAGGTCAGACCCGGACGGGTCGTCCGCCTTCGCAACTCGGCGTTCTTCATCGCCCGCAGCGGCGCTGTTGAGGCCATGTACCACAAGCTCCACCTCGTGCCCTTCGGCGAGTACGTGCCCCTCAAGAGCGTTCTGTTCTTTGTCGAGAAGATGGTGCAGGCCATCGGCGATTTCCAGCCCGGGAGCGAATATACCGTCATGACAATACAGAATGGGCAGAGTGCGGGCAGGCCGGTGAAACTGAGCACCGTCATCTGCTATGAGATCATTTTCCCTGATCTGGTAAGAAGGTTCGTGGACCGCGGGGCGAGCGTGATGACCACCATGACGAACGACGCCTGGTTCGGCAGGACCTCCGCCCCCTACCAGCACTTCACCATGGCCGTGTTCCGCGCCGTGGAGAACCGCGTGCCCGTGGCCAGGGTTGCCAATACCGGCGTGTCGGGATTCATCGATGCCAAGGGAAGGGTCCTTGAGAAGTCACACATCTTCACCGAGACATACCTGGCGCAAACGCTGACACCGGGGAACAGGAAGACCCTCTATACCCGATACGGCGACGTCTTCGCCTACGCCTGCTCGCTCCTCGCCTTTGTCATGCTCATCCCCTCGCGGAGGGGAAGGTGATGCCGGGGCTTGAATCTTGAATGTTGAATTTGTTTTACTCTGCGGTCTCAGCGGTGATAGGGTTTTTTACGGGTTTGTCAAGGATGACTTTGCCTTATCTACAAAATCCGTTGCCATCTTGATGGCCTCTTGAGACTCTTCCGGGGTAAAGGGGACCTCCGGATAATAATCCGCTTCTTCTCTCATTTTCATGAGCCTGCCGATGGCCTTCCCCGCCGAGAGATCAAATTCCTTTGTCTTTATGTAGTAAAGACTGAACATTCTCTCTACGCCTTCGTGGCTCTTCGGGTCGACGCCCTTGATAAGCAAGAGGGCCTTTGCAGCGTGATAAATCGCATAGTAGGCGGATGAGACGCCCTTGAAATAAAAACCTTCTTCATGCAGCACCGTTGCCGCCTTCAGTTCATCCGCAGCCCTCGCCATTTCATCTTTTGCGCGAAGCAGGCCTTCTTCTTTGTCTACTCTCTCGACCATAGGACAATCCCCTCTCTCCGTACCCGTTCTAAAAAGGGCGACTTCTTTGTCTGAAAATCCCGCGCATTGACGAAAATCGCCGATACCACGACATCACTTTCCACTTCCGCCTCATAGATCGCATCCGATATTTCAAATTTCACCGCTCTCGGCAGAATATAGTCCGTGATAAAGAGAAGATCAATATCGGATTCTTCGGCAAAATCTCCCCTTGCCTTTGACCCGTAAAGCATGATTCTGCTTATTACCGGAAAGGTTGACGCGACCCGCAGGATAATGCTTTCCAGCGCCTTTTGTTCATTATAGTGAAGGTAGGGGTGCTTCTGAATGACCGCTGAAACTTGCATCATGGGCAAGATTATAACACATTTTAGTAAGAGCAAGAAAAAACTTTTACATAAAAACGCCAGGATTCTCCGCTTCTCTCAGAATGACAAATTAGT
>CAKKPG010000127.1 GCA_919901555.1 Nitrospiria bacterium | reverse complement strand
CGAGAGCAAGGCTCTCTATAAAAAAATACTTGACAAGAACAAACCAGACGCAAAGGGCGCAAAGGAATGCGTGATTCATGGTTTAAGATAAACACCCAAGCTTCACGTTCTTGTTTCTCATTGCTTCTCTTTGCGTACTTTGCGTCTTTGCGAGACTACTGTTTTCACGCTTTTCTCTGAAATCATAAATTATGACTACCGTTTGTAGGTCGGGTAGAACCCCGAGAGTACTCGGGATAAACTCCGCGAAACCCGACACATTGGTAATGGCTGATCCGCTGGTCGGGCATTGCTTCTGTGCCCGACGCATCTCGGACAGAAAAGATGTTGGGCTTCTTGTTGTTCAGCCCAACCTACGAGACTGGAGTCGGAGAACTGGGCGAAAATGAGCGCAGCACATTGCAGCGTCGACACAAACGAACTGCAATCAGGTAAAAGGTTGACAAGTCCACGGGGAGGTGCTAATATTAATTCTGACCAGTCTGACCATATTGGGAGGTGCTTTCGATGAAATCTTGGCAGCTTCAGGCGGCAAAGGCCCGCTTTAGTGAGGTTATCAAGAAGGCCGCGAAGGAGGGCCCGCAGAGTATCACGGTACACGGGGAACCGAGCGCCGTCGTGATTTCGAGTGAGGAGTATGAACGACTGAAGCATCCGCGAGAGAGCTTCGTGAAATTCATGCGCCGCTCACCGCTTTACGGTGTAGAGCTTAATCTCGAGCGCGAACAAACGCTCACGCGCGAGGCCCATGTCGCATGAGCTATCTGCTTGATACGAACGTTGTGTCGGAAACGATCCGACGTAATCCGAACAAGGCGGTGATATCCTGGCTTGAGCAGGTCCCGGGTGAGGCGCTCTTTATAAGCGTCCTTACGCTCGGAGAGATACGCAAGGGCATCGAGGCCTTGTCGGAGAAAAAACGTCGTGACAAGTTGCAGTTATGGATTGATCATGAGCTTCCGCGATGGTTCGATGAACGGGTACTCTCTGTGGACCTCGCAGTGGCCGACCGATGGGGGCGGCTGCTTGCAGAGGTCGGCAGATCTGTTCCCACCATCGACAGTCTTCTTGCGGCGACCGCGTTACATCACGACTTGCGGCTGGTGACACATAATGTCAGGGATTTCGATTATCCTGGTCTTGCGGTGATCAATCCGTGGTCGAGCTTATCATAGTTCCGGCAGTTTGTAGGTCGGATAGAGCATTGCGAAACACGACACAATGGTAATGGCTGATCCGCTGGTCGGGCATTGCTTCTGTTCCCGTCGAGTCTCGGCCAGAAAAGATGTTGGGCTTCTCGTTGTTCAGCCCAAACCTATGAGACTTTGCTTTTCCTCTCTTTTAGAGTACCTTCATTGTAGAAGGGGAGCGACTATGAAAAACGAAGACTTCAGGATTGCGCGGGAATTAAAAAGCAGGCTTTCAAGTCTCGTTGAACTCCTCGACTTCACGGTCTTCGGTTCGCGGGCACGCGGGGATGCCGACGAATACTCCGACATGGATGTTTTTTTCGAGGTCGAGTCGCTCGACAGCGCCCTGAAAGAAAAAATATCCGAGATCGTCTGGGAAGTGGAGTTCAATAATTATACGGTAATCTCTCCGCTGATCCTCACACGCGAAAAACTCGAGAATTCCCCGCTGCGTTCCTCACCCATTGTTGAGGTCATTGCCGAAGAAGGAGTGGCCGTATGACGGACCGGGAGTTCCTTCTCGCATAAACGTGATGATTAAAGTGCGCCGGGGTCGCGAAAACGGTCAAAATCAATTTGAAAAGCATATACATGTATATGCCAAATGATAACTTTAGTGATGTGAAAAAGCATATACCCGTATATACATGACCGTCATCTACAGGTAAATGCATGCATATACCTGTAGATGCTTGCATATAGATGTAGATGCACGATGCTAACCGCTCAATAACTGGTTAGCGACGTCAAGGAGAAAGCTTAATGAAGCTTAATTCTATTATCATTTCATTACTAACCTTGGCATTACTCGCATCATTTTCCTTTGCAATGGCTAATAAACCCAAATTGCCAGAGAAGAAGTGGGATCCTGCGGTTCAAGGCATCAAACTTGGAAGTAAATTTGATGAAGTTATTTCCGCTTTAGGAAAACCTCGATCCAGAAAAGACAATGAGACAGGCATTGTTTTATTATAGGAGGGACTTACTATTGAAATTAATAGCACGAAGAAAGATTCATTGTGGGTGAGCCGTATTGAAATCAGTAGTCCAATGTGGAAAGTCAGTCCGGAAATAAAAGTTGGAATGCTGAAAACTGATGTTATCAAGATATTAGGGCCACCCCTTCACCAAGAGGAGCGGGAAAATGGCCGCATATGGATGTGGTGGTGGCATGAGAGTCCTAAATTTGATTCCCTTTTCTCAGTAACTTTTGAAAAAGACAGGGCTATTAAAATTATATTTTCAGAGGACAAGTCCCTTTGATTCAGCCTATCATGTCAATCCGCCTGACTTGACCTCGCCCCTTTGGGGCTCGGCCCAAAAGGAAGAAGAGATTCAGAGAAGTATTTGGTGAATTACGCTGATGCAGTCAATTCCGAATTGACGAATCGGGTAGCCGGGGGTGTTTAGCCCCCAGCCCCCACACCACCTGGCATGCGGG
>CAKKPG010000126.1 GCA_919901555.1 Nitrospiria bacterium | reverse complement strand
GCACCTCTCCCGTCGTCTTCACGTTCACGTGCGTGGAGAGATCTCCTTTTGCGAGCCGGGCGGCGGCATTGGCAAGTTCGGTAATCGGCGTAAAGATTATTTTTTTTGAGGCAAAAAACAATACGAATCCAAGCGTAAAGGCTACACCCACGTTGAGTGCAATGACAAACAGTATGATCTTTATCATCTCTTGGTGAATTTTTTGTTGCGACAGGCATACAGTAACCTTGCCGATAGTATCAATGCCTGTCAGGATCGGAGTAGAGAGTTCCGTGACGGCCTCTGTCTTTTTGACCGCTGCGATAATATCCTGCAACTCGCTCTCTTTCGGTAACTTTGAAAGGATGGCTGTAAATCTTGGCGACCAATAGTTAATGCTGGAATATTGAGACGTAACGATGTTTCCATGAGCGTCCTGGATGATGATATAGATAATGTCTTCGTCTTTATTCGCTGCGTTTACCAAAGAATCCAATTGGAGATAGTCCTTTATAATCAACGGGTCTATGCTAAGTTTGGCTATGTAGGATGCAAGACCGTTCCCTTTGCTTCCTAAGGAATGCCTGAGCATCTCTCTAACGCTTATGGCAAATATCGTACTGAAAACAACGGTGCTGATGATAAGAATGCCGGCTATAATGGTCATGAATCTTAGCCTGATATTTTGTCGCAAGGCATTACCAAACAATTCGACACCTCTCTTTTTTAATGACAATGTACTGTATCGCTTTCATAAGCGCTTTATCAAGGGCGTCTGATAAGCATGTAATAAACCAAGTCGGGAAACCAACGTAGATCGTGCGTGATGCTTTTACTAAACGGATTGCCGTTAGAAAGCCCCCACAATTTTTGCGGCTTTTCTCAGCCCGTCATAGTCCTTATCTTTAACAGTGATAAAACCTTCAAGCTTTGCACTTCCTAATATCTTCTCGGACTGCGGGGCCTTCGGCGTGAGTTTGAGCAGGGCATCCTTTATTTTTTTTGCCACATGTTTATTGATCCTGGGTGTGGCAAAGACAGGCCAATTCGGGAAATAAGCGGTATAAGCCACTATTTTTAACTGGTTGATGTCCACCGGGTGTTTCAGTTTTTCTAAGTCATCCTCACGAATGCCGCCGGCATCGGCAAGTTTAATTAAAACTGAATAGGCGACCTTGTCATGTCTTTTCGCAAAGGGTAATATCGTAAAGTCTTTGTGAATATCCATCCCTGCGTTATGAAGCAAGAGCATTTGTAAGATGTATCCGGCAAGGGAAGTCTCTTCAACAAAGGAAAGCTTTTTCCCTTTGAGATCTTCAATTCTGTTGATATTGCTGTCCTTCCTGGCGATAATAATCCCGCGGAATTTAGCACCCGCGAGGGGTTCCGATGCCATCGCAAGCGGTTTGATGTCTGAATTTTTCTTAATCTGTACATAGACAAGCGAATTAGCAAACCCCAAATCCGCCTGGCCCGTTTCAACAATCTTTGCAAATTCGGTGAAATCTTTTGTGATTACAATGCTTACATTTTCACCCACCTCCTTGGACAAATATTCCTCAAGGGGTTTGAACATAATATACAGTTCCGTTGGGCTCAGACGCGGTAATATTGCAAACTTGATCTCCGCCGAGGCGCTTGTGGTCAAAAAGGATGATATCAACATGAGGGTTAAAAACATTATTTTTATGGGCGGCTTCATTGTTAAATACATAGTTCCTCCTCTTACATAACTTCTGAACATGGGGCATCTCTCCATTTAGCCGTAACCAAGCTTTTCTCCACAGGCTATTCTATGGTTTTTGTCACCTTCCTCATAAAAGACCCCGGGATCTGAAACTGTCCTGCTTGTGCCGTCTTCCTGTTAAGAATAATATCCACTTTTTTCTCAGGCTCTATGGGAATAGATGACGGCTTCGCGCCCTTTAAAATCCGTACTGCCTTCTTTCCCGCCAAACGGCCTACACGATAGGAATTTACGCATACCCCCAGAAGCGCGCCCTTCTCCACCAGGTCATCGAGGTGGCTTATGGTAACTACCTTTGCCTTATTCGCGATATCTACGATTGTCGGAACTGTTTCACCGATAATACTGCTGCCCGTGAGATACATTGCCTCTGCTGTAGGTACGACCCCTGATAGGGTCTGGGCTACTTCTTCCTTTCTGGTCAGAATAATCGGGATCACCTTGATCCGGGCATGTGCCTGAATTTTTTGTAGTCCAATAAGTTGCGCCTCTGAGTTTTTTTCACCAGGTGTGTAGAGTACGGCTAACCTCTTTACCGGCACAACCTCTTTCAGGATGTCCACGAGCTTTGACATGGGGATTTTAGTGCTGGCGCCGGTAGTGTTGTTGCCTGAGCTCTTCCAATCCTTAGCTATTCCTGCTTCTACGGGATCATAAACGGTGCTGAAGACTACCGGCACGTCCTTAATCACCGTAGTGGCTGCTATGGTGGCAGTGGTGCCAATGGTAATAATCAAATCATACTTTGCGGCAACTAATTTTTGTACCAATTCCGCTAACTTAGCTTTACTGCCCGCAGCGTTTTCAATGGTGTACTTCAGTGCCGGCTCTCCAAAGCCGGCTTCCTTCAGTTGATCCATAACCCCGTTTTTGGCCTCCGTATAGTGAGCCTCGTTAGTCCATAAAAGCACACCGATTCTTTTCTCAGCTTTCGCCTCCACGGAAAACAGAGTGACGAGCAGGAAAACCGCAGCTGTGAAATAGAATTTTTTAGCCATCAACATTATGTTACCTCCGTTTCGTTTTCTTGATTCTCATCAAAGCCTGAGCTGGCGGCACAGAACCCTTTTCACTCTCTGCTCGTAAAGAACTCTCGTGAGAGCCTTTCATAAAAAAACTCCGATCCCCGGGTCTGTAAATGATCAGCCGTAATCGGACCAGGGATTCGGAGATTCGTAAGCATATGGATAGTTTAGCAAATTTTTTGTCAAATGTTGGAATTTTTCGAGGCAGAAGTAAAAACGGTGGTGAAAAAGGGGAGACGGACGGGGGGTATGTTTTATCTCCCGCATCTCCGCAGTGGTTTCCTCTCATTCAAGGTTTCGGATGTCATTTTCCTTTTTTCGGGAAAAGCAGCCTGGCAATATGGTATCTCCTGTCCGCTAACCACCGGTAAAAGGCCCGGGAAAGGATCTCCGATCCCGGCAGTTTGAAAAGGGCCGCGGCCGAACTGTACTGTTTGAGCCTCCTCAGGATTTCCGGCAGGGCCTTCTCACCCGAAAGGACCGTGCCGTCCGGAAGCACGAGCTGCATGGCCTGCATGCAGACGGCCCGCTTGATGGAAGGGAATCGCTGTTTCATGGATCCCGACTGGCAGGGGAGCATCTCGAACGCACCTCTCTTGGCATTGTGCTTTATCCATACTACGGTCTTTTCGCAAACCGGACAGTTCCCGTCATAGATAAGCACGGCCTTTTTCAGCGTTTCTTTTGCTTCTTTTCGGTCTTTCATTCGCCGGCCTGCTCCGATGATGATGCAGTCATAGTGCATGATCTATATATTTCTCGACGGGCAGATATCGGAGAGCACGCACTCCTGATGCTTCGGTTTCTTTGCCTGGCAGACCGCTCTGCCATGGAAGATAAGAAGGTGGGAGAGGTTTCCCCACTCTTTCCGCGGCGTAACGGGCATCAGGTCCTGCTCGATCTTCACGGGGTCCTCGTGCTTCGTGAGCCCGAGCCGGAACGCGAGCCTCTTCACATGAGTGTCCACGGCGATGCCCTCATCGATGCCGAAGGCGCCGGAGAGGACGATGTTCGCGGTCTTGCGCGCCACTCCCGGCAGCATCGTAAGCTCCTCCATGGTCTGCGGGACCGCGCCGTTGAACTTCTCCAGGAGCAAGGTCGCGGTCTTCTGGATGCTCTTAGCCTTGTTGTTGAAGAAATTCACGGAGCGGATGTCCTGCGCGAGCCTTTCCGGCGGGGTGTCCGCATAGGCCTGAACCGTACGGTATTTTTTGAACAGGCCCTCCGTAACCTTGTTCACGAGCACGTCCGTGGTCTGCGCTGAGAGCATGGTCGCGACGAGCAGTTCAAAGGGGCTGGAGAAGCGGAGCACGGTCAGCGGCTTACCAGTATATTCTTTTTTCAGTCTTTTCACTATCTCAAGCGTCTTCTCACGACCGGTCATGGAATCCTCCTTGTATCCTAACCCGGACAAGCCGGAACCAAATATGCCAGGTCGACGGGTCGGCACGAAGAAAGCAATGCATAAGTCAAATTTCAAAATGCAAATTACAAAATTGCGGTATGGCTTTGGCTTCTGGCCATGATTGATGGTCTCGTAAAAAGTCATTTTTTTAACCGCAGAGACGCGGAGGCACGGAGAAAAGCTCCTAAATTTCAATACGTTCTTCTCAGCGTCTCAGCGCCTCAGCGGTGGATTTTTAGTTTTACGACTTCATCTATGATTTATATCCCTTAATTTTGACTTTTGCATTTTGCACTCTGCATTTTGCATTCATCAGACTTTGTGCCTTAGAGCCTTCGTGGCTGAATTTTGTTTTCACTTTGGGTAGAATTTTATTTTTAACTTACTATTAGGCTCGTCGAGCAACTCATTCCTTCTTTAAATGTTTTCCATTGTTCCCTGCTTTTATCTCATTATACAATAAAAATTCCTCTCCTAACGGTGATGAGGGACGCATACTCCCTGCTGCACGCGTTGAGCCCGGCCTTTTGGGCCCCGGGTCCGGGCACAACGATGGAGGAACAAGTTCTTGAATTCCTGCAGGTTCTATGGGATAATCGCCTCTCATGGGGGACCGATCCAATCTGATGCCGGTATGGTAAGAAACATCAAACTTATCCTCGAATACAACGGCACGAACTACCACGGCTGGCAGTCCCAGGTCACGCCCCGGCGTGACACGCCGACCATCCAGGAAACGCTGGAGCAGGCGATCAAAACCCTTACGGGTGAAAACATCAGAACGGTTTCATCGGGCAGGACCGACGCCGGGGTGCACGCCCTCGGCCATGCTGCCGGCTTCCCTACGGCAAGCCGCGTGCCCTCCGAAGCCTTTGCGCCCGCCTTGAACCGCCTCCTGCCCCCTGATATCCGGGTGCTCTCGTCGGAAGAGGCGGCGCCCGATTTTCACGCGCGCTACAGCGCCACGGGCAAGATATACCGCTACCTTATCCTCAACCGTGCCGCGCCGTCCGCCCTCTACCGCACCTGCGCCTGGCATGTCAGTCGACGCCTCAACCTCAGGGCCATGCGTCTGGCCGCCGGCGCGCTCCTGGGGAAGCATGATTTTTCCGCCTTCAGAAGTTCGGCGTGCGCCGCGCGGACGCCGGTGAGGACGCTCAGGTCCCTCAGGATCGCCAAAAAGGGCGAGTTCGTGGAGCTCCTCCTTGAGGCGGACGCCTTCCTCATGCACATGGCGAGGAACATCGCGGGCACGCTCGTCGAAACGGGCCTCGGGCGGTTCAGCCCGTCCGACGTGGAAGAGATGCTGAAGTCATGCGAGCGGAGCAAAGCGGGCAGAACAGCGCCTGCCCACGGGCTCTATCTTGTAAAGGTCCACTACCCCGAAAAGTAAACGCCGTTTTACGCCCGGCGTCCGCTCTTGCCCTCAAACTTCAATTTTGGAAAATATGCTTGCCAAATTTTTGCTGATGTGCTAATGTTTTTGGATTGTTTGGCGTGACCAGAGGGTAAGTACATCCGCGACAACTCAGCGGTTCCTGCTGACAATACAAAATTCTGAAAGGAGCGAGTATGAGTAATCAGCTAACAATATTTTTGCTGCTGATGTTCTCCCAGGCCCTCGTCCCTGCGGCCCACGCGGCGCCCGACGCGGCATCGTGCCTCACGTGCCACGGGGCGATGCAGGGGAGCATGGAGAAGGAGAAGGGCGTCATCGTAAATCTCAACATCGATCAGGACAGGTTTTCAAAATCGGTCCACAGCTTCCTCAACTGTGTTGAATGCCACATGGGCTTCACCTCGCAGCCGCACCAGGCGCCGGCTGCCAGGGTTGACGCGGCGGTGCAGAACCTGGCAAATGCGCTATCAGCCAAGAGCAAGATAGACGCCGTGGCCCAGGCCGCGTGTGCCCAGGTCCAGTGCCACGGGGACGTCTACAAGGCATACAAGGCGAGCGTCCACGGCCAGAATGTTATCGTCAAGAAATCCTCCGATGGGCCGGTATGCACGAGCTGCCACGGCTCCCCCCACTATATCCAGCCCAGGACGGGCAAGGATTCCCGGGTAAACCACTTCAATGTGGTCGAAACCTGCGGCTCCTGCCATGAGGAAAAGCACCTGACCGAGAAATACAAGTTCTCTCCTTTGGTCATGGAGCGTTATAAAGAAAGCTTCCACGGCAGAAAACTGAAGCTCGGCCACAGCGGCGCGCCGGCGTGCTCCGACTGCCATGGCGCCCATGATATCAGAAAGGCCGCTGATCCGGCGTCGCCGGTCTCCGGCGCGAACAAGCTGAAGACCTGCGGGAAGTGCCATCCGGGCGCGACGACCAAGTTCGTGGCCGCGATCACGCACAAACCGCTCCACCCCGTCGCCCACTATGCCGAGCTCGGCCTCATCATTCTCACGGTGGGAACGTTTCTATTCATCATCATCCACGTGCTCCTGGATGTCTATGCGGACATTCGCGACCGCCTGTTCAGGAAGGGGGGTAACCATGAATAAGTCCATTCCAACGGAGATCGAGAGGTTCGACCTCTCGGCGAGGATACAGCATATTTGTTTGTTCACGACCTTTTTGCTCCTGGCCTTTACCGGCTGGGGGCTCAAGTATGCCTACGTCGAGCCGTCCAGCGCCTGGATCAATATCTGGGGCGGGGCCAGGATCGCCGGGATCATCCACCGCATCGCCGGCATCGGCATGCTGTGCACGTTCCTCTATCACCAGTTTTACCTGCTCAATCTGTGGCGCAAAAAGGACCTGAGGCTCACCGTCGTCCCCATGCCCAAGGACGTCATGGACCTGATACAGAACTTCATGTACTACCTCGGCCTCAGCAGGGAGAAGCCGAAATTCGGCAAGTTCACCTACCTGCAGAAGTTCGACTACTGGGCGGTGTACTGGGGCATGGTCATCATCGGCACGTCGGGCCTGTTCCTGGCGTTCCCGGTGCCGGCGTCCTATCTGTTCCCGACGTGGTCCCTTCCGTGGATCTGGGACACGCTCTTCACCATGCACAGCGACGAGTCGCTCCTCGCCATCGTGTTCATTCTCTTCATCCATTTCTACAATGAACACCTGCGGTCCGATGTGTTCCCCATGAACTGGATGTGGCTTACGGGCAAGATAAGCGTGGAAGAGCTGAAGCACAAGCATCCGCTTGAGTACGAGCGTCTCTTCGGGAAAAATGCCGGTCAGGGGAAGAGATAGCCATGAAGAGACTCTCGATGATGTGCGCTTCCGCCGTCCTGCTTGTCGCGGCGGGATGCGGTGATACCATGATGCCGAACATGTCCGAGCCGAAGCAGAAGGAGCAGGAGGTCAAGATCGTCAAGGTGCAGGAGGCGCTCTTCTGCTTCAAGTGCCATTCCTACGACAAGTATACGGGAGCGGGAGGAAAGTTCCCGCACCTCAAGCACCGGAGGGAGTTCGGCATCACGCTCCACTGCAACCAGTGCCACGACATCAAGGGACATCAGCGCCCCGGGACGGTCACCAAGAAGAACGCCCCCTGCTCCAACTGCCATTGATGGGGCGCAGTCTTGCCGTTCAATAGCCCGTAAAAAACCGTATCCATGCCGGCGGCACCTCAAGGCCGCCGTTTTTTGTGTGCCGAGGCACGGCCCAAGGGGTCATGCGTGGGAGGCCGTTGCGTCGCAGCCTCCCGGGATACCGCTCTCCTGTTTTCCACCCCTTGACATCTTCCGGAGAATATGTCACTTTTACCTAACCCGGACAAGCCGGAATTGTAAAATGCAAATTGAAAATTGAAAATTGCAAAATTGCGGTAAAAATCAAGACGTTGTAGAAATATTCTTCCCATTTTGAAAAGAATTTGATTTATAACTGACTATAGGCCTTTTCTTCCAATTTTATCGGGAATAAGGAGATGCTCCATGAAATGTTACGAATGCGCGCAGTCGGGCAAAGATGAAGCTGCGGTGACGATATGCGTCATCTGCGGCATGGGATTGTGCATGAAGCACTCCATCCGCGAAAACCTTCCCGTCGTCGACATCATCGACTGGGGCTTCGGCAAAGAGGAACACCGGTATCCCGTGGACATCCCGCGGTTTCTCTGCTCGGCCTGCAAGGGCGCGATCGACGCGAAGAGGAAGGGGAAGTAGACGCCGGTCCCGGCGAGGCCCATGGAGAGACGGGAATTTCTAAAACGTATCGCTGCCGCGGGGATCGGATTTGCGGGCACGTGCGCCTCCGGGGAGCTGTTCCTGCCGTTCGCCCATGCCGTTGAAATCCGGAGCTTCAGCTTTGCGCACATTGCGGACCTCCATCTCGACGTGCGCGGCGAAAGCACCTGGCAGTACCGGGAAAAAAGCGTGGCCCTGTTCATCGAGGCCCTCCGCCAGGTGGGAAGGCTGCCGAAGCTCAACTTCATCGTCTTCGGCGGCGACCAGATCCAGCCGGGCCCGAATGCCCGGGAATCGCTCACCGTCTTCCAGACCTGGCTCGAGCAGATCAGCGTGCCCTCCTATATCCTCCTCGGGAATGCCGAAGTTTCGCCTCCTCCCGGTTCGAAGCCCGGGAGAGACGACTACCTCAGGGCATGGAGCGGCAGGGGACCCCGTCCCGGCAGGTCATCGTGGGCCTTCGATCCCGCGCCGGGCGTACGGTTCATCGGCTTCGACGCCACCGTGGACGGAAGGCCCTACGGCGAGGCCGCGCCGGCGGGCCTGCGCTGGCTCGAGCGTGAGCTTGCGGCCAACAGGGACAAGAGGCTCATCATTATCGCCCTGCATCATCTCCTGCTGCCCACGACGCCGCAGGACCTGACGCCCGGGTGGGCCCTCTGGATGGTAAAAAATCATGCGGCAGTGCGCGGTCTTCTCGACCGCTTCCCGAATGTACGGCTCGTGATTTCGGGGCACCACCACGCGTCCCATGTGGAGACCGTGGGCAGGATCACCTACGTTGCAGACCCCGCCATCGTAACCTATCCCTGCGCGTTCCGGGTGTTCACCATCGGCCGCGAAGGGATACACCTCCAGAACATCGGTCTTGACGACAAGACGCTGGTCTCCCGGGCGCGGGAGCTGCTCATTGCCGATCCCTTTGCCGGAATGTACGACGCCGAGAACCCGCAGAACGTCCTTTCGTATACGGTGGGATTAAGGGAGCAGGACCGGGAGGCGGTCATTCCGCTGTGATACTCAGTTAAAGTACTTTACAGACTGACATCTTGAATTTTGAGTCAAGTTTTTACCACGGAAAATGCCACGGAGTCTCACTGAAATGATGAGAAACATATTATAAAGATTGTTTTTGCTCTTTCCGTGCGCCTCCTCCGTGCAACTCCGTGGTAAATTTTCTTTTATGGTCTGAGGTTCACCTCGTTAAGAATCAAATTCTACCCAAAAGGGAAGCAAAATTCAGACACGAAGGCACCAAGAGACAGAAAGAAAATGCAAAAGTCAAATTTCAAAATGCAAATTGCAAAATTGTGGTATGGCCACAGGCCATGATTGATGGTCTCGTAAAAAGTCATTTTTTTAACCGCAGAGACGCGGAGGCACGGA
>CAKKPG010000125.1 GCA_919901555.1 Nitrospiria bacterium | reverse complement strand
AAAAGAAAGTCCTTGCTCTAACGGGGTGTATCCTGGGCGTTGGGGTCAGGTCTATATTGTTTCACTTTTAAATCTTATCGCGGAAAACGGGTGATCAGACAGGGTATGGCGTAGTGGGGCTGACTTAGAGATTGAGTTGACGCGCAACATCTGAAAAGGAATAGACAACGATGTCTCGGGAACGAATCCTGATCATTTTTCTCGTCATACTCAGCGGTTTACTCGTTGCCTCTGCCGTCAATCCCTACGATCGAGCCACCTGGTTCATGGAAGTGGCTCCGGTCCTGATCGTGGTGCCCATTCTGGTCCTGACCTATCGCCGATTTTCCCTGACGCCGCTCCTCTACTTTCTCATCTTTATGCACGCGATCGTCCTGATCACGGGCGGGGCATACACCTACGCTCACGTTCCCCTCGGGTTCTGGCTCCAGGACCTGTTCCAGTTCAGCCGCAACAACTATGACAGGATCGGCCACTTCTTCCAGGGACTCGTGCCCGCTCTCCTGGCGCGGGAGCTCCTCCTCCGCCTCGGGTATGTGTCAAACCGGCGCGTGGCTTCATTCCTTGCGATCTGCTTTGCCATGGCGGTGAGCGCCTGGTACGAATTGATTGAATGGGCCGCTGCCGTGGTCCTTGGCCAGAAAGCGGACGACTTTCTGGGCAATCAGGGCGATCCATGGGACACGCAATGGGACATGTTTATGTGCTTTATCGGCGCTGTCGTTGCCATGATCGGCCTGTCGCGGGAACAGGACCGGCAGATCAACAGTTTCCGCGCATGATCAAAAATAGAAGGAGTAACCCAGGTTGAGGGCATCGAAGACTTCGAAGCAGCGTTGGAGCAGTTTCGGAAGATTGTAACCGACCTCGGTAATGGCAAATCATCGCATGACTCTTAAGGCCGCCATAGCCCCGTACCCCTTTTGGCTGTTACCATACAGATGCTAATAAAACAACACTTGTATGGTAACCAGTAAGGGTCTGATCATGTCTGATCTGGACAAGAGCAAACCACCACAGCCATCTTGCTTGGTATTGGACCAACAGATCCACTAAGGCCCTTGACCGTTACCATACAGGCAATGTATATTGAGGCATTGTATTGTAACCGGTAGGGGCCTGTTTGGCGAATAAATGAGTGTGGAGTGGTCTATGCCTCTTCCCGCAGCAACGAAAAACTTAGTCGAAAAGAAGCTGGACGCCTTCCTTGGAAAGAGGGTGCCGCCGCACGTTGCGGACAAGATCAGGCTCTCGTACACGTTCCGCGGCAACTCGGTGACGATATGGGAACATCGCGCGCCATGGACGAAAAGCCTGCCGGAATGGTCTATATCCTCAGTCGCGCAGCTACGCTACAATCCCAAAGTCCAAACATGGATGCTCTATTGGAGTGACCGCAACAGTAAATGGCACGAGGACGAAGGGCTGGCGCCGGTGAAGAACCTTGATCTTATCCTCGCAGAACTTGACCGTGATCCTACGGGCATTTACTGGGGTTGACATGGCCGACCAACGCACGAAGCCGCCGCGTCCTTGCACCCTGAACTTCTCGGGGCCAGGTCTATGTTGCGGCTTGGCAATGTCGCACAATCGAGCGGGTGTGAATCCCG
>CAKKPG010000124.1 GCA_919901555.1 Nitrospiria bacterium | reverse complement strand
GTCGGCATCCTTCAGTTACGACGCCACCGGCAAGACGGGCGTTCATCAAATAACCATCATCATTGATCCCGACAATGCGATCACCGAGCAGAGCGAGAACAACAACACCGCTGCAAAAACCCTTGGCGTGCAGAATGCAAACCTCTGGATCAGCGAACCGTACATCTCCCCAAACGGCGACGGAGTGAAGGACGGCACAGAGTTCTTCTTCAGGCTGGAAGCTCCGCAGACAGTGCAGGTCGTCGTGGTAAACAGTAAGGGGGAAAGCGTCAGGACGTTCTCCGGCCCGGAATTCGAAAACACCACCGGCGACACCGTGACCTGGGATGGACTGAATGACGACGGCATGGTCGTTGCCGACGGCCGGTATCAGATCCGGCTGGCGATGGCGACAAATACTGTTCTCGGCAGTCTGTCCGTCATTGTCGACAACAATCGCTCTCCGCTGACGGACGCACTGGGTACGGATTATCTGTATAAGACATGCTCACCGCGGGGCTTTGGAGGGGATTGGAAGTGGTTCCCGGACGAGAGCGGGATGCTCTTCAGTATGAATAACGTTCCGGAATATCCGCAGGGCCTCTACATCATGTCTCCTGACGGCAGTGACAGTTCGCGGTTAAGCCCGATGGAGTGGAGCGGGCAGACGGATCCTGATCGTAACTATCGTTACAATGAATACGATCTATCCTCGGACGGAGCGAAGATCGCCTTCGTTCTCAACAAGTACAATAAAGGCGGATGGAGAGAGTCCACCGAACTCTGGGTGATGGACGGAGACGGAAAGAATTTGACGTTGCTCGATTCCTATCTTATGTGGGACACTATTGACGCTATCAAGCTTTCTCCCCACGGCGACTACGTCGTGTACAGTAAGAATTCCGTTGAGATGTGGATCGCAAGATCGGACGGCACGGGTAAAACACTGATCGATACTTTTGTGAATTATTATTCTGTTTCTATTCCCGACATCCGCGCCATCAAGTGGTCTCCGGATGGAAGGAAGGCCGCTTACATATACAATTACCGGAACGCATTCGGGGGCTTAGACGGGCAGATAAGAGTTTACGATATGTCCGGCAGCGCACAGACGGTCCTGACCGTTCGCGGCCCTGTCTATCGTTTTGCATGGGTGAATGATCAAAAGATCATCGCGTTTACACCGTGGGAAACAACGGAATACCGGCTCGTCGATGCTGCCGGCGCAGGAAATAACGTGGCGCTTCCCGGCAAGTGGACGGACGGTGAATATGCCGTAGCACCGGACAGGGAGTCCTTTGCTTTTATCGACAACGGCAGTCGTCCGGCTCGTCTGTACGTTTCTGATATCGCCGGGATAACATCAGTGCTCCATGAAGTCAACTATCCTAACGGCTATCCGGATCTAAGGGGCATTGTCTGGTCTCCTGACGGAAGTAAAATAGCCGTCGTGGAAGAACGGTCGTCGTGGCCGATTTTTTACTCCAATGACTTAATGGTAATCGACGTGAAAACCCGGAATAAGAAGAGATTCCCAATCGGCCCGTATTACTCGGATTTGCTCAAGTGGCTGCCTGACGGGAAATCAATTTTAGGGAGTATCGACAACGGGATCAACGTGCTGAATTCCGAAACAGGCGCATCTGTGACTATAGACCCCAGGACTAATTCTTACAAACTGACAGACACAGACCGATTCGTTTCATCCCGCGGGAACCATATCGCCTATACCGTGAGCCCCGGCCAGGCCGGTGCATGTCCTGAGAGCGGATGGGTTGTCGTCGGTTCTCTCATGAACCTTACGGCAGACATCACAGCCTTGAAAGCGGGAACGGCGGTTACCTTGAGAGGAACCGCCGTGGACCTGAACTTTGAAGGCTATACTCTCGAGTACGCTGATGCAAAAAATCCCGAGGCTTGGAGCATTATTCAGCCTCCGTCGGACATTCCGATCGTCAACACTGTTTTTACCCCGTTTGTCCCGCCCTATGAAGGGACCTTTTACGTCCGGCTCACTGCGCGAGACAAGGCCGG
>CAKKPG010000123.1 GCA_919901555.1 Nitrospiria bacterium | reverse complement strand
AGATTACTTCCATCGTCGATCGTAACGGCAATACCATGACGTTCGCTTACACCAACGGCAACCTCACTGCCATCACCGACCCGGCAGACCGGATCACCTCAATCAACTACAACTCGGTTGGCCACATCACATCAATCATTGACCCAAGCGGGAATACTAATTCATTTAACGTAAGCAGCAATACTTTAACCAGCGTCACCTACCCTGGCGGCGGAACATGGGCCTACACCTACGACGCCAATGCTTACATGCTCACCAAGACCGACCCCGACGGCAATGCCACGACCTATACCTATGATGACAAGCACAGGGTCGCCTCATCCCTCGATCCCGAAGGAAAAACCAGGCTCATCAGCTATCCTACCGGTACGGATACCACAAAGACCACGACCTTCACCGAAAAAGACGGCGGAGCATGGCAGTACACCTATGACACCCAGGCCGGCACGCTCACAAGCAAGACCGACCCGAACGGCAACAGCACGAGCTACACCTACGACCAGAACAAAAACATGCTCACCAAGACCGACCCGGACGGGAGCACCACGAGCTACACTTATGACGCAAGCGGCAACATGCTCACCATGACCGATGCTCTCGGCCAGACCACGAGCTACACCTACAACAGCTTCGGCCAGGTGACGTCCATTACAGATTCCCAGGGAAACGCCACGACGAACGCCTACGATGAAAAAGGCAATCTCACATCCATGACAGACCCGACCGGCGCGACCACACAGTATCAATATGACTCAAAAGGCAATGTCACGGCTGTCACCAATGCCGCAGGCCAGACGACCAGCTATGCCTACGATCAATACAATAATCTCTTCTCGATCACCGATCCGACCGGCGCGAAGACCAAATTCACCTATGACCCATCCGGCAACATCACCAGCCAGACCGACGCCAACGGCAATACGACAACCTATATTTATGACAGTCTGAATCATCTTGTCAAGGTCACAGACCCAAACGGCAACGTCACAAGCTTCACCTATGACAAGAACGGCGACAGGACAAGCCAGACCGACGCAAACGGGAATACGACACGCTACGAGTACAACTCCAAAGGCCAGTTAATCAAAGTCACTGACGCATTGGGCAACGTGACGCAATACACTTATGGAGGCACAGGCTGCCCATCGTGCGGAGGCGGAGGGGAGAAACTTACTTCCATCACGGATGCAAAGGGGAACATGACGGGCTATCAGTACGATTCACTCGGCCGGTTGCTTAAAGAAACTGATCCCTTGGGAAATAGCATCACTTACTCCTACGATGCCAAGGGAAATCCTGCGACCAAGACCGACGCTAACGGCAATACTATCACGTACTCGTATGACGGCCTTAACCGGTTGCTCAAGAAGACCTATCCCGACAGCACTACGACGTCCTTCACGTATGACGCAAAGGGAAACATGCTGACGGCAGCCAACGCCGCCATAGCCTACACATTGACCTATGACGCAAGCGGCAGAGTCACGAGCGTCACCGATGCAAACAGCAGAACGGCCGGCTATCAATATAATGCGCTTGGCAACAAGAAGAAAACGACCTACCCGGACGGCTCCGTCGTCAGTTATAATTACGACAATGCTGGTCTGCTCACAGCCATCGTGAACGGCGGCGGGAGGACATACGCCTATCAGTACGACAGCCTCGGCCGACGCACGAAGCTCACCTATCCGAACGGTGTCACGACAAGCTATGCATATGACAACGCGGGTCGCCTGACGAGCCTTTTCACCCAAAACCCGGCCCGCCAGATTTTGAACTCCTACACGTACACGCTGGACAAAGTCGGCAACAGACTCACCAAGGCCGAGCCGGACATCAAATACACCTACGGCTATGATGCCGGCTATCGGCTGCTCCAATCTTTACCGGTAAAGCCCCAGGGCAGGGAAAAGGAAGACGGGCATGAACAAGGAGGAGAACATAAGGCCGAAATCTTCAGCTATGATTCTGTGGGCAATCGCCTGACTGGGCCGAGAACCAAGGATACTTACAATTACAACCAGGGGAATCAGCTTACCTCTGACAGTAAGCATCAGTACGAATTCGATAAGAATGGAAACCTCATCAAGAAGATCGAAATAAATGATGACGGCAAGGCCGAGACGTGGACGTATGCCTACGATTACGAGAACAGGCTTATCAAAGTGGTCAAGCAGGAGGGGCACGAAAATAAGACCGTCACCTTCAAATACGACCCGTTCGGGAGAAGGGTTGAAAAGAAGGTGACTCATACTTCCTCTCCCCTCGTGGGAGAGGATAGAGGCGAGGGGGAGGAGGCCAAGACCTATACCTATGTCTACGATAATGAAGACATCATCCTTGAATACCAGACCAAGACCGACGACGGCAGAACCAAGACAGAAATGACCCGCTACATCCACGGACCAGGCATCGATGAGCCGCTGGCTATTGAGAAAAAAGGAGAGGTCTACTATTATCATGCAGATGGTCTCGGATCGATTACGGCATTGACGGACAAAAAACAGAAGGTTGTTGAAAGCTACACGTATTCATCTTTTGGTGAGGTCAAGAGACATGGTGACAAAGTTAAGAACACCTTCACGTTCACTGGCCGGGAGTGGGATAAAGAGATAGGACTATATTTCTATCGTGCCCGTTACATGGATCCGAGAATCGGAAGATTTATTTCGTTCGATCCGATATTGCATCCTATAAACGGCCCACTACAAAGAAGTTGTAATAAGACTGCCATAACTCCTTCCTTTGTCGATGCACTAAGTGTGCCTCAAAAACTCAACCCGTTTATTCTGACCGAGAATAATCCGCTTAACTTGACAGATAGTACGGGCTTAGGAAGCTTTTGGGAATTACCACATCGATATATTTGTTATCCCACAAGCAATGCAAATAGTCATATTTATAGTAATAGCAGTTGTGTGCAAGATCCAAGCTCTAGGGAAATAGCTTATTGCAATGATCTCGTTAGTGGAGCATGGTTTAAAGTATTTGAATGGAGAAATATCATTGTAGCAACATCTATAGATTGCAATGTTCCAACTTATATAGTGTTAATGGAAAACGGCTGGATTCAGCAGCTTATTACATCTAGTTTTGGTGTGCCAGGTAGCTGCTGTTGTAATGGAGGAGAATGATTATAAAAAAGATGACAAAAATAACTCTCAATGAGGTTTTAATAGTAAGTGTTACTATCATTGTCTTGCTGTTTATCAACAACCTTATATTTGAACAGCCTATATTATTTAGACAGTTGGAAAACAAGATGGTAGATTTAAGGTTCAAATTAAGAGGCACAAAAGATTCCAAGAGTGATGTTATTATTGTTGGTGTTGATGAAAAAAGTATAAGCGGAGTAGGTTTATTGCCATGGTCAAGAACTAAAATAGCGAAGCTTATAGAGGCGATTTCAATAAAAGAGCCAAAAGTCATTGGTGTAAACATATTGTTCATTGGAAAGTCAACGAAGGACGCAGATAATGAACTAATTCGAGCCGTTAAAAAAGGCAAAAATGTCGTTATAGCGAATCTTCTTATAGATCAAAAACTGAATAGTTCAACAAAGAGAGTAGTTTTCGAAGAAAATTTTAAGGAATTATCTTCGGCTGCTTATGGAGCAGGCTACATTAATTTGAACCCTGACCGCGATGGTGTTATTAGGCATATAAGCTTGAAAAAAGAACCTTATCCTGCCTTTGCTGAAAAAATAGTCGAAAATTACATGTCGAATACTGCGACAGCATTGAATAAGTTTATAATTAAAAATGGCTCAACCTATATCAATTATTATGGACCACGTAAAACATTTATATATCTATCGGCTATAGATTTGTTACAAAATAAAATAACTTATGCAGATTTAAAAAATAAAATAGCGCTGATAGGAGTAGAAACTATTGCTACTCCGGATTTAAATGTGACACCTCTTGGTATTATTTCAGCTACTGAGATACATGCTAATATAGTGCAAAATCTTCTTCAAAACGAGTTATTATATTCAAACAAAACTATAGATTCGCTAATATCGATACTTTTTGGCTTGGCACTTGGTTTTTCTATTAAATTTACTCCTATGCGCAAAAGTATTTATCCCCTCTTATTGCTTATATTTTTCTACGGAGCTATATCTTTTTACTTATTTAGTTTTAGTAGCATAGTATTAAATAACATGTTTTTTTTAACCTTTTTTATCACACTTTATGTAATTTTAGAAGTTACATTCAAAGCTTATAAAAGAAGGGATGTTTAGTCGATGTTTAGTCATTGGGGTCAAATCTTACCGGCCTGTTGCCCAAACCGATTTTGTCACCCTGAACGCAGTGAAGGGTCTGCCATCGTATTGTAAATGCGGGATTCTTCGCTAGCTCAGAATGACATATTTGCCGTAAAGTGATTTGGGCAACAGCCCGTTACATGTTGACAAACTTCGGGCACTCATGGCCGCATGGCGACGGCAAGGGAGTGCCAGGAGACAGCGGCTATTTACCATAAGCATGAATGGGAGAATACGATGAACATTGCAACCATTGCTTTGATTCTTTCTGTGATCGTGCTTCCGGGGTGTTTTACTATGCATGTTGATTCTATGACCCGCTTTTCAATCACGGGTGAAGTATTCGACAAAGTTAGTGGGAAGCCGCTGGAAAAAGTCAACGTTGCTTTTATTGATACGGGTTTAGACTCGGTGCGATCAAAAGCCGGCGTGCCTAAAACGATCGGTGAAAGTGACGCGCAGGGTAAGATTGATTTGAAATTTGATTATTGGTGGGGTGTGGAAAAAGGATTATTTAAGAAAAAGCCGACCTTAACTTTTGATATAGAAGTATCCAAAGAAAACTATAAGAGCGAGCGAGTGCATTTTCGCTCATCTGAATTGGCCAGAGAGGATAATATTGCACGAGTTCCCTTGAAAATGATTTACCTTGCACCAGTGCCTGTAGCAAAGCATAATTTGTAAATATAGCCTGCTTATAAATATGATAAGCTTGGCCACGACTATCAGCGTGCCTGGTGAAGTTAAACGGGGAAACAGTTAGATATCCATATTGCACGGAACTGGTCGCAAATGACCCTTGTCGAAAGGAACGGATCAGAAGATTAATTGAACAAGATAGAGGGGTATGAATAAACTGCAATTTAAGAACCCACAATTGCTATCACTGGGTAAGGAATATAAAGTGGGAAAGCTGGTGATAAAATGAAAAAATAATTTATGCATTCTCAATTGTTATTGTGGCTATGATTCCGTGATTAAGAAAAAGCTGATTGCTTATCGCAATATATCAGAAAGGGAATACTTGGAAATTATAACAGAAAAAGGAGAGAAGCTGAATCATCCTCAGTGTTCTGCGAACTGCGGCTGAATGAATTATTTGTTGGGGGATAGGGGGGGGAGTGAAAGACATAAAGTGCGCCTTCGTCACCGGCGGCACTGGGTTGTTGGGCATCAACATCGTCAAGGAACTCATCCAGAACACATCGGCGAAGATTATCCTTCTCGTCAGAAACGCGACCCAGGAAAAGCGCGACAAATTCTTTAAGGACCTGCTGGCGTTCGGCGGAGGGCTGTGGCCCGTTGGTTTTTCGTTTGACCGCATCAGGATCGCGGAAGGCGACGTGACGCTGCCGCATTTCGGCATGATACCGCATGCACGTACTCGGCTGCTTCGGAAGTCGACATCATTTACCATTCGGCCGCAGTCATCAAGTTTTCCGGCGCCGAGAGCGAGCAGAACGAGAAGAGCAGGAAAAACCCCGCCGGCAAGTAGCGCCGGCGGGGTTTTTTGCATTTATTAAGCTACGAGGTCAGGATCATCCATATATCGGCCGAATCGCCGCTCAAAATAACGGAAGTTTGTGGCTTTGAATTCCTGAATTATCGAGAATAAATTAGAATATATGTGGAGGATGTCATGAGTATAAAAAGAGCGATTCATGATCGTGATAATGGCAGGGCTGAAGCCGTGTCAGTTTCAAGCGGGCAAATGTCGTTTCTGGATCATCTCAGCAATGATTATGCGAAAAATGCTTCCGATAAGCAAGAGAGAAGGAGAATCCTCAAAAAAAGCGATTTAATACCCAGAAGCAAGCACCGTAATTACAGTCATGAGTTTATCGCTGAGAGGAGCAAGTGGGTAGCCGAGAAGACGGGCGCCCATCTTCATCACGCAGGCCAGTATTCCCTCAACCCCGATGAGCTCAAAAGTCGCATAGAAAATATGATAGGAGTAGCGCAGATTCCGCTGGGAATAGCGGGTCCGTTGAAAGTGAACGGCGAGCATGCGGACGGCCTTTTCTATGTGCCCTTAGCAGCAACTGAAGGGACGCTTGTAGAAACATATCAGCGTGGGATGCTCGCAGTCACCATGGCCGGCGGTGCGAATGTTCGCGTTTTAAAAGATGCCCTCAGCTTTTCACCGATTTTTATTTTTAAGAGCATTGCCGATGTCCCGAAGTTCATAGTATGGGTGAAAGAACATTTTGATATAATTAAATCTGCAGCAGAATCTACCACGAGTCATGGCAAGCTTTTAGAGATCGTACCGTACACCATGGGACGCAGGGTAATGCTCGATTTCCGTTATTATACAGGCGATGCCATGGGCCTGAATATGGTAAGTATTGCCACTGCAAAGGCATGCGTTCATATCATGGAGCGTACTGATGCAGAACATTATTATATTGCCTCAAACCTCTCCTCTGATAAAAAAGCATCTTTTTTCAACATGATAACAGGATATGGGAAGGAAGTTTCTGTGGAGGCCACTTTTTCGCGTGAAATTATGCTAAAATATTTAGGGACAACGCCAAAGGCATTGCATGATATATGGTTTATCGCGTTTCTTGGAGGACAACAAGCGGGCATGTTAGGTCTTAATTGTCATTTTGCCAATGCCCTTGCTGCCATATATATTGCCTGCGGTCAGGATGTCGCACAGGTTGTCAACGCAAGCATTGGAACAATCCTATGTGAACTTACGCCAGAAGGTGATCTAAGCATGTCACTTAAGATTCCGAATATTGTTGTAGGAACGGTTGGCGGCGGCACCATGACTGGGAGCGCCAAAGAATGTTTAGAGATGTTAGGTTGTTCCGGCTCCGGCAAGGCGAAAAAATTTGCCGAAATTATTGGAGCAACACTCATAGCCGGAGAGATTTCTCTTATGGCAGCGATAACGAGTGGTAATTTTATTGCTGCACATGTGAATAGAAGAAAGGCATTAAATCCCTTGTCATACGTAGAATCTGCAGGGGCTACCATTGATTAGTTATTTTGTCATAGGATGTTATATAACTGCCCTGACTGCGTTACTGTCAGGGCTTGTTGTTTTCTTCGGAAACAGAAAAAGAGATTTAAATAGAATCTTTGTTTTGTTTTCAATAGCTGTTTTTTGGTGGAGTGCCTTACTCGGCAGTGCTGTAATCGCTCCTAACCCCGAGATCAGTCTTTTCCTCTTCAGGTTGGAACATGCTGCTGTGGTCTTTATTCCTACGGTTTATCTTCATATGGTTCTTATCCTGGTCGGCCGTGCACAAAAGCATAAAAAAATAATTTATGGAGCTTATGGATATAGTGCGATTTTGTTTATTCTCAATGTTACAGGTTTACTCATCAGGAGTGCATCTCCAAAATTCTATTTTCCTTATTATAAGAATCCAGGTGCAGTATATACATTTTTGCTTTTATTGTATACCTATGGTTTCAATTATGGTCTTTATCTTCTGTTTGTGGCATACAGAAAATTATCAGGTTATCAGAGAAACAGACTCAAATTGTTTATGGGCGCCTTTATAGCAGGTTTGATAGGTGGTCTCCCTACATTTCTGCCACTATATAACATAAATCCTTCCCCCCTTTTCATATATTTATCTCCTGCATTTTACTCTATTTTTGCATATGCAATTGTCAAATATCGCTTAATAGATACTAACGTGGTTATTGGAAAGGGATCTGCCTATGCCCTCACCTTATTCCTCGGCATTTTCCCCGCAGCGGTTCTTATCTTTTTCCTGCAAAAGGCACTTCCTCTGACCGTGCCAATTACACTGGTTATTGCCCTTGCGGTTGCTCTGGCCTATCTCTTTAATAAAATTCATCCCTTTTCAGAACGCTTCGTGCAAAAAAATATTTTTAAGAAGCAATTGAATTACTACCAGATCCTCCGCAAGTTTTCGCAGGACATGGTAAGCGCTCTCGATCTCCGTGACCTGCTGAAGCGGTTCGATGAGACGTTGCGTGAGGCCATGCAGGTGACGTCCGTGGCCGTTT
>CAKKPG010000122.1 GCA_919901555.1 Nitrospiria bacterium | reverse complement strand
CGCCACCCCGGCGGAGGGGGCCACGAGGGATAGGGCCTCCACCACGGATCGTACCACCAGTACGGATAGGGGTATCCGTAGGGCGCATAATAATATTCTCGCCGCTCCGCCCAAAGGTAGATCTGCCTGATCTCGAACACCGGGTAGGCGTACTCCATCTCGTCTATCTTGCCTTTGCGTATGTCGATGAACTCCCCTGCAAGGGTCATCTCCCGGCCCTTTTTATAAACCATCGGGTCCAGGAGCCCTTTCGCCCTCGGATAGGTCGCCAGGAACCTGCCCTGCGAGTGCTTTGCCTCCTCCAGATACCCGTAGGAATCGACGGGCACAAAAAGCGCTTCAACAGCCGAGCCCTTCTCCGTGAGCCGCGTCTCGACGATGATCCCGCCGAAGATGTAGAGCCTCCCCCGGAATGCATCGGGGTTCTCTCTCAGCAGGGCGAAGGACACATCGCGCGAGCCCTGCCTCATGAGCTCGCGGCTCAGAACGGGCGCGCACGAAGAAAGCAGCATGGTTGCGGCAATGAGGAGCATGAGCTTTTTCATGATTTAATTGTCGCACCGAATAAGGGCGATGTCAAGACGACGCGGTCCGGCACAGGCCTGACGACGAGCAATGGACGCCCAGAATACTTTCCTCTTCAAGGACCAGGGCTTACCGCCTGGCCAGGATATCGTCGAAGCAGGGAAATCTGCGGATGTTATCGAAAGTGCTCGACGTCTTGAGATAGCGCTGATCGGCGTAACCCTTTTCCACGCCCTTTTTCAGCCACCGGCACGCCTCGACCACGTCCTTTTTTGCCGCGTACAGCTCTGCCATGCGGACCATGATGCTTCCGTCCTCAGAGTTCAGTTCGAGCGCCTTGTTGATGTCGTGTTCGGCATCAACAAGCCTGTTGGCAAGGATGAACGCCGCCGCGCGGTTGTTGTATGCCCTGTCAGACCGCGGATTGCGCTCCACGGCCCTCGTGTATTCAGCGATGGCGCGCCCGTAATCGCCCTTCTGGTAATAGGCGTTTGCCAGGTTGTAGTAGGTGGCGTCATAGTTCGGATTGACCTCGAGGGCACTGGCGTAAACGGCGATGGCCTGGTCGTACCTGCCTGTTTGATAGTAGGAGTTCCCCCGGTTGTTGAATGCCCGGTCGTACTTCGGATTATACTCGAGGGCCTTGGTATAGTCCGCGATGGCGAGGTCGTAAAACCCCTGCTGATAAAAGGCGTTGCCGCGGTTGTAATAGGCCGCGTCGAACCGCGGGTCCAGCTCCAGGGCCTTGTTGTAGTCCGCAATGGCGAGGTCGTACCGGCTCTTCTTCGCGTAGGCAAACCCCCGGTCGTTGTAGGTCTCCGCGCGGCCGGGGTCCGCCGAAATCGCCCTGGTAAAACCCTCGATCGATCTGTCGAGACGGCTTTTTCCGTCCAACGCGTTCTCCGATGCACCGCGGCCGCTCTCAACGGGCTTCGTCACGACCGGTTTGGAGCCCTCCTCCGCCCGCTCCTCTCCGGTCTTCCTGATGTCCGCCGTTGGCCTGCCCGACAGTGTTCCCGCAACCGGGGCACAGGCGGAGCTCAGGACCAGCAGAAACGCTGTGCAGAAGACAACGCTCAAACTTCTCCTTCTCATACCGTCTCCTCTCGTATACCCCGGGACCACGGAGAGGCATGACTCCTACCCTCCCCCGAAGCCTTTCCGGGCAATGGCGTAAAGCATACCATCATCGGCTGAATTACGCAAGAAGGCTCGCACACATGGTAATCCCTTAGTGACGGGGATACATGAGCAGGGGGGAGCAGCCATCGCCCAATGTGCACGCTTGCGCGGCAGAGCGAAAGGGCTGCTGCCCCCGTCACTGAAGGATTACCACAAGTGCTGTATTTTGGTTTGCCTCCCGGCCTGTATCATGGTATAGTAGGGGCCATTACCGACGAAGAGTCCATATGCCGCAAACACCGCCGAAAATAAAGCTCTATACGCTCAGCACCTGCTCGCACTGCATCAGGACCAAAAGATTTTTCAAGGACTGCGGGGTCGAGGTCGAATCCACGGATGTGGACCTCCTGACCGGCAGCGAACGGGAGCACATTCTGGAATTGGTGCGCGCGCTGAATCCCGACTGCAGTTTCCCGACGATCTGTATCGGCGATACGGTCATCGTCGGCTTCAATGAATCGAAGATACGAACCGCGCTGCATATGCCATGACGCCGGAACAGCTCTACGACATTCTTTCCAAATACGCCGGATCCCAGGGCATTCGCCTCAACAAGGACCGGGATTTTGTCATGGACATCCTCATGGGCCTGCTCACCAACGAGGCCCGATACGGATACCGCTCCTGCCCCTGCCGGCTCGCCTGGGGCGTGAGGGAAAAGGACGCCGACGTCATCTGCCCCTGCGTGTACCGCGACCCGGACATCAAGGAGTACGGCAGCTGCTACTGTGAACTCTACGTGTCGGCGGAATGGAACGAGGGAAAGGTAAAGCGCCAGGTCGTGCCGGAGCGAAGACCGAAAGAGAAGCGAAAAATGTTTTAGCCACGAATTGACACGAACTAAAGCAAGCTTATTTTTTGACAGGATTAACCGGATAAACAGGATAGAGCCTTGATTGGTAATTTTAAGTCATGGCAATCCTGTTGTCCTGTCTAAATTATTTTGAAAGGTCTAAGTACAATGAAAAAGAAAACCAAAGAGAAGAAGAAGCAGAACATGCCCGAGTTCACCTTCAAGGAGTTCACGCCCGAGGAGGACCGGATATACACCGAGGCGGTGGAAAAGTTCCGGGAGGCCGTTGCGGCGGGCAAGACCCTGCGGCAGGCTTATGAAAGTTACGTCATCGCGGACAAGGAGCTGGAGAAGCTGATCCAGGTGGATTTCCTGAAGATCATGATCGCCGAGCGCCACTTCGCCCGGCAACAGTCGCTCGAAGAGGTGGCCAATACCCTTGATGTATCTCTCGATCTCGTCAAGAACACCCACAAGCGAATGCTCCAGGAAGTGGGCGTCACCGCGGCGAACCAGTTCGGCCGGGAGTTCGGATCGTTAGACGCTAAAGCAAATGATTAACCTGTCAACACCCCTCTCGCAAAGACGCAGAGCGCGCAGCGTTTTTTGAATCTTGAATAGTAAACCTTGATGGTTTCGTAATAAGTCATTTTTTTAACCGCAGACGCGGAGGCACGGAGAAAAGCTCCTTAATTTCAATACGTTCTTCTCAGCGTCTCAGCGCCTCAGCGGTGGATTTTTAGTTTTTACGACTTCATCAACCTTGAATCTTGCCTTTCTCTGCGTCCTCGCTTAGAAGCGGCCCCTTTTAGTCCTTCTTTTCCCCATAGGTCTTTATCGCTTCCAGAAAATCTCCGCCATACCGCTCAAGCTTGACGTCCCCCACCCCTGCGATCCGCCTCATCGCGGACGAAGTCACGGGAAAATGCCGGCACATCTCATGGAGGGTCTTGTCCGAAAAAATGACGTAGGGAGGCACGCGCTGCTCCTCGGCGAGCCGCCTCCTGACGGCGCGAAGCCGCTCAAAGAGCGCCCGGTCAAACCCCTCCGCGTCAGAGGTCTTTCTCTTCCCCGCGTTCTTCCGCGCCTCTTCACGCTTGAGCCCGAATACCTGCCCTGTCCCCGTGAGCGCTTGCGCGCCTTTGGCGGTGAGTTTTAACACCGGGTATTCGCCGTCCTGCCTGATAAGCTCCTGCGCAAGGAGTTCGTCAACGATGAACCGCCAGTGGCTCTTGTCCTTGTGACGCCCCGCGCCGTAGGTCTTGACGGCGTCATGTCCCAGCTCCCGGATGCGCTTGGTGTCCGCGCCCGTGACGATGTCGATAATGTGGTTGATCCCGAACCGCTCATTGGTCCTCGCCATGGCGGACATGAGTATCTTGGCGTCAAGGGAGATATCGACCTGCACCACCGAGCCTGAGCAGATATCGCAGGCCCCGCAGTTTTCCCCGGGATAGGCTTCACCGAAAAACGAGAGGAGCTGCCTTCTCCTGCACACGTTATGGGACGCGAACCGCACGGTCTGGTTCAGCTTCTCCAGGGCGATCGCGCGCTCCCGCTCGTCCGGCGTCTTGTCGATAAAGTACCGGATCTTCGGAATGTCCCCCCTGCTGAAAAAGAGCAGGCAATGGGCCGGCGCCCCGTCGCGTCCCGCGCGCCCTGTCTCCTGGTAATAGGCCTCGATATGCTTGGGAAGATCGGCATGGACCACGAACCGCACGTTGGACTTGTCGATGCCCATGCCGAAGGCCACCGTCGCCACGATCACCTGCGCCTCGTCCCGGTTGAAGGCCTCCTGGTTCCGCTGGCGTTCCTCCGCCGGCAGGCCCGCGTGGTAGGGAAGCGCCTTCACGCCCCGGGACGCGAGAAATCCGGCGGTTGCCGTGACCGCGTCGCGCGTTGTCCGGTAGATGATGCCTGACTCGCCCTCGTGGCCGGCGAGGAAGTCCAGGAGCTGTTGCTCGACCTCCGTCTTGGGCTCCACCTGGTAGAAGAGATTGGGACGGTTGAACGACGCGCGCACCTCGTGGGGCTTCCTGAGGCCGATCTTGTGGATGATGTCCTGCTGGACCTTTTCCGTGGCCGTGGCCGTGAATGCCGCGACGGGGATTCCGGGAAACTGTATCGGTATGGCAGAAAGGGAGAGGTAGTCGGGCCGGAAATCATGGCCCCACTCGGAAATGCAGTGCGCCTCGTCAATGGCGAAAAGTGAGAGGGGAAGGCCCTTCAGCGTCTCGATGAACTGCGGCATGGCAAACCGTTCCGGCGCGATATAAAGGAGCTTAACTTGATTGCCCTTGAGCCTCCGGTGGATGTCCGCCAGTTCCCGCTGGTCAAGCGAGCTGTTCATGAAAACGGCCGCGATGCCGTTTTCCCGCGCCGCGTCCACCTGGTCCTTCATCAACGAGATGAGCGGGGAGATGACCACCGCCGTCCCCTCCCTGAGGAGCGCGGGCAGCTGGTAGCACAGGGACTTTCCTCCGCCCGTGGGCATGACCGCGAACACGTCTTTTCCGGTCAGGATGCTGGTGATGATGGTCTCCTGGTTCGGCCGAAAAGACTCGAAGCCGAAGACCGTGCGGAGGGTGTGATGAACAGCGGAATCGTTGGAAGATGTGTGAGAGTTCATGAGTTTTCCATCACCAAAACACCGATGTAATCAGCCCCATAAGAGCATGGGGACATGGCAAAATCGGAAGATCCCGCTCAGGCGGGGTAGAAAAGTTAGCGATATTTCAGAGAACACCCTCCCGCCGGGCGTTATACAAAGTTAGAACCGATGTCTTAGAAATTCTTAACCTGAACAGTATAGACCCCGGCCTCTCAGAAGCCGGCTGCGCGCATTTCCTGCTCCGTCCGCTCCCAGTATGGCCGCTCGAAATAAAATTTCGCCTTCTTCTCGTCTGCATACACAAAACTGTGCCTGAAGTAACGGTAGACCGCGTCCTGCAGCGTGGGATCATGGATGATGAACCGCTTTTCAGCCTTGTACTGGTCCAGGAGCGCCCGGTATGCGTCGATCGGCTCCCACCCAGCCTGCTGGAAGATGATCCGGCCGCCAAACTCTTGAAAGAGCGACTGGTTCACCTTCCACTGCTTCACCCACATCGCGGCGACCCTCTGTTCTGAATCCTGCCACATCTTCTTTTGCGCAGGGTCGCTTTGCTCCTTCTCCATCCGGGCATCGTGGTCGCGAAGGCTGTTCAGGGTATCCAGGTACTGCTGCTTCTGCTTTCGTTGCGCCTCAGTGAGGCCGGCTGACTTGAGCTCAACGATAAGCTCTTCCCGCTGCTTTTGGCGGCGGACCTTGTCCTCGGCCATGAACCTTTTCGTCTGCCTGATCTGCGAATCGATCTCCGCCAATGTGGGCCCGACCTTTCGCTTCTGCGCGAAATCTGCGAAGATCGCGGACCATACCAGGTTCCGAAGCGTCTCTTCCCGCGTGCGCTCGTACCAAGCCAGGTGGTCGGCAGGAGAAAGCTTCGCCTTCTGCTCGGCCTCCGTCTTCGGAGGAACGAGGTCGTCTTCGTAGATGGTCCTGCCGAGGACCTCTGCCACGGGTTTGCGGATCGTCGTTTCCGCCGCCGAAAGGGATGGCGGAGCGGAGAAGAGGGATGGGAGACAGATGATGAGGGAAATAATTGGTATAATATTATTCACGTGGCTTGACACGACCTCCTGACGCCGAAGTTAAACATTATAGACCTGACCCTGGCCTCTCCTG
>CAKKPG010000121.1:2346-27792 GCA_919901555.1 Nitrospiria bacterium | reverse complement strand
CATTTTGCATTCATCAGACTTTGTGCCTTAGAGCCTTCGTGGCTGAATTTTGTTTCCATTTTTGGGTAGAATTTGATTCTTAACTGATTATCAGGCCAAACCACTATTGTTGCCGGCAAGGCGGGGAATCGTCCCGCTGCCTCGTCTTCGCATCGCAATGCATTCGCGGCAAAAAGCGCAATGAACGACAACCCTATGTCTGCAACGTCCGGTCCACAGCAGCCCCCCTTGAAAATCTACGAGCGTATCACCAATTCCTTGCCGGAGATCTCCGGCAGGGCAAAGGACCTCCTCGTAAAATTCCGGGTCTTCCTGCCCGACCGGCCGGGCTCGCTTGCAGGATTCGCCTCCGTCTCCGCAAAGAGCGGCGGCAACATCTCCTTCTTCCACTAAAAAAGACGGGAAGGCCGGCGCTCATTCTCCCCGGCCACGGTACGTACTACCGGGCCGAGGAATTGACTGCCCGGTAAAGGGCAGACGTCCCTTCCTGTCCACGCCCCCTCACGCTGTTAAACACCCCTTGCTTTTTTCCGTGATCTGTATTAACGTTTTTTTATTCTCCTCGCTCGCTTGTAATCGGCCCTACGATTTCTAATGCGAAAGTCGCCATCGTTTCGAATTGAAAACCGCCCATCGCGGAGGTCCGCATGCCCCCGGAAGATTATTTCGCCCACGTGTCCGAAGACGGCCGCCGCATCGCGGTGGTGGACGTGGAAACGACCGGCCTCTCGCCGCAACGAGGGGACAGGGTCAATGTTCCCCGCGTGCGCGGGATGAACCGTTGCAGAGGTTTTCGGAGTTGCGCGACGCTGCATGTTCCCCGCGTGTGCGGGGATGAACCGCTATGCCGCTGAGGCCGCGCAGTTCCGGATTGCAGCGTCCGCCAGCGATGGCGGACGAGGATTGAAACTTGACTTTTTCCGATTCTGGGCTACAATTTAATTAAGAGCGTCCGCCGGCGATGGTGAACGAGGATTGATGCTTTGCCGGTTCCCGCGAACACCGCGCGCGGCGATGCGCCGTTCCGTCGTAAATTATCGTAATCCTTTGGGCTACATCAAATTGCGCACCCACTGCTCGGCTAAAATTAATTAAATTATTGGAACCTACATGCGCCGGGTATGTGAGGGACGCCGAGAAGGAGGCCACTATGAGTCTCACCGCACTATCAATCATCGTCATCCTCATCCTTGTCCTTGGCTATACGCTTTATGGGCGGCTCATCGCGAAGCAATTCACGCTGGACGACAAAGCGACCACCCCGGCGGTGAAAATCAACGACGGCGTCGATTTCGTTCCGACGAAGCGCTTCTTTCTGCTCGGGCAGCACTTCAGCGCGATCGCCGCAGCCGGGCCCATCGCCGGGCCGATCATCGCCTGCCAGCTCTTCGGCTGGGGCCCCTCGATCCTGTGGATCGCGCTCGGGGTGGTTTTCATCGGCGCCGTCCACGACATGTCAGCGCTCATCGCGAGCGTGCGGCACCGTGCACGCTCGGTCGCCGAAATCATGAAGGAACACGTCGGGCGGCGCGCGTGGCTCGCGATGCTCGCGTTCATCTGGCTTGCGCTCGTCTACCTGATCATCGCGTTCGCCGATATCACCGCGGCGACGTTCTTCGGCAAGACGAAGGAGCTGCAAGGGAGCTTTCCGTTCAATCCCGGCGGTGCGGTAGCGGCGGCCTCCACCATCTATCTGCTGCTCGCGATCGTGATGGGGCTGGTGAAGCGGGTGTTCAAGGCCCCCCTTTGGCTCATGACGCTCATCTTCGTGCCCGCGACGCTCGCCGCGGTGTGGTTGGGCACGCAGGTGTCGACGCTGCTCGTCTTCTCACAGACGAGCTGGGCTGTGACCATCCTGGTCTACTGCTTCATCGCTTCGCTCCTGCCGGTGTGGCTGCTGTTGCAGCCGCGCGGCTATCTTGGCGGCTTCGTGCTCTATCTGGTGCTCGCCATCGGTGTCATCGGGATATTCTTCGGAGGGTTCGATGTGAAGCAGCCGGTCATCACCACCGCGCCCGTCCTCGGCTTGTCAGGATCGATCATTCCCTTCCTGTTCGTGACGATCGCTTGCGGCGCGGTTTCCGGCTTTCACGGGCTCGTCAGCTCCGGGACGACTGCAAAGCAGCTCGAGAAGGAAAGTGATGCCAGGGTGGTCGGGTACGGCGGCATGTTGTTGGAGGCGTTCGTCGCGCTGATCGCGCTCGCTACGATCATGATCGTCGCGCCCGAGGTATCGAAGGGCGTGGCGCCCGGGCGGGTCTACGGCGACGGCATCGCGCGATTCCTGACCGTTGTGGTCGGCGAGCAGGCATTCTTGTTCGCCGCGACCTTTGGCGCGATGGCGTTCTCGACGTTCGTTTTCGACACGCTGGATGTCGCGACCCGGCTCGGCCGCTACATCCTGCAGGAGCTCACAAACACCCATACCCGCACTGCGGCCGCGATCGCCACCGCGATCACCGCCGGCGTGCCGGCGTTGGTGCTTGTCATCACCGGCCCCGGCGGCTATCAGATGTTCTGGACGCTGTTCGGCACCTCGAACCAGCTGCTCGCCGCGCTCACGCTGCTCGGGATCACGGTGTGGCTGTACCTGACGGGGAAGCGCTACTGGTTCACGCTCGCGCCCATGATCTTTCTGATGACGATGACGCTGTGGTCGCTCGTGGGCCAAACGCTGCGGTTCACTCGCGGCGCGCTCGCCTCGCAGACGCCGGCTGCGGCCATCCCGCAGGTCGCCAACGCGTCGGTTGCGGTGCTGCTGTTCGCGCTGACAGTATTCTTAGTGATCGAGGCGATCCGCGCTGTCTTGCGGCCGCGGCCGACTCAGCCGCTGACCGGTATGCCGGCGTAAATGAGGAAGGCTAATGGGGCGAGGGGACGCCGCTATGAAAGAGCATGGCGGCGTTCTCGCGCAGCGCCGTCCCGATATCCTGCGTCCTGACGGTGAGCAGCGCTAGATCAGGCCTGGTACGAGCAAGTCTGCCACCGTCCGCACGGTCTGCTCAGCGTCGCTTGCCATGGCGAGAAAGAGATAAAGGGTCGGGAGTCGAATGGCTCCTACGTAGCGTCCGCCAGCGCTGGCGGACGCAGGGGGGCGATGTGCTACGAATCGAGAACTTCCCGCACCTTCTTGAGAAGCTGGCTCCGGGAGGCGGGTTTCATGAGAAAAGAATGGTTCCCGTTGATGATGCCCGTCTTTTGCAGGAGATCTTCCGCATACCCGCTGATAAAGAGCGTTTTCACGCCAGGCCGTATCTTTCGCGCCGCCTCAAACACTTCCCTGCCGTTCATATTGGGCATGATGATATCGAGGACGAGCAGCTTGATGCGATCTTTATTTTCCCGAAACTTTTTGACCGCGTCTTCGCCGTCCCAGGCCTCAATGACCGCGTAGCCGGCTTCCCCCAGTCCCGCCGCGCAGTACGTTCGCGCGGCCTCGTCGTCTTCGGCCAGGAGAATGGTCTCGTGACCGCCGACCCGTGCCGGCGAAGGCTCCAGCCCCGGCAGGACCCTGTCCAGCAGCGGAAGATACACGGTGAACGTTGTTCCTTTGCCGCGCTCGCTCAAGACATCCACATACCCCGAATGCTCTTTGAGGATGTCGTAGACGATGGAGAGCCCGAAACCCGTTCCCTTCCCTGAGGCTTTCGTGGTAAAGAACGGCTCGAAGATCCGCTTCCGTACGCTCTCGTCCATCCCGACGCCCGTGTCCGTGACGGAAATGAAGGCGTATTCGCCGAACTGCCCGTATCCGTGGGACTTGATGAATTCAGCGTCCATGACCATGCGGCCCGTCGCGATGACAAGCGCACCTCCCTCCGGCATGGCGTCCCGGGCGTTCACGGCAAGGTTCATGACGACCCGTTCGAGGCGGCCGCTGTCTGCCATGACCGGCAGCAGCCCGCCGCCGGCCAAAACACGGAGATCGATGTTCTTGCCGATAAATCCCGAGATAAACTTCTCCATCTTCCGCATCAAATCATTCAACTCATGGGGCTCAAGCTTGATTTCTTCCTTCGAGCCGAACGTGAGAAGGCTCCTGGTGAGGCTCGTCGCGCGCTCCGCTGAAGCGAGGATCTGGTCAATATGCCGCCTCAGCGGGTCATCAACGGCCAGTTTTGCCTGGGCAAGACTGCCGTGGCCGACGACCGTGCTCAGGATGTTGTTAAAATCATGGGCAACGCCCGCCGACAACCTGCCGATGGCCTCCATTTTTTGCGCGTAGCGGAGCTGCCCCTCCAGTTTCTTGAGGTCCGTGATGTCGATCAGCGTGCCGAGCGTGGCGGGCTTGCCGGCGTAATCGATGATTCCGGCGGCTATGATGACCCATCGCTCCTCGCCGCTCTTTCTCACGATCTTGAATTCATACTGCCGCGGCGCCTGGAGGCCGTAAAAACGGTCCAGCCCGCGCTCCCGGATCAGGTCCTGATAATCGGGATGCACGATGTCCCAGAAATCCATGCCCTGGAGCTCCTCCCGGCTGAAGCCGGACATGGACTCCACGGCGGGGTTGGCGTACAGGAACTTCGTCCCCTGATGGATCACGATCGCGGCCGGAATCGTCCGCGCGAGCGTACTGAACTTGTCCTCGCTCTCCTGGAGCGACTCCCGGGCCCGCCGGGCGTCATCGTACAGCCGGGCGTTCTCGATGGCGACGGCAGCCTGTCCGGCGAGCACCTCGAGGAGATTGATGTCGCTCCTGATGTAGGGCTCTCCGCCGCCTTTCTCTCCCAGGGCCAGGGCCCCCTGCAGCCGGTCCTTGAAGAACAGGGGGACGATGAGCTCCGCCCCGATCCCCCTCAGGTAGGTCTGGAGGCCGTCTGCACCCGACTCCGGGATGAGCAGCCCCAGCTCTTCCCTGATGATGGTCTGTTTCGTCTGTTCGATCCACCGGACGGCGATATCAGCGAGGGAGCGCTTGTGCTTCATGTCGCGGTAGCTGCCGAAGCCGTGCCGCACGGTATATTGGCCATCGTCGCCGCGGAGGTAAAGGCAGGCGTTCTCGACCCGGAGGCCCGTGCGCACGCTGTTCATGATGTAATCCAGCAGTTCGCTCAGATCCAGGATCGTCACAATGGCCTTGGTGGAGTCCCGCAAAATCTGCTGGTAATCGTACCTTCCCTTGATCACTATATTGTTCACCCATGCATGAACGGATCCGCTGAAGGGCGTTCCGAAGAAAAAGAACGTAATGAGCGGGAGCGAGATCACGATCGCAAAGGGCGCCCCCGCGATCGGTTCGAGGAGCTTAAAAAGCACGATCTGGACCGGGGCGATCATGAGCGACAGCAGGGCGATGCTCAGGGTGCGTGAAAAGATCAAGCGGATATCGAACAGGCTGTACCGTGCAATGGCGTAAAAAGTGAGAATCACCCAGGGCAGGCCGAAGTACGAGCCAAGGCCCGGCTCCAGGCCGAACCCGCCGAAGGCCTGCGGAAAACCGGCCGTGAACATGCCGCCGCCTGCGAAGATAAGGAGGCCCGTAAAAAAATAATTGAGCTGTTTTCTCTTGATGCCGGTCACGTTGCTCCTGAGCCGGTAAATCTCATAAAGAGCCCAGAGGATCAGGAGCGAGCCGAAGAGCCGCGCCGGGACATCGAGGGGGCCGGAGCGGTTGATGTACGGTATGAGGGAATAGCCCGCGCGCACCAGCAGATCGGTAAAAAGGCTGAGGCAGAAAATGACGAACCAGAAGGGGTAGAGCACGAAGGCCACGGCGCGGGCGGCCTTGCTCCGCTCGTCCTTCAGATAAAAGATGAACTGGAGGGCTGCAGGGATGCTGAACCAGCCGATCCAGTTTGCGCGAGCGAAATAATTGAAATCAAGCCCCAGGGAGGCGCGGATGTACATGAGGGCCGTGCAGAGGGCAAAGGCCGCAGAGAAGAACGAAAAGGTAGCCACGGACCTGTTAACGGGATTCTTGCGCGGGGTCTGGCTGAGGAGGACAATTCCCAGTGCAATCTCCAGCGCGGCAACAAAGAGGAGCGGATAGCCGATTATCTCAAAACGATTCATTCTTACTCCCGGTGACCCGGCGGCACAATATATTCCTTGTATTCCTTCCGTCCTTGCTCGAACGCGCCCGCACTGCTGACAACACAATATCCCTTCGTTGCGACGGATACGCCCGGCAGTACGCGCCAACAGCCTGCTGGCGAAGCAAAGTATATCCGTCCAGGAGGAACCACGAAGCGAGCGGACGAACAGGTACAATTATAGCATAAAAAACGGCCTACCAAAACCTTTTTTCAAAACCAATTATTTTTGCTCAACCAGGGCTTTGAAGCATCCCTCCTGCTCTGCCGGCCCGACAAGCCGCGCCGGCGTGCCAGTGCACTGCAACGCCGTCGGTACCCGTACCCGTCAGCGCTTTTGCTCTGCACGCGCTGTTCCGGCGAAAGCGGCGCCGCCATGACGGTCGCGGCCCGCTTTTTTTGCGCCTGTGCTCAGCGGCAGGCCTGAGTAGTTGCCGTGCGGGTTTCTCAAGGGACGCCAAGGGCAAGCACAAAAATTACCAGTTGCGGTCAATCCACATAAGAGGTACACTGCAGTCCGGTCAGCGCGGAGAAGGGGCGCTGCGGTGAAGCATATCAGCGCCCAATCCGTCCTCTCCGGCCTTCACGGTTCCACGAGGCGCGCAGTCCTTCATCCAGGAGAAGCATGCATGGAACTCCATTTCACGAAGACGAACGGCGTTGTTGACGAAGCGATCGACCGGCTCATAGAGCTCTCGGACGAAGTGCGCCGCCCGGAGATCGTCCGCGAGATGATCCTGGCAGCGCTCAAGGCGGGCCAGGAAGATGACGAGCGGGCGGACCTCAAGCTTATGAACAGTACGCTCAAGGAGATGCGGTTCACCGCAAAGGTCTTCGGCCCGTACCGCCGCGTACGGAAGGTCACCGTTTTCGGCTCGGCGCGGACCTGTCCCGACGAGCCGGTGTACGAAATGGCGCGCCAGTTCGGAAAAAAGCTTGCCGAAGCCGGGCACATGGTCATCACCGGCGGAGGGGGCGGCATCATGCAGGCCGTGAACGAGGGCGCCGGGCCCGAGCATTCCTTTGGCGTGAATATACGCCTCCCCTTCGAACAAAGACCCAATCCCGTCCTCGTGGGAAACCCCCGCCTCATCACCTACAAGTATTTTTTCAACCGCAAGGTGGCGTTCCTCAAGGAGGCGCACGCCGTGGCCCTTTTTCCCGGCGGGTTCGGAACTCTCGATGAGGCCATGGAGACGCTCACCCTTGTCCAGACCGGCAAGCGCGATCCCCTTCCGCTCGTGCTCGTGGATGAGCCGGGGGGCACTTACTGGATCAAGTGGATCCGCTTTTTTCAGGAAGAGCTCCTGGCCCAGGGATATATCGACAAGTCTGACCTGGCGCTGTTTCAGCGAGTGGACTCCGTTGATGCCGCCGTGGCGTGCATCGCCCGGTTCTACCGCCGCTACCACAGCATGCGCTACGTGAACGGGCAGCTGGTGATCAGGCTCGCCTCGCCACTCGACCCGGCAAAGATCAAGGAGTTGAAAGAGCGTTTCAACGACATCCTTCTTCCCGGGGGCGACATCGTCCCCTCCGCAGCGCTTGCCGAGGAGGCCGATGATCCGGAGCTCCTGCACCTCCCCCGCCTGCTGGTGGACTTCAACCGCAGAGACCTCGGCCGGCTGCGGGGGCTCGTCGAAGTGATCAACGAGGACTGAACGGGAAACCCGTCTGATAAGGGCCTCCCTTTTCCGCCTTGCTTTTTATGGGAACCTGTACTATGCTTGTTTCGCGATGGGCCTTGTTGTCGAGAGGATAGAATATGAAAAGACCGGGCTGGGTTACTGTCGTGGGAGTGCTGGGAATCATCATGGGCTGCCTCGGCCTCCTCGGCGCCGGGCAGACGATGATGATGCCCCAGATCATGGAATTTCAGCGGCAGATGTTCTCGGGAATAGAGCGGGCGATCGAGAACGAACAGAAACAGCGTGAATCGAAAGGTACGCCGCCGAAGCAGGGCGGGCGTCCACGGGAATGGAGAGGAACGGCGCCGGCTGACTGGCCGCCGAAGGAATTTCTCGGACTGTTCAATAAAATGCTTGCCGTGCCGGATTGGTTCAATACCTGGCTTGTGGTCTCCGGGATCCTCGGGCTGCTCGTCTCGGGCTTCTCCCTCTATGCGGCGATTGTGCTGCTCCAGCTCAAACGGCACGCCGTTACGCTCTTTTATTTCGCCGCCGGCATCAGCATCGGGTTTTCCGTTGTCAAGGCCGCGGTGGCATTGTCCGCCGCTTCGTTCTTGGGGCTCTCCCTGGTCGCCGGCGGGACGTTCGGCATCGTGGTCAACGGTGTGCTGCTCATTGTCACGGCAACAGCGGACAAGCGGGCCTTCACCGCGACAGGGCCTTCGGCGACCACGTTCGTGTAAAGCTGCACCGGTAACGATATCCCCGAGGAAGGAACACAAACTACCTTCATGATCGCGATCTCGCTCCAGTCGGGCAGCAACGGGAACTGTATCTATGTCGAGACAGGCGGCGTCAAGCTGCTCTTCGACGCCGGGATCAGCGGCGCCGCGGCCGAGGAGCGGCTCGCCCGGCACGGCCGGGACATCCGGCAGGTGGACGCCGTGATCATCTCCCACGACCACGGAGACCACATCCGCTGCGCCGGCGTGTTCCAGCGCAAGTACGGCCTTCCCGTCCATGTCACGGCGCGGACGCTCGCCGCGGCCCGGTCCCGGTGCGAGCTCGGCAGGCTGCACGACATCCGGAACTTCAAGGCCGGCGGGACGCTCCGGTTCAAGGACGTCTCAGTGCATACGGTCCCGACGCCCCACGACAGCGACGACGGGGCCGCCTTCGTCATCGAGGGGAACGGAAAGCGGCTCGGCATCCTCACCGACCTGGGGCACGTGTTCTCAGATCTCGGACGGCTCGTCTCTTCTCTCGATGCGGTCTTTCTTGAGAGCAATTACGACCCGGAGATGCTCAAGAACGGGCCCTACCCCCGCTACCTCAAGCAGCGCATCAAGGGCCCGGGCGGGCACATCTCGAACGCCGAGGCCGCGGAGCTGCTCCGGAGCGCCGCGGGCCCGCGCCTGCGCTGGGCCTGCCTTGCCCACCTTTCGGAGCAGAACAACAGTCCCGACCTCGCACTCCGGACCCACCGCGAGATACTCGTCCCGGACTTTCCGCTCCATGTGGCAAGCCGCTACGCCGTTTCGGGCATCTTTGTTGTCTAACGGCGATGCCTCCGCACCGCCGGCCCGCCTTCCACGAATCCGGTAGACACTGCTCAAACAATTGGTTTATAATAAAAACAGGCAATGAGTTTATTTCATAAAGGGGGCTCGATGGACATCAGAATTACTTTTCCGGGCGGCAAAAAGGTGAACGCTGAAATGAACGGCATGGTCATCGCAACAGACCAGCCGAAGACACAGGGCGGCGACGGCACTGCGCCGGCGCCCTACGCGCTGTTTCTCGCGTCCATCGGGACCTGCGCCGGGATCTATGTACTCAGCTTCTGCCAGGAGCGGGGCATTCCGACCGACGGCATTTCGCTCGCCCAGCGGCTTGAGTACGTCGCCTCTCCGGAAGGAAAGACGAGCCTCGACAAGATCATCATCGAGATCCGGGTGCCGGCGGCCTTTCCTGAAAAGTACCATAATGCCCTGATCAAGGTCGCCGAACAGTGCGCGGTAAAAAAGACCATCATGAACCCGCCGAAATTCGAGGTCAAAACCGTCGTCCATCAGTAGCACAAACCGGGACGTCAACGCCTATGAAGAGACCGGGTCTGCAATCAGCGCTTCGCGTCATCTCGCTCTATTTCCTTTTCGGCATCCTTTGGATACTGGTTTCCGACCGCGCCCTTGAGATGTTCGTCGCCGACCCGCACAGGATAAGCGTTCTCCAAACGTACAAAGGGTGGGCCTTTGTGTTCGCGAGCGCCCTGCTCATCTATTTTACCATCCTGCGCGAGCTGCGGGCGCGGGCGCGCACCGAGGCGGACTTACGCGAGTCTGAAGAGAAGTACCGCACTCTGATCGAGACCGCCAACGACGCGGTCTTCATTATCGATGCGGAAACCGGGACAATCCTCGACGCCAACAGAAGGGCGAGCGACCTCCTCGGGCTGCCGCATGATAAAATCATCGGCATGCACCAGAAGGCGATCCATCCCGAAGAAGACGCTGACAGATGCGCCAAGATTCTCGAAGATTCTTTCAAAAGCGCAGGCGTCGTCGCGAGTGATGTCTGTGTCTTCCATAGAGACGGGAGAAAAATACCGGTCGAGATCAGCGTCAATGTCATCGAACGGGGCGGAAAATGGATCATCCAGAGTTTTTTCCGAGACATCACCAAGCGCAAAGAAGCAGAGGACCTGGCAAAGGAGCGGCTCCAGCGCCTCGCTGCTCTTCACGCCATTGATATGATCATCAGCTCGAGCCTCGATCTTCGTGTCACGCTCTCGGAGTTTCTCGAGCATGTGATCTCCCAACTCCGCGTTGACGCTGCCGATGTCTTGCTCTTGAACCCGCACACCCAGACACTCGAATACGCAGCAGGGCGCGGGTTCCGCACAGACGGAATTCAGCAGTCGAGTCTCCGCTTGGGTGAAGGCATTGCCGGACTGGCGGCCCTGGAACATCGGAGCATCAGCATCCCTAACCTGCTCGACCCCGCCAGCGGCTTTGTACGCGCCCAACTCCTCGTAAATGAAGAATTTATCGCCTATGCCGTAGTGCCCCTCTTCACAAAAGGTCAGGTGAAAGGCGTGCTCGAGGTCCTGCACCGAGCGCCTTTGGGCCTCGACGCGGAATGGCAGAACTTTCTCGAGGCCCTTGCAGCCCAGGCGGCGATCGCCATCGACAATGCCACCCTGTTCGATGATCTTCAGCGATCGAACATCGATCTCATGCTCGCCTACGATGCCACCCTGGAAGGGTGGGCGCGCGCCCTCGACCTCCGGAGCAAGGAGACAGAGCGTCACACTGAGCGGGTCACGGAAATGACCATGCGTCTCGCACGGACAATGGGTATCGGCGATAAAGAGCTCGTCCACATCCGCCGCGGCGCGCTCCTGCACGACATCGGCAAGATCGGCATTCCGGACAGCATCCTGCTCAAGCCCGGCCCGCTGACCGATGAAGAGTGGTTGCTCATGCGCAAACATCCCCAGCTTGCCTTTGAGATGCTCCAGCCTATTGCGTATCTCCGGCCGGCCCTCGACATCCCCTACGCCCACCACGAGCACTGGGACGGCACGGGCTACCCGCGCGGGCTCAAAGGCGAGCAGATCCCCCTGGCGGCGCGCATCTTCGCCGTGGCCGACGTGTGGGACGCCCTCGCTGCCGAAGACCGGCCCTATCGGCAGCCGCTTTCAAAAGACGAGGTGCGCGAAAAGATCCGCTCCCTTGCCGGCGCCCAGCTTGACCCGAAGGCGGTGGAGGTTTTTTTAAAGCTGGAGGGGTAGGATTTGCCGCGAGCGTGCGGCGTGCGGGGCGATCGAAGGCCGTTCCCCGGGGCGCGGTGAACGCTCCCGCGGAGGAAGGAAAACATGCCCGGTGTAACGGTATTTGATAAGCATGTGAATGAGTACGAACAGTGGTTCGTGAAGAACCCCCATGCCTACATATCGGAGCTCCACGCGGTGCGGGAGCTTCTGCCGCCGGGAGGGAAGGGCTTCGAGATCGGCGCGGGCACGGGCCGCTTTGCCGCCCCTCTCGGGATAGCAATGGGGATCGAACCGTCCCCGGCCATGGCAGAGCTTGCCGGGAAGAGGGGCATCGAGGTCGTCAAGGCCGTTGCCGAGAAGCTTCCCTTCAAGGACAACGAGTTCGATTTTGCGCTCATGGTAACGACAATCTGTTTTCTCGATGACCTGGACCTGGCCTTCGGCGAGGTTCGCCGGGTGCTCAAGCCGGGCGGCTCGTTCATCATCGGCTTCGTGGACAAGAACAGCCCTCTCGGGAAATTCTATCAGTCAAGGCAGGGCAAGAGCGTCTTCTACAAAGACGCCACGTTCTATTCCGTCGATGATATCCTGTCCCATCTGAAGAAGGCGGCCTTTGCAGACGCCGCCTTCAGACAGACGATCTTCAGGCCCCTCGGAGAAATCGAGGACGCGGAGCCCGTGAAGGAAGGATACGGCGAAGGCTCATTCGTGGTCGTCCGGGGGGTGAAGAAACCGTAGCAGGCGTTCATACGAAAGAACCTGACCTTAGAACTTCCGGCCTATCTGGACCGTCACAAAGTTCTCGCCATAGTTCGGCCCGTCCCATCCGAAGAAATACTTTCCATTCGAGAAGTGAACATAGCCGAGGGAAAGGTCGTAGGCGCCGATGGCGCGTCCAACGGCCAGGCGAAAGGCAAATTCGAAAAGCGAGCCCAGGTTATCGGTGGTCCTGGTGATGTAATGCAGGCCTGCCTGGGCGCTGAAATAATCCGTGTCCCCGAAGCCAAACCGCAGTCCCCGCGCGAGCCCCACGGTCTCCACGCGGTTCGGGCCGTTCCAGGCGCCGAAGGCGGCTTCGTAGAACCCCTTCTGTCCGAAGAGGAGCGGTGCGTCCATCCGGTAGCGCAGAAACAGGGCCTGGGTCTTGCCGGAATGGTGGAAACCCTGTCCTGTTTCAAGGGAAAGCGTGTCCGCAAAGACATCCGGAGAAAGAACAAGAAGAAAGAGAATGGTGGAGAAGATAAGCGCCCCTCCCGGGAGGGGAGGGGCGGTCAGCGCTGATGATGGGCAGGGGCGGTATCTCACGTCATCTGGCCGCAGCGATGATCCTTTTCACATACAGCTGCTGCACGATGGACAGCACGTTGCTCAGCGTAATATAGAGGAGCAGGCCCGCCGGCAGCCAGGCGAAAAGGAAGATGAAGGCGACGTTCATGAACATCATGATCTTGGCCTGGGACGGGTCGGGCGTGGCGGCCGTCATTTTCATGGTGAGGATCATGCTCGCGCCCATGAGGACCGGCAGGATGTAGAACGGGTCGTGCACCGACAGGTCCTTGATCCAGAAGGAGATGAACGGCGCCTGGCGCAGCTCGATGGACACGCTCAGTACGTTGTACAGGGCCACGAAGAAGGGGAGCTGGAGGAGCATGGGGAGACAGCCGCCCAGGGGGTTCACCTTGTGTTCCTTGTAGAGCTTCATCATTTCCTGGTTCATGCGCTGGGGGTCTTTTTTGTATTTCTCCCGCAGGGCCGTGAGCTGCGGCTGGACGGCCTTCATCTCTTCCATGGCCGTGGCGCTCTTGAGCGAGGGATAGAACAGGAGGATCCGCACCACGATGGTGAGGAGGATGATGGCCACGCCGTAGTTCTTCGTGATGCCGTAGAACAGGGTCATGAGCCAGAACATGGGCTTTGCAAGGACGCCGAACCAGCCGTAGTCGACCATCTGCTCCAGGCCGCGGCCGTAGGACTTGAGCAGGTTGTAGTTCTTGGGGCCGGCGTACAGCCCGTAGGTGCGCGCATCCGCTTTCTCCTTGACGGTCAGGTCCGTGGTGAGGAGGTCGCCCACTTCCTTGGGGCCGGGCGTTTTTCTGGTCGTCATGATCCCCGGCCCGCCGTACAGCACGGCCGCGGTAAAATACTTGTCTTCCTGGCTGAACCACGCTATGGTCCCCCCGTGCAGGGTTTCGGCCTTGATCTTGTCGAATTTTTCCGTAACGGTATTTCCGTCGAGGAGCGCCGCCACGCCGACACGGCCGCTCGCGTCCTTGCTCAGCTTGTCGGCGACGCCGAAGTCCGTGCCCAGCGAGAGGGTGTAGCCGCTGAACCCTTTTGTGTTTACGGCAACGTCGACCTTGTAATCGCTGTTCGAAAAGGTGAGGCGCTTCTCGATCATGATGCCCCCGGGCCCGCTGTAGGCCAGGACGAGCGTCTGGGTCGGCTTGTCATTGCCGAGAACTATCTTGTCGTGGCTTGGCCGGTATTCCACAAAGGCGAGCTTGGCCAAAGGACGGTCGAGGGGGGTGAGGGTGAGCGGCAGAACCCGATCCCCGGGGGACAGGGCTTCCGGGGACGGAAGGAGCTGTACGTTGCCGAGCTCCTTCTTCGGCTGCTTCACCGGCCCCTCTTTGCCCAGTATTTTATTCACGAGGACGCCGATGCCGACTTCCGTGGTATCGGCCTCGCGGTATTTTTTCAGCTCATACTGCTGGATCACGCCTCCGGCGGTATTGACGACGACCTTCACAAGGTCCGTCTCCACCGTAATGTCCCTGCCCGCGGCAGCGGGGCCGATCTTCTGCGTCAGCGCTTCCGGACGCTGAGCCGCAGGCGCCGGTTTCTCCGGAGCAGCCGTCTGGGGCGCCGCTTTCGGGGGCGCAATGGGCTGCTCGGGCGGTTTGGGCGCAAAGAAGCGCATGTAGGTCAAAAAGACCAGCAGGGAAAGGGAGAGGGCCAGTATGAATCTTCGTGTCTCCATGAATCCTCCGTATTACTTTACCGGGTCATACCCGCCGGGATGAAAAGGATGACACTTTGCGATCCGCGCCACGGTCATCCTGGCGGCTTTCAGGGTGTTCTTCTTCTCGAAGGCCTCGATCGCATATTCGGAGCAGGTGGGAACGAACCTGCAGCTAGGAGGGAGTAACGGCGAAATAAAGCGCCGGTACATTCGGATGAGATAAATAATCGCTGGTTTCACGGCCCCGTTCCTTTTGATGTTCTGCCGGTCAGTGCGGCCCGCTGAAGAACGGTCTGGACGGCCTTGAGGATCTCGGCGAATCCCGCGTCGGCCAGCCCCTGCCGGGCCACGAACACCAGGTCATAGCCTGCGGCCACGTCCTTCAGGGTCCGGGCGAGGCAGGCCCGGATCCGCCGCTTGATCCGGTTTCTCTGCACGGCGCCCGCCAGCTTTTTGCTGACCGAGACGCCGACGCGGAAATTGTCCGTCTTATTCCTAACATAAAAAAGAGAAAGACCGTCGACAGACAGCCTTTTCCCTTTCATGGTGGAAACAAACTCGAGGTTTTTCCGTATTCGCTCGCTCTTCCGGTATGCGTAGGGCATTGTGCCTATCCCGCGCGGACGTTATACGGCGAGACGCTTTCTTCCCTTTGCCCTGCGCCGGTTGATGGCCTTCCTGCCGCCGGCGGTGCTCATCCGCTTCCTGAAGCCCTGCAGCCGTTTCTGCTTGAGGTTGCTCTTTTGTGCTGTTGTTTCCGACATCGTCGTGCTCCTTGCGCTGGTAATTTGGACAGAGGCGTATTATAATCAAAAACAGGAATAAGTCAAGGGGAAAACCGGCTTTTTCGTAATCCCTCAGTGACGGGGATAGATGAGCAGGGGGCAGCAGCCCTTGAGCGATAGACGCGCTTTTCAGTGCCCCGCAGATCATGGTAAAACCACGTATCCCAAAGCAGGCACGTGCGAAGCGTACGTGCTGCGGGGACAGGACGGATATCCTTGTGCAGCCATTGCCCAATGTGCACGCTTGCGCGGCAGAGCGAAAGGGCTGCTGCCCCCGTAACTGAAGGATTCCGCTTTTTCCGGCTCCTCTCCTGCCTGCCCCCACCCTCCCGCTCCCTTCACCCGGGGCCGGAATGGCCCGGAAAGACTCAGAACACAATTGCGGCGTTTGCGAGACTTTGCGATCAATGAAAAATAGTATTTTGGTAGTATTGACAAAAAGAAATTTTCTGTTAAACTAATTAAAATCATTCTAATTCAGGCTTGCTCCCCACGAAAGAAAGAATTTCCTGCAACATTCCGCATGTCATGGTCGTCCTCAGAGCAACAACAGGCTGTGAAGATAAGGAGGTGAACGGTCAACCCATGCAGGCCGGGGGGAGGTTTCGGGGGATGACGCAGTGTGAAAAGCAGGTACAATCCCTATGCTGTAAACAAAGGAGAAACCCATGAGTACATCAATCTATGCACGACGCTTCCTTGCAGCAGTATTTGCCGTTACTTTCCTGCTCGCCCTTGCAGCGAGTCATGCATCAGCACAGGCGGTCACGCCCACCCCGCAGCAACAGTTGGGGAGTAATGTGTTTTTCGATACCAATCTGTCGGAACCTGCGGGGCAGGGATGCGTGAGCTGCCATCACCCTGCATTTGGATTTGCCGATCCCGACCAAAACCTGCCCGTATCAGAGGGCGTCATGCCCGGCCGGTTCGGCACCCGCAACTCGCCCAGCGCAGCTTACGCCGCGTTTTTCCCTACGTTCACTCTTAAGGGCGGCATCCTGGGCGGTCAATTCTGGGACGGCAGGGCCGCCGATCTTACCGAACAGGCCAAAGGGCCGTTCCTGAACCCCGTGGAGATGAACAATACCTCGCAGGCGCAGGTCATCGGAAAGATCGCGCTCGCTGCGTATGCCTCTCTCTTTGAGCAGGTGTGCGGACCGAATGCCTTTGACCCCGCCAATACGGAGATTTCCTATAACTGCATGGCTGCCTCGATCGCCGCCTTCGAGGGCACGAGCGAACTCAACAAGTTCACGTCGAAATTCGACGCCTATCTGGCCGGTCTGTACGCGCTGACGCCGCAGGAAGACCAGGGTCGAAGGCTGTTTTCGACCAGCGGCAAGTGCGCCCATTGCCACATCGACAATGGAAAGCCGGTGGTATTCACGGATTTCAAGTTCCACAACATCGGATTGCCGACGAACAGGGAGTATCCTTTCTCTTTGTTGAACCCGATCCCCATAGACCGGGGCCTGGGAGGCTTCCTGAACGACCCCCGGCAAGACGGGAAGTTCAAGAACCCGCACCTTCGGAACATAGCGTTGACCGCGCCGTATATGCATAACGGCGTCTTGAAGACCCTGAAGCAGGTCGTGCACTTCTATAATACCCGCGACGTCCTCGCCCCCTGTGATCCGGCGCTCGGCAACCTCGATCCGGGCTTCAGCATCACCTGCTGGGCCGCGCCGGAGATACCGCAAACCATGGACAGCAGTTTCTTGGGCGACCTCCGTCTTACCGATGCGGAGGAGGACGCAGTCGTTGCGTTCATGATGACGTTTACAGACGGATTTATGCCGTAAGCGGGTTTTTTACCCGTGTCATAACGGAGCGTGCGGTCACAAACCGCGCGCTTTTTTTGCGCCATCGCGCCGTTCATCCCTTCAGGCTCAGGAGCTTCGGAAGGAGAGCGGCGCATGCGAGAATGCCGCTCACCCGCTGTGAAAAAGATTATCTGCTTGACAATCGACCGGTCATTCAGGTAATACTTATACGCTCGATACTGTAAGGAGAAACTCCACGGAATGAACCAGGAACGGACAAAAACGGTTTACGTCGTCGGCCACACAGCGCCGGACACGGACTCGGTCTGCTCGGCCATCGCCTATGCCTACTTCAAAAACGTCACGGACAAGCGGCACAGCTTCACGCCGGTCCGCGCCGGCAAGCTGAACCATGAGACGGCCTTCGTGCTCGAAAAATTCGGCGTGCCCGTCCCGGCCGAGATCGACAGCCTCGCGGCCACCGTGGGCGACCTTGACCTCAAGCGGCCCATTGCCATCGGCGTCCGCGATTCCGTCCAGGCCCTGGCGCTCATGATGCGCGAGCAGGGCGTGCGCTCGGTGCCCGTCGTTGACGATGCGGGACGGCTTGCGGGCATCGTGGGGCTCAAGGACATCGCGCGGCACTACATGGACAGCGTGGGCTTCGCGGACCTGGGCCAGGCCCCCATCGAGCTCGACATCCTGGTCAAGACCCTGGACGGCCGCGTTATGAGCAACGCAAAGGGCCTCACGGTGCTCACGGGCAGGGTGTTCATCGCGGCCATGCAGCGCGGCACCATCCTGAACCGCGTGCGGCCCGGCGACGTGGTGATCGTGGGCGACCAGAACGACATCCAGCTGGAGCTCATCCGCGCCGGATGCTCGGCCCTCATCGTCGCCGACGCTACGCCCGTTGCGAAGGAAGTGATCGCCGCCGCCCAGGAGCGGGGGACGCTCCTGGTGTCCTCGCCCCATCCGGCCTTCGCCACGGTGCAGCTCATGACCATGTCCGAGCCGGTATCGTCCATCATGACCGTCAGCTGTCCGACCGTCGGGTTCTATACGCCCCTGGCCGAAGTGCGCAAAAAGGTCGTAGCGTCGGAATACCGGTCCGTCGTTGTGACAGACAGCGACAACCGCCTCATCGGGTTCATCACGAGAACAGACTTCCTGCGGCCGGTGCGCAAGACGACGATCCTCGTGGACCACAACGAGCTGTCCCAGGCCGTGGACGGCATCGAGGAGGCCGAGATCCTCGAGATCATCGACCACCACCGGGTGGGCGACATCTCGACGACCGCGCCCATCTACGTGTACAACGACCCCGTGGGAAGCACCTGCACCGTCGTGGCGGGGATCATGTTCCTCTACCAGGTCCACATCCCCCGGGAGCTCGCGGGGATCCTGCTCTCGGGGATCCTTTCGGACACGCTCCTGCTCACGCTCTCGACCACGACCGAGCGGGACCACGTCGAAGCGCGGCGCCTGGCGGAGCTCGCCGGCGTCGACATCACGGCCTACGGCAGGGAGCTGCTCCACGCGAGCATCAACGTCACCGGCAGGAGCGCGGCAGAGCTCATCGCCGGGGACTTCAAGGAATTCCTGATCAGCGGGAAGAAGCTCGGGATCAGCCAGATGATGTCCCTGAACTGCGAAGAGATCGACGCCCGCGAAGAAGAGCTGCTGGCCGAACTGGAGCGGCTGCGCGTTGCCGGCGGCTATGATCTTACGGCCCTCCTCGTCACGAACCCGCTGGGCGAGGGACGGGAGCGCATTCTCCTGAAGGGAGAGGCATGGATCGTGGAAAAGGCATTCAACGTCGCCGTGAAGAACAGCACCTGCACCGTGCCGCGCGTGCTGTCGCGAAAGAAGGACCTCATCCCCGCCATCGGCCAGGCCTTGAGCATGGGCCAGGGCAGGTAGGGGCGCGCATCCTCGGGAAGTTCGTCTTTGGCTGCAAGGAGGGAGACCATACCGCCGCACCGTGGACCTCATTTACTCTTTGCTCTTCCCGCCGTCATCGAGCTTCGCCTTCAAGATCTCGCCGAGGGTCCCCATGTTCCGGGGCGCGGCCGCCTGCTTCCGGTATTCCTGGAGCGTTGCGGCCGCCTCTTCTTCTTCACGGCCCGCTTCAGCGAGGGAAAGGGAGAGTTTTTTGCTCGCCCCGTCGACGGCCTCGATCTTCACTTCCACGGCCTGGCCTTCCTTGAGCGCCTCCCGGGGATGGCTGATCCGCTTGCCTGCGCCGAGCTTCGAAATATGAATGAGCCCGTCCACGCCCGCCCCAAGGTCCACGAAAGCCCCGAAGGCCATGAGGCGGACGACCTTGCCGGAATGATACGAGCCCGGGGGATAGTCCCTGGCCACGTGTTCCCAGGGGTCGGGGAGGGCGTCCTTGAGGCTGAAGGAGAACCGGCCCTGCTGCCAGTCGATCCTCTTGATGATGACCTCCACCTCCTGCCCTTTCGCGAGAACGTCGCTCACCTTTTCGGTCCTGCTCCAGGCGATCTCGGAAACCGGGAGCAAGCCTTCCAGACCGCCGATGTCCACGAAGGCGCCGAACTTCTGGAGCGAGGTCACGGTCCCCTTGACCTTCATTCCCTCCGTGAGCGTTTCTTTCAGGCTGTCCCGCTTTTCCTGCTGCTCCGCCTCCACGATGGCCCTGCGGGAGAGCACGATGTTCCTGCCGCCCTCGCCGTATTCTATGATCTTGAAGGACAGGGACCGGCCCACGGCGTTGGTTGGATTTTCCTCGCGCCGCATTCCGGTCTGGGAGAAGGGGCAGAAGGCCCGCACATTGCCGCCGATCCTTATCTCGAAGCCGCCCTTCACTTCCTTCGCAATCGTGCCTTCCACGGGGATGCCGCTTCTCCAGGCGTCTTCGAGCTGGCCATGGCCCGCGGGGCCGGAGCCTATCTTCGTTGTGAAGTGCAGCTCGTTGTTCCCGGCGGAGAGGAAGTAGGCGCGGACACTGTCGCCTTCTTTGACCGTGAGGGCCCCCGCTGCGTCGAGCAGCTCCTTCCTGTCGAGATACCCCTCGCCTTTTCCCCCCAGGTCGAGGAAGATCCATTCCGCCGTGATCTTGACGATCACCGCCTCCACCATCTGTCCGGGATCAAGGCGGCCCTGCTTTTTGAGGCTCTTTTCGAGCAGCGCCTCGAAGCTCTCTTCACCCTGCCCGTCGTCCGTCGGCTGATCGTCGTTCTCCATATCATCCCTTTCCGCAACCATGTTCACTCCGTCAACAGCATAGTACGATAATCCATGGAGGCCCCCCTGTCAAGCAAAACGATTCCTTCACACGGTCCCCCTCGGCATTCACCCATCACATCTCGCCCCGGAGCCCCCACCAGGCCAGGTTGATCCATTCGGCGATGGCCGTTGTTGAGTGCATGAGACTGCCGGCCCGCGGGATGAGAGCAGCGAGCGACCAGCTCCGGGTCTGTCCAAGAAAGTAGGTCGGCGCCGGAATGACCGTAAAGCCACGCCGGACGAACATGGCCTTTGCCCGCTTCATATGGTATGCCGATGTCACGAGGATGACGCGGTCGCCCTTGAGCAGCTTCCGCACGGCGTGGGAATTTTCGAGTGTGTTCCTCGACAGGTTCTCGACGATCATCTGCTCTTGCGAAACACCCAGCGCCCGGGTTCTTCCGGCCATCACATCGGCGTCGCCCACCTTCGTCGCAAAGGGTTCGCCGTTGCCGCCGCTCAGAACAAGAGGCGCCCTGAGCCTTCGGGCCAATTCGATGCCCTTGACAAGGCGCGACGTGGTTTCGCCGTTCGGTTCAGGCGCCGCGCCGAGCCACGCGAGGTCCACCGAGCCGCCGCCCAGGACCACGACGGCATCGGCAGCGATCCTTTTCTCCGTCAGGGGGGGACTGCTCCGCTCCAGCGGCTTCACGAGCAGGTCCGCCACATGCCCCAGGCTCAGGAGATAGAGCAGCGCCAGGCCGGAAATGATGAGCCCTTTGCCGAGCCTCCTCCTCTTGTCAACGAGGAGCAGGCCGGCAAGGATGAGGACGACCAGGCTCGAAGGCGGCAGAACGAGAAACCAGAGGACCTTTTGCATGACAAAAAAAGCGATAGAATGACCTCACAGAGATCCGCATAGATTCCTCCCCCTTGATGGGGGAGGTTAGATGGGAGTAGTTGCATTTAAGATAAAAACGGCAGTCGGCCACGGATGAACACTGATAACCACACTACCGAAATCGGGTCCCGCACTGTTTGCAGACACGCCTGTTCATATCATTGCCCAAATATTTTTTGCATGACGGGCATAGCCAGTTATAGGCGGTAAAATTAATAAAGGCAAGGATGAGCAGACCCTGCGCCAGGACAAGGGTGTCCTTTGAGAATGCCCCAAAAAGATCAGGGCGTTGATAAAGAACGGCGAGCAGGAGAACAAGAAAGACCGCCACGGCGATGGCGATGATCTGGCGGGTCCGGCGTACGGTGAATTCCCGCAGGATTGTTTGCGCGTCTCTTTTTTCCATCTTCGTACATTCCTTGTGCATGAAAAAAATGACCTCATGGAGCCGCCCATGAAGTGCAGGAAAAGCCCGTTGATTATCACGCAAAGACGGCTGTGAGTCAAGGCGAATCTACCGTTGTCGTCCGGTCCCGTTCTGGATTCGGCCGCGCAATGCACCATAGGCATCAGCGCGTTTATTATCGCATCCGCTCCCAGGCCATGGCCTTCTCGTATTCCTTAAAGAGCTTTTCTTTCCTTCTAAATTCCCGCGAGTGGACGATTCTCCTTCCTCCGTGCCGGGATATGCCCATTGCGGCATGGAGCATCTCGTGATACACGACGTAGGCGACGACATAACAGGGGACCGTCCTTTTGTCGAGCACCGGGTTGATCCTGATCGTGTGCGACCGTTCGCTGTAGCTGCCGAGCGTCCTTTTTCTCACCACGCAGCGCGAATTGCTCGAGCCCCAGGTGATCTTGGCGTTGATCGTGTTGTTGAAGTATTCTTCGTTCAGCTCCTGATAGAACTCACGGAGGTCATAGGCCCTTCCCCGGGTCTTTACCGGGACCCGGTTCGGCGGCTTTTTGCGGAGCTGCTCTCCATGGTCGCGGACGAATCTCCGGAAACAGGGCATCGCGCCTTTTCTCTTGCTCAGAAAGGAGACGAGCTCGTCGAGCACCTGGCTGCCGGCGGCCGCGAACATCCGGTGAAGACGAACGCAGAGAACGCCATCCCGCACCCGCGCCGAAAGCATGCTCGTTGAATTATCCGTGAGAAGAAGAGAAACGGGTCGGTTGAGGCGATCCTCAAGATAACGCCTGAGGGGGGTCTCGGCATGGCCAACGGTAAGAGGCAGGGCAAAATTCGCTGTTAGATCTCTATTCATGGTCCTTTGATTGAATCTGAAAAAGCCTTTCTCCAATTATTACGCAGGCGCTGCCAATCTCGTGGTGCATTGAAGGGCGAACGATGATTATTAAGCCGCAAGATCCGACCCGAGGGTCTCTCTCCTCGCGATCACAAGAACACTTCAACACGCTGCTTCAACTCGAGATCATCGCTCATTCCATTGAAATAAATACAGCGCTTCTTCCCGTCCCATTGCATGGGCCTGTTGGTATAAGGGTCCGCATACCGCGGTCCGGCAGTCCCGAGGAGTTGTTCAACCCGGGAGTCCGGTACGGTCTTTTCCTTTAACAGGACCTTCAGCGCGACCAGGCGCACGAGACCGTCGAGGTTATGCCCGCGGCTTGAGTAACCATAGAATGCCGGTAACGCATCGTCGATGATGAGTTTTCCAATGGGATTGTAGACCATGTCCAGCCTGATCCTCGATCTATCGCGTTCAGCAGTCAGACCTCTTCTCTCTTTCAAGCGGGCTACATAATCCGGGCACTTCATCGCGTCGAGTGCTATTACGTCAATGAAGGTCCTGCCGGCGATGTTGAACGTTGCATTGGGTTTAAAAAACAGCTTGTAAAACAGCCTGTCAAGCTGCTGGTCCAATCTGCTCATGAAACCGGTCTCCCTGCTTTTTGCCGAATCTGAAGGCATTTCCAGGATCAAAACATTTCCCTCCCGCGCGATGATAGACAGCAGATTCCTGTTGTATCGCGCTTCGAATTGAAATGCTCGTGCCAGGCGCCGCTCCTGATCCGTGAGCGGCTGCAGGATGTTGTTCGCCATAGCAATGTCAACGGGTGTAAGTTTTTGCATGGATATGATCTCGGATAACGCACGCATGTCCGCACTCAGGAGGGAGAAAGCGTTCAGCTTGCCGAGCAGCGTATTGCTTTCCGCCGCGATACGGCGCAGAAAGATGGTGTCCCTCCGGATCATCGCAAGTGCTTCTGAGGTATTACCTCTTTTCACGTACATCGCTATCTTTGCCAAAAGAAGCTGGTGCGCTGTCCGCATCGGGGAAAAGTGCACCAAAGGGGTTGCAATGACAGGCGGCAGCGTTTCCTGGAAATGTGGATACCCGGCCAACTGGAGATAGCGGTCCACCATGAGTTTATTGTCGGTAAGAATGCGGGTCGTATCCGCACTCCGGCTAAGGTAGTATGCCAGGCATTGGTGAGGTTCGGGAGAATTGCGGCACAGGTCTTTATCGCTGCCGACAAATTGAAGGCGCTTCTCACCCAGCATGGCATCGGGAAACGGGATGGTCTGACTGTTTGGATCAGTTTGAATGATTTTTTCGTATTCAGCGACCATCTCGACCCCGCGGGCATGCATGTCCTCCCCGGGAGGAGCCTGGAATCCGAAAAAGACAAAGTAGGCGTTCTCACCCTGCGGCACGGAGGCGGGAGGAGCCGAAATGAGAGCAGCAACCTCGGGAGCGATCTTTTCGTCAAGGGCATTGATGACCAACAACAACACCAGCATGGTCAGAATCACCACACCTGTCCATTTGAGTATTTTTTTAACGTTTTGCATAGAGAGAACCTCCTTCTTTCAAAGTCGTAGATCGCGCCGAAGTCCATTGGCGGTCTCTTGCAACCCTGTATCCGTCAACCTCGCCATCCGGCCGCCCGGAGGATCTCCGGAAGATACAGTCCGTTCGGAACGTCACGCAAAGGGGTCTTCGTTGTTTTGCTATCGGTATCGAAGTGCACATATCCTGCTTTCAATCCGACCTGCCGCAGATCCGCGAACCTGATCTGCTGCTTGCTCCCCAGACGCCGGCTGATCGACACGACATCGTTTGCGATCTCGATTGGTCCCAATTTGACCGAGCCCTGCAACCGGATCTGTTTGACGGTCCAGTCGATAGCGGCAGGAGCCATATGTGGATAGATGGCCGTGACCCATCGCGAATCATCGAAATCAGGCCCGGCGATCCTCCGATAGGGGGGAGTCCCGAGCAAGATTGTTTTTCCATTCCCCCGCACCACAAGCCTGTTCTTCTGGTCGGTCATTCCATAACGCTCTCCCACAAACCGTGTCGTTATCACACGCAGGTCTGCGGTCACCGTCTCGATCTCATTCCAGCTGATGAGCACACGCTTCAACAGGGGAAACCGGGAGACCATCTGGAAGCCTGTCTCGGAAATCTCTACCATGAGTCCCTGCTCGTAGAACAAAACGTAGGCGGCGGCAAAGACGGCAATGACCGAAACCGGCGGCACGAGCTGCGGCGATATGAACGCGCTGACGGCGCCAAGCGTCAGTCCGATCACCGGCACCATGATAAAATAAAGCGCGGTAATAGTGGACATGCAGAGAGCGCGCAGGAGCACGAAAGCGGCGAGGAGGCCGATCGCTCCCGTGAGGGACGGGATTCGCAGCGACGTGTCCCCGGCTAACGCGGGGATCAAGGGACTGAACAGGGCAAAACCCGCAAGAGCAAGCGCCAGGAGGGCCAGCACCTGGTATATGCGGACACGTCGGAACTGTAGGGAAGAACTGATGGAATGGCCGGTGTCTGCCGCAGAAGCTTTTTTCATGTAAGCCGCCTTTCTATTCGCCCTCCAGGCTAATCATGCCGCGTATGGTTCATTTTTCCAGGCATGATCCAACCGAATAATTGCCTTTTAACAGGTGCAAAATGAAGAGAACAATAGGGCCAAGCAATGAAAATTCACTTTTTCTCAAAGCCTGAGATTGCCTTGCTTACCGTAGTATAGTGAATGTGCAGATGATCCGCAATCTCTTTTACGCTTTCTTATATTTCAAGACTTGATAATCATATAATAAACCGTGCCGCCTTCCCGCGTCACCAGGTAATAGCACTGGTAACCCTTGACGTACTTCTTCACGAGCACCCCGCACGGGGGGGCCGCCAGGGCCTTCTCGTACTCCTCCTGCATCTGAACGGCTTTCCTGGGCTCTTCTTCCAAAACGCCGACGATGATCTTCATGACCGCACCGTTACCATGCAGATCGTGGCTCATTATGCCGTGTATGGTAACACCTGTCAAGCTTCACCGTTACCTTACAACAGGCATATTATTTTCGTCTGTATGGTAACTGCGAGGGAGGCGATAGCGTATACAAAGGGCGGGAGAAGATGCT
>CAKKPG010000121.1:0-2246 GCA_919901555.1 Nitrospiria bacterium | reverse complement strand
TGTATGGTAACTGCGAGGGAGGCGATAGCGTATACAAAGGGCGGGAGAAGATGCTTGACTGTTACCATACCGCTAACTTATGCTTGAGATCAAGAAACAAAACCTGGCCCTAAAGTTTCCCGTGGCCCGGCCGTCTATCGTTCGCATACAGATGCAACTTCCTGCAGATAAAATCAAGAATCATCACTTCCAGGCGGCTCTTCGGTGCTGTGCTGGTTGACAAGGCACAACGCGGTGATATGCTCAAGGTATAGATACACGGCACATTAAGAAATAAACCGATCCAAAGGAGGTGAAGCCGTCTACCCGCGACCGGCATTTCCTCATGAGGATGCTTGCTTCGCGAGAACGAACCGCTGCTTTACTGCCGTGTATGAATCCATCACAAGGAGGGCACCCATGTATAAGCGTACACTGGAAAAAATCAGCATTATTTTCTTTGCGGCCATTCTGCTTACGGGTCTCGCGGCTGTCCCGGCGCAATCCGCCGCGCTGGACACTGTCAGGCTCACCCAGGACCTTAACACCCTCGTGCTGCAGGGGAACGATCTCGTGGCGGCCATGAACAAAATTACCCTCACGCCGGCCACCATGAGTACGCAGCTCGCGACACTCGAGACATCGGCCGCTGCTTACCTGTCGAATGTGGGAACGGTGTATAAAACCGTCGCCGCCGCCGTCGGGACCTCGACGTTCAGCGTCACGAACGAGATGCTCGTCCCGCTGCAGACTCTTGCAACCATCACTGCTTCTCTGGGATCGGGCCTGCTCACCCTCTCCCAGAGCACCGTGACCCTGGCGGCGAGCACGAGCCTCACCGCGCTCCAGAGCTCGATGGCGGCGATGCTCCGGCTGTCGGACGATATCGGGATGATGGCAGACCGTATCCTGGAGATGGCGGACAAGATCCTGATCATGGCGGACAACATCGGCCTGATGGCAGACCGCATCATTGCAACTCAGGTTATCCAGAGCGATAACCTGAAGGTCGTCGTCGACGCCGTGCTGCAGTCCCAGCAGAACACGATCCTGCTCATCACAACGTTCAAGCTTTAAGGGAACAGAAGAGACTACGAGGTCAGGTGCCGGTCAAGATCACCCATGCAATTGCACTGTCACGTGAACGACGTAATCCTGAGGCGAGAAACGGTCCGTTTCTCGTCTGGGTGTTGGTTTTTTCTCTTGACGGCGCCCTTTAATGCGATGGCCAATGCTTTATGTCGCGCGGACTTGATCTTTTTTGACCCTGATAATGGTCTCGAAGTAAAATCGAAACCAAAAGGACGAAGCGACTTCTGCAAATATCTTTACCGGGGTGAGTTATTCCGAGCCTACGCTGACGGACATTCGGCATTGATGTATCAGCACTTTTGCCGTGAAAGCCGGGACGCTTTCATAAAAAGAGCGGCTTCATCAATATCAGAACAAACGGGACCATATAGATACTTCTTTCGAACTTCTAACGTGGTTTTCTTCCACGCTGTACAAAGTGATAAGTTACGTCATTTCGCTACGCAGGCGGAAAGCGTTTCTTCAAGATGGGCGGGACAAATCGAGACGATTTGCCACTTCAAGGATTAGCCGGTTGTCGCTCTTAAATAAATCCGATCCGGCTCAGACACTTGACAATGGTTGTCAAATTTGCTAACATGGGGAACGTGAAATATACCATCGAATACTTCCATGCCCGCGTCAAGAACGACATCGAAAGCCGGCCTGATGGTATATTGGCAGATTATGCGTGATTGGTGGAACTCTTGATGGAATTCGGGCCAAATCTGCGAATGCCGCACTCGCGCGCAATGGGCGACGGTCTTTTCGAGTTACGGCCACGCGGCCGTGAAGGCATCGGACGCGCTTTATACTGTTCTGTTGATGGTCATCGCATTGTGATACTTCACGCTTTTGTAAAAAAAACGCAGGAAACGCCGGAAAAAGAATTGCACCTTGCCCGGAAAAGATTGAAGGAGGTACGAAATGGCTGATATAAAGTATAAACCCGTTTCTCATGACCATGAGGCTTTCCTCAAAAAGGCCTCGAAACGGAAAGAGTTCGGAAAAGCATACGAGGAGCTGGAAGAAGAGTACCGGCTTACCCGTGAGATGCTGGCCGCTCGTTCCAGGTTCGGCCTCACTCAGGAAGCTGTTGCAGAGTTGATGGGGACGACAAAAAGTGCGGTGTCGCGCTTGGAAGCGGCGGGCAAGCATGCCCCGTCTCTGACTACGCTCAAGAAGTATGCACGGGC
>CAKKPG010000120.1 GCA_919901555.1 Nitrospiria bacterium | reverse complement strand
AAGTAATTACCAAGCTTCAAACCTCTTTATGAATTTCTTCGTGCCGACCCGTCGACCTGGCATATTTGGTTCCGGCTTGTCCGGTAAAAATCGCAGCATTATACTACAACTCCCCTGCCGTTGAAAGCGGTATTCTCCCGGAGTTTAAGGACAAAATAGATCCGAGTGTATCCGTGGCTGCGCACAATTGCCTCCGCTTATACCACGAGCCGGCTCGTCTCCCGCAGCCGCGCCGCCATGTCGCGGAGCATCTCGAAGACGAATTCGGGAAATTCGCTCATGAGCGCGGCGATCGTGCGGTCGCTGATGGAGACAAGCTCCACGTCGTCCAGGGCCACGGCCGTGGCCGTTCGCGGCGCCCTGAGGAGAAATGACATTTCACCGAAGAACTTTCCCGCCGGGATTATCGCGATCTCCTTGCCCCCCTTCCGGATCACCACCTGTCCGGAGAGCACGGAGAACATCTCCGTGCCCCGGTCGCCCTCGGAGAAGATGACACTCCCGCGGTCGTATCGCATTACGTGCCGTTCCAGCACCGGGCCGGGGACATTCCGCTTCCCCTCCATGAGCTTTCTGACGAAGAGCGTCTCCGTACGGCCCAGGCTCGCCGCGGTCTCTGCGCCGAAGAGGAACACGCCCATGGAGTAGTAAATCCAGATGAGGACCACAAAGGAGGATTTGAACGAACCGAAGGCGAAGCCGTATCCCGGATTATAGGTTAGAAAGAAGGTGAAGGCCGGCCTCATCATGAACCACAGGAGCGACGTGACGAGGGCGCCGGCGATGAAGCAGCCTGTCCGCATCCGGGGGGCGAAGAGGTAGTAAAGCGCGAACACGACGCCGGCCACAAAGAGGAGGGGAAGAAAGCCGCCGAAGTACGCGGGGATGAACTGAAACGCGTGAAATCGCCCGGCAAGGGCGAGGGCGACGCCCGCCGCGGCCATGGCCGAGAGCGCCACAAGGAAAACGATGGTGATTGCCACGTCGAGGAGCTTTTCCAGCAGGAACGGCCTGCCCGCTTTCTTTTTGAAGACGATGCCGAGGACCAGCCGCATCTCCGATACCAGCGGGGTGATGGTCCAGAGAAGGAGGACGGCATTCACCGCGCCGATCGTCGTGGTATGGGTGGTCAGGAACTGCACCTCCCGGAGTATCTCCCGGCTGTAGGTGGGGATCAGCTCCTGGACGATGTCCTGCATTCGTGCGAGCGCCTGCTGCGACGAGCCGACGGCGGCGCCCACGAGCGAGGTGAGGAGAAAGAGCGCCGGGATGAGCGCCAGCATCGCGGAGAAGGCCAGGGACGAGGCGGCGGTGAGGTCGTTGTTCTTCCGGAACGACGAGAAGGCCTCGGACACCACCACCCGCAGTTTTCTGAGGACATCGGTGAGCACGGTTTTCATCGGAACGCTGACCTCGGGAACTTCTGAGACGTTATTATAGGTGGTTGCACCCAAAATAGCAAGGCGTGTACGGAATTGCTGCAACAGAAGCGCTTTTTTGGCCTTGACGATTCCCTTATCTTAATCTATATTACTACCTATATCTCGCATGAGGAACGATTCGCTCATGATGCTCACCAGGACGGAGGGAAAGACATGAAGGGACAGGAGTCGGGCGGCGACAGCACGCGGATCCGCGTCCCGGCCCAGTCGGCGCACAACATTCCTGAGCGCTACCGCGCGTCCATAGTCATCCTCGACGGCTATGCCGAGGGCATGGAATACCCGCTCACCAAAGCGCATACCGTCATCGGCAGGGACAAGACCGCCGATATCCCCGTTAAAGACGCCCTGATCTCGCGGCAGCACGCGTCCATATCCTTTGACGACGGCGCGTTCATACTCAAAGACATGGGCAGCACGAACGGCACGCTGCACAACGGAAGACCGGTGGAGCAGGCCCGTCTGCAGAACAGGGACCGGGTGCAGGTCGGCGACACGACCATCCAGTTCATCCTCGAAGACTCGGGCGCCGGCAAGGTGTTCGAGATAAGATAGCCCAGGGAGATGAGCCCTATGAGTTCCGGCCGGGAGAACAAAAAAGAGAAGGACGGCGACCAGACGGCATCCGGGCAGGACAGTACGCTCCGGCTCGATTCGGACCAGGAGGACCTCGACATTCCGAAGCGGTATGCCGCGTCCCTGGTGATCAAGACGGGGCCGAAAAAAGACGCCGAGTACTCCATCACGAGCGGCCGCACCGTCATCGGCCGGGGAACGGGCTCCGACATCATCATCGACGACCCCGCCGTCTCGCGCATGCACTCCGCCATCGAGTTTTCCAGGAACAAGTTCGTGCTCAAGGACCTGGGGAGCACGAACGGCACCTTCATGGACGGGAACTCCATCAAGCAGTCGGACCTGGTCCACGGCGCCCGGTTCCAGCTGGGCGCGGTGGTCATCGAGTTCGCGCTCGTGGAAAAGCGCGGCGAATCGGTCTACGTCATCGAATAACGAGAGGGCGAAGGAAACAGGTCATGGCATTATGAAAATACTCTCCTCAGGCGGCACGGACCCCGGAAAAAAGAGGGCGAACAACGAGGACTCCTTCCTGCTCGACGACCGTCTGGGGCTCTATGCGGTGGCGGACGGGATCGGCGGCCACGAGGGCGGCGAGATCGCGAGCCGCATGGCCATGGAAACGTTTACCGAAGTGCTGCCGGACCTGCTCACCGGCGAGCACCTCACGCCTCCTTTCAGCCTGACCCAGGACGTGGACCCGAAGCTGTCGGCCCTCCGGTACTCCATCACTCTTTCGAACCAGAAGATAGTCAATGCCGCCGCGCAGAACCCCTCCCTCACCGGCATGGGGACCACCATCACCGCGCTGCTCCTGTCGCGGGACACCGCCTACCTCGCCCACGTCGGCGACAGCCGCGCCTATCTCTTCCGGTCGGGGACGTTGAAGCAGATCACCACCGACCACTCCTATGTTGCGGAGCAGATCAAGGCGGGGCGGCTCACTTCCGAACAGGCCCGTACCAACCCCTACCGTCATATCATCACGCGGGCCGTGGGCATTGACCGGGAAGTGGCCGTGGACCACGCGACCCTTCCGCTCCAGAAGAACGACACGTTCCTCCTCTGCACCGACGGGCTCACGGAGCTCGTGGAAAACGGCGACATCGCCGCGGTCCTCGCCCGGACGACGCCCGAGGCCGTTGTGGAAGAACTCATCCGCTTGGCGAACGAGCGCGGCGGGGTGGACAACATCACCGCCGTTGTGGTGACCATAGTGGAATTATGACGGCGCAACACCTTCCCTTCGCTGCCGGAACTATCATGAACTCTATACCCAGATTAAAAGACGAATACGAGATACGAGGCGAGCTCGGCACGGGCGGCATGGCCACCGTGTACAAGGCGGTTCAGAAGTCCCTCGACCGGCCCGTGGCGATCAAGGAGCTCAAGAAAGCGTACCACGGCGACGAGCAGATCGTGCAGCGCTTCGAGCGCGAGGCCAAGACGTCGGCTTCGTTTCAGCACGAGAACATCGTCCATATCTACGATTACTGGAAGAAGCCGGACTACTGCATCGTCATGGAGTTCGTCGACGGGACGGACCTCGCCGAAATCCTCGAGAAGACCGGCCCGCTGCCCGTGGACGTCGGGGTCATGATCGCGCTCCAGGCCTGCAGCGCCCTGGACTACGCCCACATGCGCGGCCTCATCCACCGCGACATCAAGCCGAGCAACATCATGGTCAAGCGGAACGGCGAGGTGAAGCTGATGGATTTCGGCATCGCCCACACCAAGAAGCTCCAGACCCTGACCCAGCCCGGCACGTTCCTCGGCACGCCTGCCTACATGTCCCCGGAGCAGATCCTCGGCCAGTCCCTCGACGTCCAGTCGGACATCTTTTCCTTCGGCATCGTGCTCTACGAGATGTTCACCGGCCTCAAGCCCTTCCAGGACGACGAGACCCGCTCCGTAAGCGCCAAGATCCTGAGGGACGGGTACATTTCGCCGCGAGGCCTCAACGACCGCATCCCGCGCCGGCTCCAGTGGATCATCAAAAAGTGCCTCAGGAAAAAACCGCACCGACGGTACGGCTCCGTCCAGGAGCTCGCGCGGGCCCTGGGCAGGAGGATCGCGGGCACGACCAAATCCGCCTCGCTCAAGAGGGTATCGGATCACCTCGTTGAGAACGGCGTGCTTCAGGCGCTGTCCGAAAGCGAGACCATGGTCATCACGAAGATGCGTGCCATGGGGCCCTTCAAAAAAGCCCTTATCGCCGCGACGGCGCTGCTTGCCCTCGGCGCGGCCGCTTACTATTACCGGAACACCGCCCAGCGGCCGGCGGCCCCGTCCCACAGCGTGCCTCAGCAGCCGCAGGCCCCCGTGCCGATCGCGCCCCAGCCGCCGACGGCAACGGTGGAGCAGAAGAAAGAGCCTTCGGTTTCCAAGTCAAAACGCTCGGGATCGCCCAAGAAAAAAAAGAAGAGAACAGACAGGACCGCGAACTGAGGCCTAGGGATTGAGGTCCGGCGCCGGCGTCAGATCGCTGGTGAGCTGTTCCTTGATGAAGTCCTGGATGACCTTCCGGTCCCCCTCGCCGATCTCCACAAATTTCAGCCCCATACCCGGCTCCAGGAACGGCCCCGCGCCCACGGAGAAGGTGTAGAGCACCACCGCCTTCGCCCGGATCTCGTGGTCGCCCATGAAGATCGAGATCGGCGCAAGAGTGTTCCTGGGCAGCGGGTAGAGCGTCCTCACGTAGAGGCCGCCCTCGGATATTGCCGTCGCATACTCGGTTCGAGCGCCCCCTCCGAGGGTGGTCCCGTCCCCGACGAGGACCTTGAGGGACGTGCTGAGGCGGATGTTCTCCCGGGGCAGGGATTCTGTTGCAGATTGAATGGCGCGGTAGAGTGCGCCGGGCTCCACCGGTTTACCGAGGTACGCCGCACAGCCGGCGCGCAGGCAGGTATCCTTCATACCGGGGTCGCTCTCTGCGGTGATCAGGATCACGGGTACGGTCGTGAGCTTCGGGGTGTCTTTGATGCGCTTGAGGAGGTTGATGCCGCTCATCCGGGGCAGGGCGATGTCCGTAAGCACAAGGGAAGGGACCGTTTCTTCCATCATGCGGAGCGCCTCCTCGGCGCTCCGGGATGTGGAGACGTGGTACTCAAGCCTCTTGAGCAGCATCCCGAGATAGAAGAGCATGGACGTGTTTCCGTCCACCACCATGACCGTGCGGGGGTCCCTGTTCACCGGTTTATGCCTTCTCCTTCCCGAGTACTTGCTCTACGACGTCCAGGAGTTCGTCCCTGTCCAGGGGTTTGACCATGAATGACCGGGCGCCCAGGGAGTGGGACTTTCTCTGCGTCGTGGAATTGATCTCGCTGGCGGTGACCACGATGGTGGGGATGGCCCCGTGGCGCTTCTCTACCTCTTCAAGGAGCCGAAGGCCGCTCATCCTCGGCATGCTGATGTCGGTGATGAGAAGGTCGAAGCGCTCCTGCGAGAGCAGGTCAAGGGCCTCGGCCCCGTCGTGAGCCTTGGTCACGGCGTATCCGGCCGGGGCAAGGAACTTTTCCAGGAGCCTGAGGCTGAACTCGTCGTCATCGACGGCGAGTATCTTATACTGGTACTGGTGAGCATCTTCCATGGGCACTCCTGCACCGGGCGCTGAATACCTTAGCATGAGATTACAGTAAAAGGATAACACCGGTTTCAATTTTGTCAAGGGTGTGGAACAAGGAAATGCTGCATCATCCCGGAGGTCAGAAGACGGAAATCGGACGATGAGCAGATGGCTGGAAGTGTTACTGTGGACGGAAGGTGACGAGGAAAAAAAATTGGCGTCCCCAGGGGGATTCGAACCCCCGTTATCGCCGTGAAAGGGCGGTGTCCTGGGCCGGGCTAGACGATGGGGACGGAACGCTAAAGCGAATTGAAAATTGAAAATTTGAAATTGGAAATTGCAAAATGGGAAAACGACCTCAACCGGCAAAATTTACAATTTCCAATCTTCAATGTTTTTCGGTTACATGGTGAGCCGACTGGGATTCGAACCCAGGACACCCGCCTTAAAAGGGCGGTGCTCTACCAACTGAGCTATCGGCCCGACAGGGGACTTTTAAAGAATGCGTATATTAACAAAGAACCGCAACGGTTGTCAACAGGAATTACCTGCCGGCCGATGTCTTCTTCCCTCTCGGCGCGGGCGTCTTTACCGCCTTTTTGAAGGGTTGCTCCATGATGATGGTCTCGTCCCGCCGTGCGCCGGTGGAGATGATGGCCGGCTTCACCCCTGAGAGCCTGCAGACCTTTTCGATGTAGGCGCGGGCCTTCTTCGGAAGGTCGCCGTACTTCCTGATGCCGATGGTCGTCTGTTTCCAGCCCGGCATGGTGATGTAGCGGGGCGTGCACCTCTCCAGGACCGAGAGGTCCGACGGCATTTCCTCATACAGCTTTCCCTTATACTCATAGCCCACGCAGATCTTGAGCTCGTCGAGGGTGTCCAGGACGTCCAGCTTGGTGATGGCCACGCTCGTGAACCCATTGACGCGAACGGCGTGCCGGATGATGAGGGTGTCGACCCACCCGCACCGCCGCGGTCTGCCCGTGGTCGCGCCGAACTCCCTGCCGCGGCTCCGGAGCAGTTCGCCCATGGCGTTCTCCTGCTCCGTGGGAAAGGGGCCGCTTCCGACGCGCGTGGTGTAGGCCTTCACGATGCCCATGACCTCGGTTATGGTGTTCGGGCCGATGCCCAGTCCGGTGCAGGCGCCGCCCGCCGTCGGACTGGACGATGTCACGAAGGGATAGGTGCCGTGGTCCACGTCAAGGTGCGTGCCCTGGGCGCCCTCGGCAAGGACCTTCTTCTTCTTTGCGATCGCCTGGTTGATGAAGAGCGTCGTATCGGTAACGTATTTTTTGAGCCTTTGGGCGTAGCTCATGTACTCTTCGAACACCTGGTCCTGGTTCACGACAGGGGCGTTATAGAAACGCTCAAGGATGAAGTTCGCCTCGCCGATGTTCGTCGCAAGCCTGTCGCGGAAGATATCGGGCTCCAAAAGGTCCTCCATCCGGATCCCCCTGCGCGAGATCTTGTCCGCGTACGCCGGGCCGATGCCCCGCCCGGTGGTGCCGATCTTCTTGTTGCCCCGGAGCTTCTCGTTGGCGACATCGATGGCCTTATGGTAGGGCATGATGAGATGGGCGTTCCTGCTGATGAGCAGGTTCTCGTCAATCGCGATTCCCCGGGACGCAAGGCCGTCCATCTCCTCGATGAGCGCGGCGGGATCGATCACGACCCCGTTCCCGATGATGCACTGTTTCCCCTTGTGAAGGACCCCCGAGGGGATCAGATGGAGGATGAATTCTTCCATTCCCACCACCACGGTATGGCCCGCGTTGTGGCCGCCCTGGTAGCGGGCGACGATATCAACGCGCTCCGTGAGGAGGTCTATGATCTTGCCCTTGCCTTCATCGCCCCACTGGGCGCCTACAACCACTAAAACCGGCATGATGACTCCTTCAAGAATGCAAAAGTCAAATTGCAAAATGCAAATTGCAAAATTATAGTATGGCTTTTGGCCATGATTTTATATTCCTTCCTTTTGACTTTTGCATTTTTCACTCTGCATTTTGAATTCTATATTCTGATTTGCTTCACCGACAGCACGTTCGGGAGCTTCTTGATCTTCTCCATCAGCTCATCGGAGACGGGGCTGTCGATGCTCACGACGGAGACCGCCAGGCCGCCGGCCGTCTCGCGGCCGAACTGCATGCGCGCGATATTGATGCCGTTCTGGCCCAGCAGCGTGCCGATGCCGCCGATCACGCCCGGCTTGTCGTTGTTCATGAGCACCAGCATGTCTCCGTCGGGAACCGCCTCCATGGGAAAGTTATCCACCTGCACGATGCGCGGCTCCTTCTTGCTGTTGAGCGTGCCCGCCACGAACATTTCCTTCCCGTTCGTCTTGACCTTGAGCGTGATGAGGCTCGTATATTCCCGGGTATCGCTCGAACTGGACACTTTGACCTCGATGCCCCGGTCCTTGGCGATGAGCGGCGCGTTCACGTAGTTCACGTTCTCCTTGAGGATCGGCGTGAGCAGCCCCTTGAGCGCCGCGAGGGTGATGGGCTCGAGCTTGAGGTTCGCCACCTCGCCGCTGTATTCCACCGTCACCTGCGTGAGGCCTCCCTCGTAAAGCTGGGCCTCGAAGGACCCCATCCGCTCGGCAAGATTGATGTAGGGGCTGAGCGTCGGGAGCTGGTCCGCCGGCACTGACGGCACGTTCACCGCGTTCCGCACGGTCCCTGCGATAAGGTAGTCCACGATCTGCTCGGCGATGGCCACGGCCACGTTCTCCTGGGCCTCCTGCGTGGACGCGCCGAGATGCGGCGTTGCAATAAAGCTCTCCAGGGTGAGGAGGGGGTGGTTCTCCGGCGGCTCCTTCTCGAACACGTCAAAGGCCGCTGCCGCGACCTTGCCGCTTTTCATGGTTTCATAAAGGTCCTGCTCGTTTACGATGCCGCCGCGGGCGCAGTTAATGATGCGCACCCCGTCCTTCATCTGGGCGATGGTGTTCTTGTTGATAAGGTTCGCCGTCTCCTTGGTCTTGGGCGTGTGGATCGTGATGAAATCGGACCGTTTGTAGAGCGCGGGCAGGTCGGCGAGCTCGATCCCGAGGCTCTTGGCCTTTTCCGTGGAAATGAACGGGTCATAGGCCAGCACCTTCATGCCGAGTCCGATCGCCCGGTTCGCCACGACGCCGCCGATGGCGCCCAGGCCGATGACGCCGAGGGTCTTGTCGTAAAGCTCCACGCCCTCGAACTTCTTCTTTTCCCACTTGCCCGCCTTGAGCGAGGCATAGGCCTGGGGAATCATCCGGGCGCAGGCAAAGATCATTCCCATGGTATGCTCTGCCGTGGTGACCGTGTTGCCCCCCGGGGTGTTCATCACCACCACCCCTTTTTTCGTGGCCGCGGGGGTGTCCACGTTGTCCAGGCCGCTGCCGGCGCGGCCCACGACCTTGAGCTTCGTCGCCTTGTCGAGCAGCGCCGCGGTGACCTTGGTGGCCGACCTGATGATCAGAGCGTCGTAGTCGCCGATGATCTTCTCGATCTCCTCGGGGCTCGTCTTGCTCCGGGCATCCACCTCGAGCCCGGCCTTCTTGAGTATTTCGACCCCTGTAGAGGACAGGTTGTCGCTGATCAGGACCTTCATGAAGCCTCCAATGGTTTGAAAAGGTGGGAGACATGACCCGGAGAAACGGAGAGGGGGTGAAACGGAGACCAATCCACATTCACCGTTTCGCCGGTTCCCCGTTTCCCCGATTCATATCAACTCATTTTATTTCATTAAAATTTCCTGCGCCGCGGCGACGCCGGTGCCGAGCTTCACCGGATGGCCGAGGCCTTTCAGGACCATCTCGATGCCAGCCACGGCCGTGATCACGTCGAAGGTATCGGCGTAGCCCAGGTGGGCGATGCGGAAGATCTTGCCCTTGAGCTTGTCCTGGCCGCCCGCGCCGGTGATGCCGTACTTCTCCCGCAGGTTCTTGTAGATGGCCTGGCCATCCACGCCGGCGGGGGACTCGATCGCCGTAAGCGACGTGCTCGGGTTGTCCTTGGGATAGAGCTTGAGACCCAGGGCCGCTGCCGCCGCGCGGGTGGCCCTGGCAAGCCTCTCATGGCGGGCAAAAACGTTCGGGAGGCCTTCCTCCCGGAGCATCGTGATGCAGGAGTTCAGGCCGATGATAAGCGTTACGGCCGAGGTAAAGTTCGTCTGGTTTTTGGCCAGGTTCTCCCGCTCTTTCTTGAAGTTGAAGTAGAACTTGGGCGTCTTTGCCGTATCGGCCGTCTTCCAGGCCTTGTCGCTCACCGAGACGAAGGCCAGGCCCGGCGGAAGCATCAGGCCCTTCTGGGAGCCGCCGATCATCACGTCGATGCCCCACTCGTCGGTCCTGAGGTCATGGGCGACGAGAGCGCTGATGGCGTCCGCCACGAAGATGGCATCCGTCTTTTTGACGATGCCCGCCAGGGTCTTCACGTCGTGGTTCACGCCGGTGGACGTCTCGGTGACCTGGACGAACACGGCCTTGATCTTCGGGTTCTTCTTGAGCGCGGCCTCGACCTGCTCGGGCTTCACCGCGTGGCCCCACTCCACGACGATCTCTTCCACCTTCATGCCGTAGGCCTGGCAGATCTTGGTCCACCGTTCGCCGAACTTTCCGCCGTTCACCACGAGCACGTCATCGCCGGGGTTCAGGAAATTGTTCACCGAGCCGACCATGCCGCCGGTGCCGGTGGAGCAGAGAATGAGGACGTCGTTTTTCGTCTGGTACAGCCATTGCAAGCCCTTCTTTGCTGAATCGAGAACGGGCACGAAATCGGGCGCCCGGTGATGGATGATCGGCATGGCCATGGCCATCAGTGCTTCGGGGGGCACCGGCGTCGGGCCGGGAGCCAAAAGATATTTTTTCTGCATAGGTCTATCCTCCCAAAATAGTCAAAAAAAGCTTCTTTGCGATTTCTTTTAATTAAGCAGCCGATTGAGATGTAATGAATCCGTCAACGAGAAGAAGTTATAGTCCCGCCGGGGCGGGACCTATGCCCGGGGTTGGCATGTCACTGGGAAATTGAGGATGTCGGTGCTGTTTCAAGGTCGTGCTGCCTCTCTTTTGGCCTGTTCACGTCGCAATTGCGCTATGACACTAACATACCGGGCGGAAAATTGTCAAGAAAATAAAGTCAGTATTTGGGGGCTGCGGAAGCCGGCCGGCGGCGGGACCCGGGCGATGCCAAGCCATGCTATTTCTTGAGGGCCCCGGCTTCTTCCTCGAGCGCTGCGATCTTCTTCGCCGTCATCGCCAGGGAGTCGATCGTCGCCATGATGTGCGGGTCCTTCGGACTCAGGGCCTGGGGGCTTTGTTTCATGAGATCATAGACCCTGCCGCCGAGGTCTGCAAACAGCTTCTGCTGCTCCCGGCGGTGTTCGACGATTTTGTACTCGACGCTTGCGCGTTTTGCCGCGGATACGGCCCTTTCCGCCGCCTTTTCCGTCCCCTTTCCCACGGCCTCTGCGGTCTGCTCGAACCCCTTCTTCACCTTCTGCCAAAGGGGTGGAAAATCGATAGCGTCGAATTTTTTCTTCGCCGATTGAAGCAACGTCTTTGTCCGCGAAGTGACCTGCTCCTTCGCTTTTGACAGTGATTTCTTCGGTGCCTTGTTCATAGGTCCTCCTTTGGGCTGCCATCGCAGTGTTAAATCGTTTGCCGGGACGCGGATAGAACGCAGAGGGACGGCTACCGCGGCGCCACCTCAAGGGTCACCGTCATGGTAAACGCCGGCGTCGTGCGGTCGTTGGAATAGACGGTGATGTGTTTCGTGAGGCGCCCGCTCCTGCCTGTCGTGTCCACGCTCACCTTCACCTGCCCCGTAGCTCCTGGTTCCAGCCGGTTAGAACTAACCAGCCCTGCGGCGCACCCTCAGGAGGTCTGGACCTTTTGAACTTCAAGAACGTCGTTCCCGGCGTTCCTGATCTCGAACACATGCACGGCCTGCTCGCCCTGGGTGACCTTGCCGAAATCGAATCGTTCTTCCTTGATTTCGATGCGCGGAGCCTTGTGGTCCTGGGAAAAGACCGTGCCGCTCCCGGCAACGGCAAAAATGGTTGTCACCGCCGCCAATACCACGTTCATTCGTTTCATACTATTTCGTTCCCCCCTGAATACCCTTTCGTGACGTACCCGTCTGCTTCTTGCTGACAGGCAAAAGACGCTTGCCGCGCCTCGGCGGGGTTCAAAGATCCTGGTTCCCTCTTGCCGGGTCAGGCGTCATTCACCGATAATCTTGACCAGAACCTCTTTTTCGCGCTTTCCGTCGAACTCGGCGTAATATACCGTCTGGTACACGCCGAGATCCAGGCCCCCTTCCGTAACAGGCAGGGTCAGGCTGTGGCCCACGAGCTGAGACATCAGATGGGCCCGGGCGTTTTTCTTGGCATCCGACAGGTTGTGCCGGTACTCCGCCTCGGGTATGAGCCTCCGCATCAGAGCGGCAAAGTCCTCGGTGAGGCTCCGGTCGGAATCGCTCAGGTAGACCGCGGCGCTGGTGTGGTGCGGAAACAGGAGCACCATGCCGTCCTTGATGCCGCTCTTCGCCAGGATCTGGGAGACCTCGCCGGTGATGTCCCGGATCTCCATGGTCTCATCGGTCGTGATCTTAATAAAGTCCCTGTAAGTTTTCATCAGCTCCATTCACTCCGCATTCCGCCTGCACCCAGCGCTTACGAGTGCCTCGCGCGAGTGCAGGGTGAAATCTGCGTTCCGCATTTTCACAGCCCCATCTTCTTCTGCGCGACCATTTTCACCAGTTCTTCCCGCGAAACGAGCTCCTTTTCAATGAGCAGGCTGACGAGCGCGTCCAGGAGCAGCCGGTCCGGGACCGGCTCCTGCTCTGCCGGCTTTGCCGGCTCGCTCCGCGGCTTCCACTCAACGCCTGCCGCGGGGTCCGCCTTCATCTCGGCCTCCCGGATAATCTCCATCTTTTCGGAAGGCGATGACTTGAATTTCTCCTGGATGGTCTGGCGTTCCCGGTGGACCACCGCCTCGCGGTCGTAGTATTTCTTGATGGCGTCCTTGATCTCGGCCTCCGCGGCCAGGGCGGGTTTTATCACGAGGCCGGTAATAAAACGGATCTCGTCGAGGGCTGCAATGTCCATGGGGTCCGACAGGGCGACCACGAGCGCCCCGCCGTCCTTCCTGACAGGGACAGCGCCGTATTTCTTGGCGATGTCGGGCTTGATCAGTTTGATGATCCCATCGGGGATCTCGGGTTCGAACAGATTCACCGACGGAATACGGAGCTTCTCCGCGATGACCCTGGTGAGGTCGGCCTCGCCGATGAACCCCATCTCAATGAGGATGGATCCCAGCCTGCCGTTCCAGTTGCGCTGGTGAGCAAGCGCCGCCTGGAGCTGCATGTCGTCGATCAGCCCCGCCTCTATCAGGAAATCACCCAGCTTTTTCCGTTCGGCCATCAGAACCTCCTGGATACGAGAGTTCACGCCCGGCCTTCATCACCTATGATCCATGGTAACTACTCAGGTCAGCCACTTCGCTTCGGCGCAAGGCGCGCCGGTGTCCTATCGCCCTTCACGCTGTCGGCGCCCGTACCCGCAGCGCTTTCGCTGCGCAAGCGCTGTTTTGGCTGAAGCGGCGCTGCCATGATTGTCGCGGCGCGCTTTTTTGCGCCTGTGCTCAGCGGCAGACCTGAGCAGTTACGAACTATTTATTATAGAGCGGGTTATGATTAATGATAGTGATTATAGGTCACCTGTCCGGAGATGTCAAAATCTTTTTTGGCGCTTCGTTCCTCCCGTCAGGCTCCGTCACCGACTTCGATGGCGTGAACAGGTGGCGCTGGTCCACGCGGGCAAGGGCGGACAGAAGGCTCGCCTTGATGCCGGGGTGCCGCCGCTCCAGCTCAGCCAGCAGTTTTTTGAGTTGCACCCGTTTCATATCGGGGTCGCCGCAGGACGGGCAGGCGCAGCACGCGACGGGAAACCCGGCCAGGGACGCATACCGGATGATATCATCCTCGGGCACGTACACGAGGGGCCGGATCACGACGTTTCTGCCGTCGTCGGCCGCAAGCAGGGGGGCCATGGCCTTTATCGTGCCGTTATAGAACTGGTTCAGGAGGAGCGTCTCGATAACGTCCTCCCGGTGGTGGCCGAGGGCCACCTTGCTGCAGCCCAGTTCCTGCGCCTGCGTGTACAGGATCCCGCGCCGGATGCGGGAGCAGAGCGAGCACGGAACGTCATCGGGCTTGAGTTTTTCGAGCATGGTATCGTGAATGGGGGCGTGGACGACCCGGTGGTCGTAGCCCTTTGCGGCGAGATACGCTTCCATGGTTTCTGTCTGAAATCCGGGGAACCCGGGATGGACCGTCACGGCAATGAGGGAAAAGCTCACCGGGGCCCGCTCCTTAAGGCTCGAGAGGATATGGAGGAGTGTCCAACTGTCCTTGCCGCCCGACAGGGCCACGAGGATCCTGTCGTTGTTCCTTATGAGGTCGAAATCGCCGATGGCCCTGCCCGCAAGCCGGCGGATATGGCGCTCCACCCGCAGGAGATCCGGTGTTCTCATGGCCCCACTCTATAATCGGGAGCTGGATAAGTCAACACCTTTATCCGGGCGCTCCCGGAAGCAGAAAGAGCCCCCGGACCATACCCGGGGGCTCACGGAGAACGAATGCCGTCATTCTTTCCCGCTCTGTTATTTCCTTCTCTTTTTCGAGGCTTTCTTTGCCTTTTTCTTGGCAGCCTTTTTCTTGGCCTTCTTGGCGACTTTTTTCTTGGCCTTCTTGGCAACCTTTTTCTTGGCCTTCTTGGCGGCTTTTTTCTTCGCCTTTTTCGCAGCCTTTTTCTTGGCCTTCTTCTTCGGCTTCGGCATCGTCAATGGCATCATTGCTTCCATTCCGCCCGCCATGCCGCCCTCCGCTGCCTCCACACCGCAGCAGAACACCGGCTCCTCATACACATCGCCGGTCCGTGTGACATCGATCTTCCTGCCGCACACCTTGCACTCGTACTGCATAACCTTCTCTCTATCCATCCCCATACCCTCCTTTAATCTTGATAACCCGCCGCAACGGGGTCCGCGTCTGCACCGGAGTATCATCTGGACACGATGAAGAAGTGCGCACCGTGGCGAGGAAACATCCTCACGCAAAGGACCTTGAATGTAAATTTAGAATCATAGCAATCAAATGTCAAGCTGTTTTTGCCCGTTGAATGTTTTTTTTGAAAAGCGGTCTTCGGTTCACGACCACAGACGAGGCTGTTTTCTCGTTCCGTTCGGCTTTGCGCTCTTCTTTCTGTCCGCCAACCGAAGCGACCATATCTGCTCCATACCCTCTATGGCAACCGCCAGCGCCTCGTCTGAGACCGCGCCGTTCCATTTTTTTGTTTCAGCAAGCCTGTAGAGCTCGAGAATCACCTCGTCCAGGGTCATTATAATCTCCTTTAAATACAGCAGGTTATATTCGATAGCAGGCGCTGCCTGCGCAAAAATGATCATGAGCGGCCATAAAAAAACCGGGAGAGAAAGCTCCCGGCCGGTTAAACAAGATTGCCTTTTCCTGGTTCTGACGCGTGAGGAAATCGTTCGACCTCACCGCGCCTCCGGTTCTACCTTCCGCACTCCGCACTGAAATCATCCGCACTTGGAGAACCCGCAGCCCCGGCAGAAGGCGCAGCCTTCGCCGAATTCCAGGAGCCCGCCGCAGTCAGGGCACTCCGGGCAGAGGCCCAGGTGGTTCTTGCTCCCCCCGTTTGTGCAGTCTGACGAGGCGTAAGGGACCATGGGCAGGGCGGTCGCCTGCCGGGGCTTGTGATGGTGCCGCTGGCCCATGCTGTCCTTCATGTACCGCTCCAGGGCCCGGGCGATGGCGTCCGGGCAGGACAGGATGGATCCGCCCTCGCCCCAGGCCGGCGACGGACAGCGGATGCCTTTGAGTTGCTCGATGATTGTGCCGAGGCTGACACCGGAGCGAAGGGCGATTGAAACCATGCGAGTTACCGCCTCGGACTGGCTCGAGGCGCACCCGCCTGACTTGCCCATAGTCGAAAAGACCTCGCAGATGCCCTCTTCGTCCTCGTTGATCGTGATGTAGAGGTTGCCGCATCCGGTCGGGATCTTCTGGGTCACCCCCTGGGTGAAGACCGGCCGTTTCCGCGGCTTCTTCTCCTCGGCAAGCTCGGGCGAGGCGGACGCCACGGTCATCGGCTGCTGCGCGGCCCTGCGCGCCTTTTCGGTCGCGCCGGTGTTCAGCACCTGCTCGTCCCGGGAGCCGTCGCGGTAAATAGTCACGCCTTTGCAGCCCAACCTGTGCGCCAGCAGATAGACCTTTTCCACGTCTTCCCGCGTAGCGGCATGCGGGAAGTTCACCGTCTTGGACACGGCGTTGTCCGTGTGCTTCTGGAACGCGGCCTGCATGCGAATGTGCCACTCCGGGCTGATGTCATGGGAGGTCGCGAACACCCGCTGCACGTCCCCGGGCACCGTCTCGAGGCCCGTACAACCGCCGTGCTCCGCGATCTCCTTCATGAGGACGTCGGAATAGAACCCTCGCTCCTTTGCGACCTTCTCGAAGTGGGGGTTCGCCTCCACAAGCTCCGCCCCGTCCAGCACCCTGCGAATGAAAGAGAGCGCAAAGAGCGGCTCGATGCCGCTGGAGCAGCCCGCGATGATGGAAAGCGTGCCCGTGGGCGCGATCGTGGTCACGGTCGCGTTCCGCACCGGTGCATGGCCCGGCTTGTCGTAGCTGCTCCCCTTGAAGTTCGGGAACGCCCCGCGCTCTTTAGCCAGTTCCTCGCTCGCCTTCCGGCCCTCGTCGGTGATGAACTTCATGACCGACTCGCCGAGCTGCACCGCTTCGTCGGAGCTGTAGGGGATGCCCATCTGGAGGAGCATGTCCGCAAAACCCATCACGCCCAGGCCGATCTTGCGGTTCGCCCGGGTGTTCTCGGCGATCTTCTCGATGGGGTATTTATTCACGTCGATGACGTTGTCCAGAAAGTGGACCGCCTCCCGCACCGTATGGCACAGCTTGTCATAGTCCACCCCGATGCGGCCCTTGGTCGCCGTAAGCATCTTGGCCAGGTTGATGGAGCCCAGGTTGCAGGATTCATAGGGCAGCAGGGGCTGTTCTCCGCAGGGGTTCGTGGACTCGATCATGCCCGCGTGCGGCGTGGGATTGTGCTCGTTCATGCGGTCCAGGAAGATGATGCCGGGATCGCCGTTCTTCCACGCCATGTTCACGATGGTGTCGAAGACCTTGCGCGCCTTGAGCCGCTTGACCACCGTCTTGCTGCGCGGGGAAACGAGGTCGTATTCCCCGTCCTTTTCCACCGCCTGCATGAAGGGGTCCGTGATGGCAACGGAGATGTTGAAGTTGTTCAGCCGGTTGTTCTGCTGTTTGCAGGTGATGAAATCGAGGATGTCCGGGTGGTCCACCTGGAGGATGCCCATGTTGGCGCCGCGCCGCGTACCGCCCTGCTTCACCGTCTCCGTGGCCGCGTCGAACACGGTCATGAAGGAGATGGGGCCCGAGGAAACGCCCTTGGTGGACTTGACCACGTCGTTCCTCGGCCGCACCCGGGAGAAGGAGAAGCCCGTGCCGCCGCCCGACTTGTGGATGAGGGCCGCGTGTTTCACGGCCTCGAAGATCTCGTCCATGGAGTCTCCCACGGGGAGCACGAAACAGGCCGAAAGCTGGCCCAGCTCCCGTCCGGCGTTCATGAGCGTGGGGCTGTTGGGAAGGTACTCAAGGGAGGTCATCATGCGGTAGAACTCCGTGGCGGTCCGCTCCACGTCGGCGTCGCTCCTGCCGTAGGCCTTGTCGGCCTCGGCGATGGTCCGCGCCACGCGCGTGAACATGTCCACGGCGGTCTCGACCACGGTCCCGTCCTCATTGCGCTTGAGATAGCGCTTCTCCAGAACTTTGAGGCTGTTCTCGGACAGTGCAAGCCCTTTGCCGGACACCGTAGCGGACGCCGTGCTCTTCATGATAAAACCCCTCCTCTTACTATCCTGCAAAATATAAATTTCAAAACAAAGCCGGAGTGACCGCAAGGCCACTCCGGTGTCATATCCTAACCGTTGCTCGAATCCGCGCTCAGAGAACGAAATTTTAGAGAATTTCGCATACGGTCCAGCCTGAAAATTACAGAGAATTATAAATTATAGATGAAGCTGCCTGAGTTTCTGGTAGTACGTATTGCCTCTACAGTATACAGAAGGAAAAAACCGATCCGGCGACATGAAGAACAAAGTATTTACCATGCAAATCGAATTGAAGTATACCACAACATCTAGTGTTGTCAAGGCAAAACTAATACTACATTTAGGCAGGCCTGATGCGTATTTTAACAATACATGCTTTTCCCTTAAGCGCCAATCAAGGCCGGAATAAAACAGAGTTTAAAAACTCCGCGCCAGTTGCGGCCGGGACGGAAAAAGACGTGAAGGGGTCCGGGATATTCAGAGTGCGGGAGTTTAAGGGTTCAGGAGTTGAGGGGTTTGGGAGTTAAGGCGTTGGGGAGCCGGAAGGTTATGGAGTGAGTGAGTTAAAACCGATGACAGCTCACAAAAGAAACCGCAAATAGAGGCGAAAAATATGTCTTGCTATTCGTTGCCGAACCTGTATAATGCACCTGACTGTTTAACGTTCGGCGGGATTCTGGCAGGAACGCACATCGACTTCCCCTCTGCCCGCCGATCACTCATCATCGATCTCTAACCCCCCTGCTTTTCAGCACTCATCTGAAATAGCGACAGCATGTATGGTTGGCGAACGATGTCGTTATGCCGGTCATATTTGTGCTGTTGCCGTCCTCGTTCTCAGGGAGACAGGTGTCTTCCTGCGGCACGCACGCTCACGTCTTGCCGATGCATTTCCGGCGGGACAACGGGATACATGCGGATATACCGTCTTTATCATCCTGTTGATCCTGTCGAATATCCGACCTGGCAGGCCACTAACCATTCTGCGTCCGGACCGATGTCCGAAGTCAGAATCACAAAGGAGTAGTATGTCTTTTTCAAAATTGCAGCTCAACGAACCGATCCTCAAGGCAATAAAACTCTGCGGCTATGCCGCGCCGACGCCCATCCAGGAGCAGGCCATTCCCAAGGCCCTGGCAGGCCAGGACCTGATCGCCACGGCCCAGACCGGGACCGGCAAGACCGCGGCCTTCGTGCTGCCCGCGCTCCAGCGACTGAGCGTGCCTTCAAAATCAACGGGGAGGTCCAAAGGCCCCCGCGTGCTGGTGCTTACGCCCACGCGCGAACTGGCGAACCAGGTGACCGCGGCCGTGAGCACCTATGGAAAGTTCATGCGCATACGGAGCGGCGCCATCCTCGGCGGCATGCCCTACTTCGAGCAGCAGCGGCTCCTGTCGCAGCCCGTGGACCTTATCGTGGCAACGCCGGGACGGCTCATGGACCATATGGAGCGGGGACGCATCGATTTTTCCCGTCTTGAGATACTGGTCCTTGATGAAGCCGACCGCATGCTCGACATGGGTTTCAGCGAGGCAGTGGACACCATTGCCGCGGCGACGCCGGCCTCGCGCCAGACGCTGATGTTCACGGCAACCATGGACAGCGCCATGGCAAAGCTTGCCCAGCGTCTGCTCAAGGACCCGGTGCGGGTAGAGATCGCCGGGAAGAAGACCACCCTTGAAGCGATCGAGCAGCGCCTCCATGCCGCCGACGACATGCAGCACAAGAACCGGATATTGAACCACCTTATTTCCGACAGCGCCATGACCAGGGCGATCATCTTTTCCAGCACCAAGCGGAACGCCGACCAGCTTGCCGGCGAGTTGTCGGCCCAGGGACATTCGGCGGCGGCCCTTCACGGAGACATGAACCAGAATGCCCGAAACCGCACCATCATGAACATGCGCCGCGGCAAGATCCGGCTCCTCGTGGCAACGGACGTGGCCGCCCGCGGACTCGACGTCGCCGGCATCACCCATGTCATCAACTATGACCTGCCGAAGAACGCCGAGGACTACGTGCACCGCATCGGCCGGACCGGCCGCGCCGGCGCGTCGGGCATCGCCATCTCCTTCGCGTCGTTCAGGGAAATGGATTCCCTGCGCTCGATCGAGCGCTACATCGGCCAGTCGATCCCGCAGCAGGTGATCCCGGGACTGGAGCCGGCGCGCCCCTTGCGCCGCTCGACCGGCGGCAGCAGCAGCAGGCCCGCTCAGTCCGCCGGAAGGCGGGGAACTCCGTCATCAGGGCGGCGATACAGCTCGAATCCGGCGTCCCCGCGGCCCTTCTGGTCCAAGTCCGACCGGAAAGGGAGCAGCGAAGACGGCTATACCAGGGAAAAGAAGTGGGACGCGAAGCGGCAGGGCGGCAAGATCGGGGATTACCGATTCAGCAAGGTTCGGTAGGAGATAAAAAAGTTTAGGGGTTGAGGGGTTCGGGGGTTAAGGAGTTCAACTCCCCCACCCCTCAACCCCTTGAACTCCTCAACTCCTAAACTCCCCAACTCTTAAACTCTTCAACTCTTAAGCCCCCCAACTCTATTCCACCACCCAGATGGCGCAGTTCTTGGCCTCGCGAATGAGACGGGTCGACGTGCTGCCGAAGAGGAACTCCTCGGTCTTGGTCTTGTGGCGCCGGCCCACCACCACGGTGCAGGACTCCATGCCCCGCTGCGCCTCCAGAATAGCGTCGGCAAACTCCTTGGTCTCCCCCACGCATGCGCGGATCTGGATCTTGTCCGGAGGGAACCCGGCCTGATTCAGGATCTGTCCGTAGTTCTCCAGCATGGCCTTGGCGGCTTCGAGGTTCTTCCTGGTCCAGGCCGCCTGCTCCTCGGCGGTGTCGAAGAAGTCTTCCTCCGGCTCCGGAATGATGCTCAGGAGGGTTACCCGGAACCCGGGAAAGCCGCCGAGGATGTCGGCCACGTAGAGGACCGCGCCCTTGGAGCTCTCGGTCTCGTCCACGGCGATGAGGATGTGTTTGTCTTTCATCGGGCTGTCGGTTTCGGTCTTCATGGCTGCCGCTCCTTTCTCCGAATACAGATAACGTTCAAATTTCAAAGCTCAAGGTTCAAATCGAATGTCAAAATTCGATACCGATAAGACGTTTAACCTGAGGCATTTGACGCTTATCACTTTATTTTGGCATTTGAACTTTGTCATTTGACATTGTCAAACAGTTCATCCCTCGCCTCTCCCAGGTCCTCCAAGAGCTCCCGCGTATCGTCGTAGTACACGGGCGCGCCCGCGGCAAAGTGCATGAGCACCCGGTTCAGTGAATCGGGAATATAGGGATAGACCTTCTTCAGGTTGGCCACGCGGTTGTGGAACACGATGTTCACGTCGTCTTCGGAAAGACGGTTGAGCACATCGGGGTCGTCCCGGAGGAGCCGGTGGGTGGTAACGTCTCCCCGGCCCGTGATGTAGATGAGGATATTGCCGAGGCCGAAGAGGTCGTAGGCAAAGCGGCTCGCCCCGTGGCGGTAGTTGAAATCGAAGTCGATCCACCGGTAGCGGCCGGTGGCGCTGTCCTTGATGAGATGGTCGCGCCGGATGTCGCCGTGCTTTTCGCCGCTCTCGTGGAGAAAGCGGATGGCCTCCACCACGCCGATGAACTCATCGAGCAGGGCGGGATAATAGCGGTAAAAGAATTCCTGATGATCCGCGCCGAGGGTGAGGATGGCCTCGCCCAGCGTCTTCCCGCGGATATAGTCCAGGATCCGGAGCGGGTTGCCCGTGGAATCCGGCACGGTCTCCCCCTGCATGAAATCGGGCCTCCCGCGCACCAGTTCGAGGATCCGCGCTTCCTTCCGGGGGCTCCGCACGCACTCAAAAACAAGGTCGCCGATCCTGGCGCTGAACCGTTCCCAAAAGACCCACTTGAGGACCTTCACCCCGCCGGTCACGAGGTTGATGGAGCGCTTGACCCAGAACTTCGGCTCGTCTTCGAGCCCGAACCGGCCCTCCCGCTCGTTGTTCCGCACAAAGAAGGGCACGCCGTCCAGGACGACCACGTCGTCATAATCAACGCGGAAAAAGTCCGCGGTGTCCTTGATCCGGACCTTCTGCGGCACCCGTTCGCGGGGGACCCATTGCCGGATCATGCGCAGCAGCTGCTTTTCGGTATATCCTCCGGTCTCAATTGTCACCTGTTTTCTCCCTTTTACATTATATCAGACAAGCTGGTGCGGCTTTCTCATTGCGGAATGGGGTAGGGGGTGGTTTTCACTCCGCATTCCGCATTCCGAACTCCGCAATCGCAATGTTTTCCCTTGACTTTTTGAGTAAATAACGCTAATTTTTGTATAAATATTTTTCATGAGCCCCGCACGCGGGGGCCCGTGAGCGGAGGATTGCGCACGCCCATGTCTTACCACATAAAGCTCGAGATTTTCGAAGGCCCCATGGACCTTCTTCTGCACCTCATCAGGAAGCACGAACTGAACATCTACGACATCCCCGTCGCGCTCATCACCCATCAGTACCTGGAATACCTTGACCTCATGAAAAGCCTGGACATGGAGATCGCCGGAGATTTCCTCGTCATGGCATCGACGCTGACGCACATCAAATCCCGGATGCTCCTGCCGCCGCCCGAGAACCCCGAGGGCGACGATGAGGGCGTGGACCCGAGGTCGGAACTCATCCGCAGGCTGCTGGAGTACAAGCGGTTCAAGGACGCCGCCCTCTCGCTGGAGCAGAAGGAAGAGACCTGGTCGCAGGTGTATACGCGGACCGCCGAGGCCGTACCGGACGTTCCCGCGGAAGACGAGCCGCTTCTCTTCGATTTTCACCTGTTCGACCTCTTGGCCGCGCTCAAAGACGTGATGGCCAGGGTCCCCGACGCGGAGTTCGAGATCACCGCCGAGGCCGTCTCCATCACCGAGAAAATTTCCTATATCCTCGGACGGCTTGAATCCACGGACAGCCTGCTCTTTACCGACCTCTTCGAGGGCAGCACCACCAGTGCCCAGGTGATCGCCACGTTCCTTGCCCTCCTCGAACTCATGAAAACGCGAATCGTGAAGGTGTTCCAGATCGAACAGTTCGGCGCCATCCGCCTCATGAAGGCGGTGGCGGAAACGGCGGCGGGATAAGCGAATGGAACCACAGATGAACTCAGATGGACACAGATAAATGCAAAAATGAGATAGAACGGATTTTTGGATTTATACAGACATCGTCATTAAAATTTCTTTACTGTGTGTATCCGTGTTAATCTGTTACAAAAGGAATCATGAAACCTGACATCAAAACGCTCGCGCTCGAGCGGAAGTTCGGCGAGATCGAAAAGGCGGTCTACGAAGACCGGGCCCTCATCGGCGCTCTCGTGGATACGCTGTCCGAAAAAAACGGGGACGTCCGGTCCGGCGCGCTGAACCTCCTGTCTCGCGTGGGTTTCGATTACCCCAGCGACACCCGGCCCCATCTCCCGGCGCTCATCGCGCTCCTTGATGATCCGGACATGTTCATCAAGATCGACGCTGCGAACGCCGTCGGGAACCTGGGCTTCAGCTTCAAGGACTCGGCGGCCCAGGCGGCTCCGAAGTTGAAGCTCATGCTCGATCATGAGCAAAGCCTGGTCCGCCAGGAAGCGGCCTATGCCCTCGGGAACATCGGCTTTGCCCACACGGACCTGGTCAGGGACGCGGTCCCGAGGCTGATCCGGATGCTCGAAGGGGGCGACGACGACGAGCGCGAGGCCGCGGCCCACGCCCTGGGCAAGGTGGGGATCAACGCGCCGGAGCTGATCCGCGGGATCCTGCCGAAGCTCGTGGAGGTGCTGGAATTCTCGAAGGAGGCCACCTGCGGCGGCGTGCTCTTCGCCCTGGGCGCCATCGGACTGCACTACCCGGAGGAAGTGGCCGGCCTCGTGCCGCGCCTCATCCGGTACCTCGACAGCGGCCACCCGAACGCGGTCAAGAATGCCGTGGCGGCCCTCGGCAACATCGGGAGCGGGAACCCGGACCTTGTGAAGGACGCCGTCCCGAGGATACGAAAGCTCATGGACAGCACGGACATCGACGTGAAAATGAACGCCAAGGTGGCGCTGGGCAGGCTCGGCGACCCCGCGGCAATGTGATAAAATGCAATTTTGAGTTCAGGGTTCTTAGTTTTTAGTTCGTGTGATCCGGCGTCAGCAGCTCAAAACTCAGCACTAAAAACTTACAACTCACCGAGAGGCGGAAATTTGGACGACCTGCAATTGAAATCAGCCATTGAAGCCCTGCTCTTCATCTCCGGAAGCCCTCTGACCGTCGACCGGCTCAAGGGCGTGTTCGAAGACGCGACGAAAGAGCGGATCGAGGCGCAACTCGGCGTCATCAAGCAGGAATACGCGGCGCGGGGCGCGGGCCTTCTGCTCGCGGAAGTGGCCGGCGGCTACCAGCTCGCCACCTGTCCCGAGTATGCGGGATGGATCAGGAAGTTCAAGTCCGTCAAGGTGTCGACAAAGCTGTCCCGGCCCGCCCTGGAGACCCTCGCCATCATCGCCTACAAGCAGCCCATCACGAGGACGGAGGTCGAAGCGATCCGCGGCGTGAACGTGGGCGGCATCGTCAGGAACCTCATGGAGCGCCGGCTCGTGAAGATCGTGGGCAAGAAGGACGTTCCCGGCAAGCCCATGATGTACGGTACGACAACGGAGTTCCTGCAGTACTTCGGCCTGAAGGACCTTTCCGCCCTGCCGACGCTCAAGGAGTTCCAGGAGCTCGAGGCGGGCGAAGAGGCCATGACACCCATTCCGGCAGAGAACGCGGAACCGGATCCTCTTGCCGGGGGCGATGAGGTCGGCGCCGCTGCCGGGGCGGAGGCGAAAGAGACGGGATGATAGAGATCCAGGACGCTCTGCGCAAGAAGGAAATCTGGGCCATCGGGGGCGGCAAGGGAGGGATCGGCAAGAGCCTGATCACCGGCAACGTCGGCATCTGCCTCGCCCGCCTCAAGAAAAAGGTCCTCCTCGTTGACGCGGACCTGGGAGGCGCGAACCTCCACACCACCCTCGGCATCGGCGTTCCGGAGATGACGCTCTCGGACTTCCTGAACCGCCGCGTGGAGAACATCCAGGACGTCATCATCAAGACCGGCGTCCCCAACCTCAGCCTCATCAGCGGCGCCCAGGACTTCCTCGACGCGGCCAACCCGAATTTCGCCCAGAAAACACGGCTCCTCAGACACCTCGAAGCCATCGATGTGGACTACATCCTCCTCGACCTCGGCGCAGGCACATCCTTCAACATCCTTGACTTTTTCCTGTTCTCGGACCACGGCATTCTCGTGGTGCTGCCCGAGCCTACGGCCATTGAGAACGCCTACCGGTTCATCAAGAGCGCCTTCTACCGCAGGTTCAGGAAGGTCGTCACCCATCAGGGGATCAAGGACCTCATCGATGCGGCCATGGACCAGAAGAACACCATGGGCATCCGCACGCCCTTCGACCTCATCGAACGCGTAAAACAGATGGAGCAGGAAGTGGGGGAGATCCTCGAACTCGAGGTGCTCAAGTTCAAGCCCAAGCTCATCGTGAACCAGGTGCGGACCAAGAACGACATCCAGATCGGGTTCTCCATGAAGAGCGCCTGCCGGAAGTATTTCGGCATCGACCTCGAATATCTGGGGTACGTGGAATACGACGACAGCGTGTGGCAGTCGATCCGGAGCAAACGCCCCCTCGCCGTGGAATATCCCTTTTCCCGGCCGGCGCGCTGCATCGAGCGCATCGTACACAACCTGCTCAGGAAAGAGCAGCTCACCGCGAGCATGCTCTTCTGAGGAGAGTGCCGCCATGGTCAAAAAAATCGACGACATGAACTTTTACGAGCTGCTGGAGATCAGCCCCGCGGCCGGCACCCAGGACGTGCACCGCGCCTACGACCGGGTCCGGCGTATCTACGACCCCAACTCCATTGCGCTCTATTCCCTCTTCACCCCCGAGGAGACCGCTCGCATCCGCCTGCGCATCGAAGATGCCTATCGCACGCTCGTCTACGAAGAAAGCCGCAAAGAGTACAACAGGATGCTGAAGGAACGAAACGAGCTGCCGGAGCCCGAGCCGCCCGCATCCAAACGCAGGCCCGTGCCGGCCGCGTCTGCGCCGGTCCAGCGCCCGCCCGGTCCTGACCGCGCTGAATACCGTGCGGCCCCGCCGCAGACCCCGCCACTGGATGATCTGATGGCACCCGTGGCGCCTGCAGCCGAGCCGGCCGCATCTGCTACTACGGAGTTCAACGGCCCGGCCATAAAAGCGCTCAGGGAACGCGCCGGCCTCACCATTCGAAATATCGCGGACATGACCAAGATCGGTTCGCGATACCTGGAGTATATCGAAGCCGAGCACTTTGGAAAGCTTCCGGCGCGGCCATACCTCCGGGGATTCCTTCTGCTCTACGCACAGGCCCTCGGATGCGATTCCGAGCGGATGATCGCCGACTATCTCAAGCGGTACGAGGCGGCAAAGCCGAAGTAGACGCCGTGAGAGGATGGCGTTCTCGGCAGGTTATAGCGGGTGGCTTTTTCTCACGGAGCAGAAGACGTTACAAACCGTTTACCCCATGTGGCTGACAGCGGCGGCAGAAGGTCGATAGATGAAGAAAGGTATCTGCCCTATTCCGCGTCCGCCCGTGACACCGGCACCAACACTTTACCATCATACAAGGAGGAAAGAACATGAAGAAAGCAGCAGTGTTTGTTCTGGTTGTATGTCTTACCGTCTTCGCAGGAATAGCGATGGCGCAACAGGCCCCGGTTCCAACACCGGCGCCCGCCCCCGCCCCGGCGCCGGCCAAAGCCCCTGCAGCCCCGGCAGCAGCGGCAGACCTCACCATTGCCCGCATGGAGATCGCGAGCAGCGTGGAGAACCGCGAGCCCGTGGGTATCGCGGCATCGTTCCCGGCGACCCAGGAGAAGGTCTTCCTGTTCCTGGAGTTCAAGGACGTGAAGGCCGAAACAAGCGTGAACGTGGTCTGGACGCTCGGCATGAACGAAATGGGCAAGGTGCCCCTCACGATCAAGCCCTTCTCAAAGTTCAGGACCTGGGCCTACAAGTCCATCGGCGGCATGAAGGGCGACTGGAAGGTTGAGGTTGTGGACGGCTCGGGCGCGGTGCTCAAGTCCGGGACGTTCAAGGTCGAGTAGCTTTTTTCAGAAAGGATTTATACATGAAGAGGCGCAGGACTTATCCTGCGCCTCTTTTTTCATCTCTTCACGACTCATGGACTCAGGCGGGCGTTCTTGGTGAATTTTACCTTGACAGTTCCTGAAGCATATGGTTAACTTTCGCTGATCGTATAACGCATCATAGAACGGAAGCGAAAACCTACTGTCATAGAGGAGGCAAATGAAATGAGGGCTTACAGGATTTTCACGAAGGTGTTGCTGATGGCCGTGCTGGGGGTGTCGCTCTTGCTTGGGGCGTGCGGGAAAAAGCTGCCGCCGCCGGACCCGAAAAACCCGATCGCAAAGGTCGCTGTGCTGCCCCTGCGGAACAACACCGACCACCTCTACGCCCCTGACTGGATCAGGGAGGCCTTCAGCGATGCGGTCCCCCGCCGGTACTACAGCGCGATGCCCCTTTCCGCGGTCGATCAACAATTGAAGGAGAAAATCGGGCTGAGCTTGGGGGCCCAGCTTGACATTGACAACCCCACTCCCGCAACGCCGACACCGCAGCAGGTCGGGGCGGCTCTGGGCGTGGACGGCCTGTTCTACGGGTCCCTTGACACCTTTTCAAATTTCGTCACGGGATTCTACAACAAATATAAGATCAAGGTCAGGTTCAAGCTCGTAAATGCAAAGACCGGCGCGGTGGTATGGGAACGCGTGGCGGAGGAGGCCGACAGCGAGACCCATGTCTCGGCCTCGGAGGCCCTCAAGTCCGCCAAAGGCAAGATCATGGAGCTGGCGGCGGACCGCTTCAAGGAAGTGCCGCGCCAGAATCCGCTGCCTGAGCCCACGGCGAAACTCATCGAAAAGCTCATCACCAGCCCGATCCCCTCGGGCCCGGTCGGCGCAAGGAGGTAGTGAATCTCGCGTTTCTGCACTGCATATTTTGGAGCATCATCAGGCGCAGGAAATTTTCCTGCGCCTGAACTTTTTTTGGACCAAGGCAACCACGTTCCCGTATTTTGGACCGAGGCAACCGTGTTGCCGTGAATTACGCCGACATGGTCGGCTCGCTCCATATTCCCCTCACACCTTCTTCCTCAATTCCCGCTCCTTCCAGATCACGTAGATTGCCGGATAGATGACAAGTTCGAGGATCGTCGAGGTGACCACGCTGCTGTTTAGATGGCAACTTCAAAGGCGATTTTATCAAAATGGACCTCGGGGACCTTCTTGTCCGCAGTTTCAGTCACCTCTACCAGGCCGAGTTCCTGAAGATAAGTCAGATCCTGGAGTACGTTTTTGAGGTCACGGTGCACGAGCTTCGCCAGCTCATAGACCGATGACGGTTTCCTGTCTTTGATGACCTTGATCAGTTCAAGCCGCTTCTCCGTGAGGACGCGCCGCATCTCAGTGATCGTGCGGAAGTAGATCGCCGACCTGCGCCTTACGGACTTCCCTGCGGCAACCTTCTCAAAGACCTCGCCGGCCTCCCTGAGCGTATCGTCAAGGCTCTTGATTCCTATTTGTATTCTCTTAATCTTCATCCCAATCCCTAACCCGGACAAGCCGGAATTGTAAAATGCAAATTGCAAATTGCAAATTGCAAAATTGCGGTAAAAATCAAGACATTGAAAAAATATTCTACCCATTTTGAGAAGAATTTGATTTGTAACTGACTAGGAGGTTTGCGCTCATAGTTGGTATTATATACCCACTAACGGCAGCCGTCAAGGATTTTTACGGTGAAGGAACGATCCCGACTTTTTTGACAGAAGAAAAGCTCGTCGCGTGGAAATGACGCTCATGCTGGGGAGCCGCTGTTTTTCCTCACGCCTTTCTTCAGCTCCCGTTCCTTCCAGATCACATAGATCGCCGGGTAGATGACAAGCTCCAGGATGGTGGAGGTGATCACGCCGCCGACCATGGGCGCGGCGATGCGCTTCATCACGTCTGCGCCCGTTCCGGTCGAGAACATGATCGGCACGAGGCCCGCCAGGATCACCGACACGGTCATGATCTTCGGCCGGATGCGCTTGACCGCGCCTTCCATGACCGAGTCCTCGATATCGCGCAGCGAATGAATTTTCCCGTCGCCCTTCCACTTGTTATACGCAAGGTCGAGATAGAGGAGCATGATAATGCCTGTCTCGGCATCGAGCCCGGCGAGGGCGATCACTCCCACCCAGACCGCCGTGCTCAGGTGATAGCCGAGGAGGTACAGCAGCCAGACCGTGCCGACCAGGGAGAAGGGCACGGCCAGCAGCACGATGGCGGTCTTGATCCATGACCCGGTATTCAGGTAAATGAGCACGATGATGATGAGCAAAGTGAGGGGGATCACATAGAAGAGCTTGGCCTTTACCTTTTCCATGTACTCGTACTGACCGCTCCATTTAAGGAGGTACCCGGGAGGGAGCTTTACCTTTTCGGCAAGCGCTTTTGCCGCCTTTTTCACATACCCGCCGAGATCGCTCCCCTCGATGTACAGGGTGACATACGCCACAAGTCTGCCGTCCTCGCTCTGGACCATGCCGGGTCCCTTCGTCACCCGGATATCGGCGAGCTGGACCAGGGGCACGTGCCCGCCGCCCATGATCGGGACGAGCACCCGCTTGAGCTTATCGATGTCGCTCCGCAGCTCCCTGCCGTACCGGACGTTGACGGGATAGCGCTCCCGTCCCTCTACCGTGGTCGTAAGGTTCATCCCGCCGATGGAGGTCTCGATCACGTCCTGTACGTCTTCCACGGTGAGCCCGTATCGGGCGATCTCGTCGCGGTTTATGGTAAAATCGAGAAAGTATCCGGTATTCGCGCGCTCGGATAAGGCCATCCTCGTGCCGGGGATCTCCCGCAAGGTTCTCTCCACGTCCAGACCGATACGCTCGATCTCGTCGAGGTGCGGGCCGAAGATTTTAACGCCCAGAGGGCTTCTGATGCCCGTTGAGAGCATGTCGATCCTGCCGATGATCGGCATGGTCCACGTATTGCCCACACCGGGTATGGCAAGGGCGTCATCCATTTCGTCTCTGAGATCTTCCCACTTTCTAAATTGAGGACGCCATTTGTCCGGAGGCGTCAGATTGACGACGGTCTCGATCATCTCCAGCGGCGCCGGGTCCGTGGGCGTCTCGGCCCGGCCGGCCTTGCCGAAGACCTGTTCCACTTCCGGGAACTGCTTCATGATCCTGTCCTGGGCCTGGAGGACCTGGGCCATCGTCGTGATGGAGGTGCCGGGGAGCGCCGACGGCATGAAGAGCAGCGTCCCTTCGTACAAAGGAGGCATGAACTCGGAACCGAGCTGCACTCTTTCAATAAGCGTAAGACCGAACAATGGCAAAATAAATAATGCGAATGTAATAAGAACAATAATAATTGCGGCGCTGATCACGGATTTCCTAAACTTGAGCGAAAACTCCGCAACGGGATGATAGACCTTCAGCAGGAAGTTATTGATCGGATTTTTCTCTTCGGGCCTGATCTTTCCCTTGATGAGGAGCGTCATGAGCACCGGCGTGAACGTGATGGCAAGGAAGCTCGCGAAGAGCATGGCGAACGTCTTGGTAAAGGCAAGGGGCTTGAACAGCCTGCCGGCCTGCTCTTCAAGGGTAAAGACCGGAAGAAAGCCCACGGTGATCACAAGGAGCGAAAAGAAGAGCGAGGGACCGACCTCCTGGGCCGCGTGGATGATCACATCAATTCGCGAACCGGGCTTTCCCGCCTTCTCCCAGTCTTCCAGCTTTTTGTGCGCATTCTCGACCATGATGATCGAAGCGTCCACCATTGCGCCGATGGCTATGGCGATGCCGGAGAGGCTCATGATGTTCGAGCTGATGCGGAGGTAGTACATGCAGATGAAGGAGATGAGGATCGCCACGGGCAGTGTGAGGATCACGACGAGGGCGCTCGGGAGGTGGAAGAGAAAAACAACGCAAACCACGCTTACTGCAAGCCCGAGTTTGATGATCTCATCACGAAGTGTTTCGACGGATCGGTGGATGAGCTCGGAGCGGTCATAAACGGTGACGATCTTCACCCCTTCGGGCAGAGAGGGCGTAATTTCCTTGATCTTTTCCTTCACGCGCTCGATGACAGCGAGCACGTTCTCGCCGAAGCGAACCACGACGATGCCGCCGACGGCCTCCCCCTTGCCGTCGAGGTCGGCCATGCCGCGCCGAATCTCCGGCCCAAGCTGGACTGCGGCCACGTCGCGGAGCATGATCGGCGTGCCCTTGCCGTCGGTTCCCACGGCGATCTTCTCGATGTCCCTCTTGTCCTTGATATAGCCCCGGCCGCGGACCATGTACTCCCTTCCTGACCACTCGATCACGCGGCCTTCGACGTCCCTGTTGCTCCTTCGGACCGCCTCCATGATCTTCATAATGGAGAGGTTGTAGGTGTGCATCCGGTTCGGGTCGATCGTGATCTGGTACTGCTTCACAAACCCGCCCACGCTCGCCACCTGCGAGACGCCCGGCACGGATTCGACGGCGTACTTGAGCGTCCAGTCCTGGAGCGAGCGGAGCTGGGCCAGGTCGTGATTTCCGGTCTCATCGATCACTGCGTACTGGAACCCCCAGCCCACGCCCGTGGCGTCCGGCCCGAGCACCGGCGTCACCCCTGCAGGCAGCCTGCCGGTCACCCCCTGAAGGTATTCAAGCACGCGGCTCCGGGCCCAGTAGATGTCCGTGCCGTCCTCGAAGATCACGTACACGAACGAGATCCCCAGAAAGGACTTGCCGCGCACCACGCGCACCTTGGGAGCTGAGAGCATGGTGGAGACGATGGGGTAGGTGATCTGGTCCTCCACGAGATCGGGGCTCCTGCCCGTCCACTCGGTATAGACGATCACCTGGACGTCGGAGAGGTCGGGGATGGCGTCCAGGGGCGTATGGTAAAGCGCCCAGACGCCCCAGACGACGAGGAACGTCACCATGAGGAAGATGAGGAATTTATTTCTGGCCGAAAGTTCGATGATCTTGGCTAACATGTTCCATCCTATTTTTGGACCGAGGCAACCGCGTTGCCGTCATTCACGCCGACATGGTCGGCTTGCTCCATATCAATGCTGATGTCCTCCGCCTCCCGGCCCTGCGCGGAGCTGGCTCTCGGAGTCGATGAGAAAATTTCCCGACGTCACGACGCGCTCGCCCTTTCTGATCCCGGAAAGCACCTCGACGTAGGTCTCGCCGCGCACGCCGAGCTTCACCTCGCGCATCTCGAACACGCCGGGCTTCTTTTCCACATACACGATCTGGCGCAGGCCCGAATCGAGCACTGCTTCAGTCGGAATAGCGAGCCGTGCGCCTGAGGAAGCCGTAATATCCACATTTGCGAACATCTCCGGCTTGAGTTTGAGATGGGGATTTTTTGCGGCCAGCCTCACCTTGATGGTCCTGGTGGTCGGATCGAGAACGGGAGAGATGAAAATCACCGCGGCAGTAAACGATTCGCCAGGCTCGTACGCCAGACTCACCCGCGCCTCCTGCCCCACCGTTACCAGCGGCGCCTCATACTCGTAGACGTCCGCGATGATCCAGACGTTCGAGAGGTCGGCGATCTTGTACAGGTTCATCCCCGGCATGACGTAGGCGCCCTCCAGCACCATCTTCTCGAGCACAATGCCGTCCAGCGGCGCCTGCAGCGTGATATCGGTCTTCGGCTTTCCGGACTTCTCAAGCTCCGCGATCTGTTCTTCCGTAATGTCCCAGAGGAAGAGCCTCCGCTTGGCCGAATCAATGAGCGACTGCTGCGATGCGGCAACCTCGCTGAACCCGCCGGGCGCCGTAGCGGCGCTCTGGGAGCGGAGCGCAAGGAGGTACTCTTCCTGGGCCGTGACCAGGTCCGGACTGTAGATCGAGAGCAGCGGCTGCCCTTTCACGGCCTTCTGGCCGGTGTAATCGATGTACAATTTCTTCACCCATCCGGCGACCTTGGTGTTCACGAAGGCGAGCCTCGTCTCGTCCACATCCACCTTGCCCACCGTGCGGATCTGCCGGTCAAGGGACCGGTATGCCGCGACGGCGGTGCGCACGCCGATGAGCTGGCGCTTCTCCTCCGGGAGAGTGATTGTCACGGGCTGTTGCTCCTCGACCTTCTTTTTTTCCGCCTTCGGCTGTTTCGCCCTCTTCTTTTCTTCCTGGGTAGGCGCCGGCGCAGCCTCATGTCCTGCCGGATGTTGCTCCGTCACCGCGGGCTGGGGTGTGCCGTGTCCGGCCTGGCCTTCCGCGGTCGGAGGCGCGGTGTGCCCTGAATGGTCCTGCGCCGCGGCGACACTGCCGGTGAACATCAGGATCAGCATCGCTGCAAGAGCAACATGCGCCGTGCAAAATGCAAAACATGGAATTGCGGAGGCCTTTCTCGCTTCATCTTTCAATTTCCAATTTTCAATCTTCAATTTTCAGCGCCTCCGGTTGTTTCCTCGATCTGCGCGATCGTCTTGTTCAAGTTCACCAGCTCTTCCTGATACGCGAGCTGATATTTGAACAAAAGCGTCTGGCTGTCGAGGAGCATCAAAAAGTCGATCTTCCCCACCTGGTAGTTTGACGCGGCGGACTGGAGCGCCATCCGCGCCTGGGGGATGATCCCTGCCTCGTACAGGCTGAGGAGCCGCTCCGAGGTTTTGGCCATGGTGTAGAGGTCCTTGACCTTCGAGAGGACCATGAGCTTCTGCGATTCGTAATCGTACCGCGCGGACCCGAGCTCCGCGGAGGCGGCCCGCACGCCCGCCGATTTGTTCCAGAAATAGAGCGGGACCTTGAACATCACGCTCGCCTGCCAGACGTCCGTGAAGTCGCCCCGGTTGAACCACCCTGCCGAGACGACCATGTCCGGCAGGAACTCCTTTTTGCTGGACGACAGTTCGTACTCGCTCTGCTCCACCATCCGCTGCTTTCCCAGGACCGCCGGAGAGCGGGCCAGGGCCTTGCTGGAAATATCTTCAAGGTTCGCGCCAAAAGATGCCTTCAGGGCATCGCCGGGTCTGCCCAGCGGCAGGCGCGGGTCCCGTCCGAGCAGGCTGTTGATCATGGCGGCCTGTGCTTCTTTCTTCTGTTCCTGGAGGGCGATCTTTTCGAGAAGCATGGAGACTTCGAGCTGGGCCCGGAGCACGTCCTGCTGGATGCCTTGGCCCGTGGCATAGCGCGTCTCGGCGATGCGCTGGAAGTTCTTCATGATCTCCTTATTCTGGGCCAGAATATCGGCGGATTTATAGGCAAGGTAGTAATCGTAGTAGGAGGCCCTGAGGCTGTTCAGGGTTTTTAGCGCGGTCCCGCGCTCATTTTCCTGCTCCTGCTCCGCCCGCTTTCCCGCCGCCTTTCCCATGGTGGAGAGCTTCCCAGGAAAGGGTATCTCCTGCGTGACCACAACGCCCCGCATGCTCATCTCTTCCTCGCCGATGGTAAGATTGCTCAGCCGTCCCACGTTCTGCACCTCGAAGCCGATCATGGGGTCGGGCATGGCCGAAGCCACGGCCTTCTTTTCCTGCGCCGCCTCGGCCTTTTTCCGCGCCATGAGGATTTCGGGGTTGTTCGCACGCATCTCCCGTTCCAGGTCCCTGAGGGTAATCAATGCATCATCGGCCAGCGAAACCATCGGAAGAGCGATAGAGACAACGAAAGAAAAAATTATTTTTCTCCGCATTCAAACCTCCGGCAAGGGTAATTGCAATCCGCAGACCAGAAGACACATCTGAAAATATCGCACAAATTCAACATGTTATAAAAAGAGAGGTAGAGCAGGCGCTATCGGTTGAAGCGCCTGCTCTCAGTGATGTAGTATTTCCTACACTGATAAGAATAACACAGAATCGGAACCAGTGGTTAACGCACGTCGAGATTGAACGTTGCAGTAACTGCGGGCTTGCCCGACCGGGCAATCGACACCTCTGCCTTCCATCCGCCTTCCATCGGAGGGTTGACCGGAAATGCGTAGACATTCCCCTTAGGCCTCGTCTGAGTGTTGAGCTCCATGGGCGCCATCCCGGGCATGGGCGGCATGTAGAACCGCACATTGACCTGCGCGTCCGTTACCGCTTTGCCGGATGAGTCGGCCACTTTTACCGTAAGAGTATTGTCGCCTTTAACCAGAGGGTAACTGCCGACTGAAAGCGTGACCGTAAGGTCATCCGCGGTCTTCTGCGACTCATATCCCTTTGAACACCCGAATACGAATATCGTGGTGAATACGGCGACTATCACTATCAGATCCATTTTCCTCATTTTTATTTCCCTTCTTTCTGTAGATTTTCAATCGACTGGTTCATGGCCTTCATTCTTTCCTGCATTTTTTTGACCGTTGCCTTGTCCATTTCTCCTTTTTCCATATGGGCCGCCATCTCGTTCATCTGAGCGGCCATGTCGCGCATGACCTTCGCCATGTCCTGCATCTTCGCATGGTCCGTCACCGTCATGTGGCCCAGGGGATGAGACAGCTTCTGCATCATCTCGTTCATCTGCTTCATCATCCCGGTCATGTCTTTCATCATCTCCTGGCTCATCATCTGCCCGCCCGTCATTTGATGGGATTGCTGAGAACCCATCCCTTCGTGACCGCCCATCTGGGCCAGGGCCGCCGATGCCGTGAAGCCAATTATCACGACTGCTGCCGACAATATCTTAGTCATGGCACCCTCCTATCGTTTATATTCCAGCTCGACTGTTTCCTTTATTTTCTTAGCCGGGTAACCCTTCTCATACAGCTCGAAGGCCCGCAGGGCCTCCCCGAGACAGATCTCTCACATCGCCGCATGGTCGTCCACATAGCAGCTCAGCAGGCTCTTGTGCTTGGAAAAAACATCACAGTGGCAGTAACAGTAGATGCTGTCCAGGACCCAGGGGATATCCTTCGCAACCTGGTATGCCTTTTTCACACGCGCATCCCTGAACAGATTCTGGTCCAGTGTTTCCCTTGTTTCACCTCTTCTCAGGGATTCATCTTTCCGGATCGGAGGATTGTTCTGGGCCGCTTCGACTGCAACCGAGAAAAAGAGCATCACAAAGGCGACAACAAAAAATCCAACGCAGTGCTTGTTCACGATCCCTTTCACCTCCTTTTTCCACTTTTATTCTACAGGCTCCCGTTATCACCTGCTGCATGCCGTTTGCGTATCGCCTCCCATTCTGCGGGCTGAATGCCCTCAAAAACCTTTATGACCGCCGGTTCGAAGTATGTGCCGGACTTTTCACGAATTATCCGCGCTGCTTCTTCGTAACTCGCGGCAGTACGGTACGGACGATCGCACGTCAGCGCGTCGAAGACGTCGGCCACTGCGAAGAGCCGGGCGCCCAAAGGGATCTCCTCTTCCTTGAGCCCGTTGGGATAGCCGGTGCCGTCAAAATGCTCGTGATGAGCATGCACGATCTCCGCCGCTTCCTGAAGAGAGCTTATTCGAATAAGCAGCCGGTACCCTTCGGCAGGATGTTTGCGCATCTCTGTCCATTCCTCATCGGAAAGCTTTCCCGGCTTTAATAAAATCCGGTCTGAAACGGCGATCTTTCCCACGTCGTGCAGAAGGGCGCCGAGGCCGATGGCCCGCTTCTTCTCTTCAGCTACTCCAAAACGGTCGGCAAGAAGCAGGGTATAGTCCCGCACCCGCTGCGAATGGAGGCGGGTATTCTTCTCCCGCATATCCAGGGACGATACCAGGGCGAGGTATGTCTCTTCGTTGGCTTTGGCGAGGCGTGCCATAAGCAGGCGCTGCCGGTCGAAGAGATAACCGGGAACCAGACCCACTACCCAGAAGCTCACCAGCTCCCCTATCTGGTTGGCCTGTTCCATGTAATTGCCGGGCCAGTCCAGAAAAGCATGGACGCTGAAAACTGCGCTGATGAACGCAGTCGTATAGACGGCTCCTCGCAACCCGTACCATGCCGCGGCCACGACGGGCGGCAGGTAATAGAGTTTACGAAAAATTATATGAATCCTATGATAATCATGCTGTTCGGTGGGAATCAGGAAGTGCGCCGCCGTTACGAAAAGCACGAACAGAAGGAGCGCCGCCTTTTTCCCTTTGTCGCCGGCAATATTCATCATGTCTGCATTTCCCGATTCGTCTGAATCAGTAAACCCCGTTAGAGAACAAGTTCTCTAACGACGGCAGATTGCGGCTTTATACCACAATCTGTAAATACAGGAAGATCAACCGCCGACAGGAGTCGGCGGCTTTCTCTAACGGGGTAAACGACCCGGTCCTCATCCATCCCGCCGCATGGCAGCCTCTCAATTCATCTGCCCTTGACCTTTCCAAGGCTTTTGAGGTAATTCACAAGATGCCACCGCATTTCTTCTGTCAGCTCTTCTTTAAACGCCCTCATGACCGTTGCCGG
>CAKKPG010000119.1 GCA_919901555.1 Nitrospiria bacterium | reverse complement strand
ATGCTCAAGCGCACGCCGAGGACCGGTTTCCAATTCCTGGGCTCCGGCGCGGAATCTGTTGCGGAGCATATCTTCCGCACAACATACATCGGGTTTGCGCTCGGAAAGATGGCGAAGGGTGTGGACGCGGACAGGATCATCAAGATGTGCCTGTTCCACGATCTTCCCGAGGCCCGGACCGGGGACCAGAATTACGTGAACAAGAAGTACGTTGAAGTGAACGAACGGAAGGCGATCGACGATATGGCCCGGCCGCTCTCCTTTGGCGGAGATATCAAGGACCTGATCCTCGAGTTCAATGAAGGGAAAACAGAAGAGGCGCGGCTTGCGCGGGACGCGGACCAGCTTGAGCTCATCCTTGCGCTCAAGGAATATAAAGACCTGGGGAACACCTATGCCGATGAGTGGCTTGAATTCTCCCTCAAGCGCCTCCAGACCGATACCGCGAAGGAGCTTGCGGCGGTCATTCTCAAGACGGACTCATCCCTGTGGTGGTTCAGCGACAAGAGCGACTGGTGGATCAGCGGCGGCAAGCGTTGAGAGCTTTTGGTAGCTCTGCTCCGTGGTCATATCGCCCGTGACGTCCAGACGATAAATCCTGCGCCCGCGTTCCTTATAATAGGCTGCGAGCGGCGCAGTTCGTTCCCGGAAGATATCGAGCTTTTTCCCCACCAACTCCCGATGGTCATCCGCCCGATCCGTCCGGTCGCCTCCGACGTTGTTCCGTAATCTGCAGAACACATCGTCAGCAGTACAGTCCAGCACCACGAGAACCTGAATATCGGCGATCCTCGCGATGTCCCGTGCCTGGCCCGCGTGGCGCGGGATGCCGTTCAAGACGAGGAGATGATCTTTCCTGAACCCGTTGCGTTCGAGGAAGAGGCCGATGATCTTCCCGGCGAGGGCAAAGCGCTCGTTCTCGAGCAGCAGCCCCCGTTCAAGGACACCGCTGATAAAATCAAGCTCATCGGGAGTATACTCTGACGGTGCGCAGTTACCCGCGGCAATAGCACGGAGTTCAGCGCCGAAGTCGAGATGATGGCACGGTCTGCCGGCAAGTCCATGCCGGGCAATATGGTCGCCCAGCGGGCTCTTTCCCACGCCCGTGGGGCCGAGAAGGAGAACGGCGTCAACGGGGAATGTGTAGGAAGTTTTCATCGGCAAAACCTTTTCACCGCCGAGGTCGCAGAGGGAAGAACCATGAAGATAAGAAGTTGGGATGATGGGAGGCTGAGTTGAAGCAATCTTACACCTTCTTCGTTTCTTAATTTCGCGTCTTCTTCAAGAACTCTGCGCACTCTGCGTGCTCAGCGGTAAATTTAATTTTTTGAGACTTTCCAGGCTCTTCCTCGACGCGATCGTGAGTTTCTCTTCTGGGATTTCGTCGAGCTCGAACCAGCCGATCTCGTCACACTTGTGCGGCTCCCTGATGCGCGGTGTTCCACCCTTGGGGCGACAGAGGAAGGTGGGCGATACCCAGTGCTGCTTCTCATCGGGGATAATATGGTTCACGACATCAAGCAGCTCCTGCACTTCGATGTCGAAACCATACTCTTCCTTCACCTCGCGCACGAGCGCCTGTTCCAGCGCCTCGCCGAACTCCACGCCCCCGCCGGGGAATTCCCATTTGCCTGTTTCGTTCCGCGCTCCTTTGCCGCGTTTTGCGAGGAATATTTTGCCCTGGGCGTTCACGATAATCGCGCCCACGCCCACGCCGATGTAGTCGCTGCCTTTTTTCATGTAACGTTCACACTACCAGAAATGCTGCGGAAAGTCAAAACCCCGACATTTGTGTATTGACAAGGGGGATCAAGGCTGTTAATTTCAAGGTGAATCCAAGGTGAATCGAAACACCCCCCGGCCCCTGCGAAACAGGATGGCCGGCGAGCGGGAAGGCATTTTCATATGAAAAAAGGGAAAGAACAAAAGCCGGGCAATTTTTCAAACAGCCCGTTCAAGACGCTGAAAGGATTAAAGCCAAAGGCGGCCCCCCTCCGGGAAACGGCCGCCGCTTTCCCTGTTGACGCTGAAACGGCTGACGATGCAACGGTTTTTCTCCGTGCTGTTTCGGACGTGAAGAAGATGGATTCATCCCCTGCACAAACGGCGAAAAGCAGGCAACCGTCTCTTCAGCAACGGCGTGCGGCCGCTGACGCCGTGGAAGAGGAGCGGCGGCTCTTTCTCCAGGCCATGGGGAACATGGGCCCCGTTTTCAGGGACGCGATACCGGAGAGCGAAGAAACTAGGGAGCAGCAGCGATCGTCCTCCGGCCGGATGCGCCAATTGAAGCGAGGGACCATCCGCATCAGCGCCGAGCTGGACCTTCACGGCTTTCTGAAGGACGAGGCCCTCGCGCGCCTTGAGCACTTTATCTCCGACGCGTACAGCCAGGGCCGGCAGGCGGTCCTGGTCATCACCGGCAAGGGGATCAATTCTCCCGACGGTCCCGTGCTCCCGGGGGCCGTCGCTGACTGGCTTCGCTCGAAGGGAAAGATCATGGTGGCCGAATTCCATCCCGCGCCGCGCGACAAAGGCGGCAGCGGGGCCGCTGTGGTGTTTTTGAAAAATAAAACGGATTGAACAGGACAAACTGACTGTCTCCGCCGGCTATCATTGTTCTTCGGCGGAGTTTACCTGAGTACAATATTGATCTCCCCGAGATCTGCGCTCGTTATTCTTCCCCCGAGCCTCACCACGTCCGGTGAATTCCTGACCTCGATCTTTTCAGAAGAAGCCGTGTACGGTATCGTCTCCTTGTCCGCCATCAGCGCCAGCAGGTATTCTCCCGCGCCGAGCCGGCCAAAGGCAAACCTGCCCGCACGGTCCAGCTCCCCGGCGTCCACCAGCTTGGAGAGGAGAGACGAGACATCCAGTTTGCCCGCGGCGCCGGTATATCGCACAAGCGCCACCCTGGCGGATATCGGGGGCTTTCCGTTCACCAGTATTCTGCCCTGGATCTTTCCGTCTTTCAGTACGGCTTCCTTCAGGAACAGGGCCTGAGAAACATCGGCGCCCCGCTCCTTTGCCTTGTTCAGCCAGGTCCGCGCCTCTGCGCTCTTGCCGAAATGCGCGAGTCCCTCGGCTATTTTCAGGGCGCTTCTTCCGCCGGCGTACCACCGCGTTTCATCCGTATAGGTCTGAAGGGAGCGCAGATTTTCCGGCGTCACCGGCAGATACCGCAGACGGGCAACAAGCGTCTGCCGCGGCAGGAGAATGCTCTGCGCGCTGATGGCCTGCTGTTCCAAGCCCTTCCGCATGTCCCACAACACATGGTACCCCCGAACGAGCACATCGTGGGCGGCATAGGTGAACACCGAGCCCTCTTGATGCTCATCCAGATAGTCTTCGACCTTCCTGAGGTTCTCTTCGGATACTGCTATGGTGCTGCTCACTCCAAGACCGTAGCCCGCCGCTTCCAGGGGCCATTCCTGGAGAATGATGCCGCTGCCTTTGCCTGCGGTGAACAGGGCAACGGTCCGGCTCGCCGTTGCCTTCTCAGGAATCCCCAAAACTTCTGCGAGACCGCTCTTATCAAGGTCATATGCCGCAGCTTTCCAGTATGTTCCCCCAATGATGGCGGCAACGACCAGGAGCAATGCTCCCGGGAAGATCAACTGTAAGCGCCGCTGTCTCGGTGTGCCGTATGTGGGAGAGAGGGCCACAATAAAACCCGCTATGATCGGTGCGGCCATGGCGCACAAAAATATGATTCCGCAGGCGAGCAACGTATAGCCACGGTACGACACATCGCCTGACTTATCCAGAACCTCTGAAACAAGGATAAAATATTTATTCAGGGCCCAGTTCAGGAAGGACAGCAGCCCAAAGGAGGCGCCGCCGACGAGCCCTCCCAGAACAAGACTTTCCATCGGCCGTGCCCGTTGTCCCTGGACGCCCATCTTCCATGAGGAGAAATCACCTGCCCAGCCCGCTTCACCGGCCGCAAGCCACAGCATTGCCGTTCCCGCGATCAGAACGACCATATTCCATGGCCCCTGTCCTCCGGTATCGCCAGGCATGGTGACGGGAATCTTCAAGAGGTAAAACCAGACCATGCTCCCGAAGAGGACCACCAGCAATTTCAGGAAGCCTTTTTTGCTTTTCATGGCGTTCCCCAGCCGGGGGTTCAGGATTGCCATGAACAGGATAAGGGTTATGAAAAAGATAAGCCCCGCGATAACGAAAACAACGTTCATGCTGCCGGCGCGCGACACCCATTCGAGGTTTTTGGCCATCAGGTCATAGTCCGCCTTTTCTGCCAGCGTGAGCAGGTAACCTGCAGAAGAGGGAAGGGCTATGGCCAGCAGAACGAGCGTCGATGCAAGGCCGAGAACCAATCCGAACACGACCGCCGCCGAGATAAAGGCAAATTTCATTTTCATGATTGACCTCCTCAATTTTCGCGAGGGACATGTTTCAAGTATAGCAGACAAATAGGATCGGAGAGGTGTGCGCCGGGCCATGTCCGTTCTTCGGGTTCATCATCCGGTTGACATTTGACACAGCGGTCATATATAATAATCCTACATGATGAGTTCTTTGGCGGACTGACGCGCCCGTAAGTATTCCGGAGTACGAGAACTTTGCGGGAAAGAGGGCTGGCGGTGAGCATCGAGCATGCTTTTGCTGGCCTTTTTTTATTCTGCCCAGGGCGGGAAGGCCGACCCCTATGGACCTATCGGAGTTATTCCCGGACCCGCGGACGATCCTTGCTGCGGTAACGCTTTTTGCAGAGCGCTGTCCGCTTCCGTGCATTCATTCGCAGGCACGATAACGTTATGAATCGTCCATGAGTTGCGCTCACAAAGGGGAATGAAAATCGGCAACTTACGGCTGCTCGGTCATCACCCCCACCTTTGAATTCCTCCCCCGTCAAGGGGGAGGAGCTTTGGAGAAAGGCATTTTCAGGTGAAGACGGTCATTTTCACCGACCTCGACGGCTCGTTGCTTCATGCGCGAACGTACTCCTTCAAGGACGCTCTGCCGGCATTGAGGCTGATACAGGAAAGAAGGGTGCCGCTCATTCTCTGCTCGAGCAAGACCAGGGCGGAAATCGAAGTGTACCGCGAGCGCCTGAACAACAGGGACCCCTTCATATCCGAGAACGGGGGCGGTATATTCATCCCGGCCGGGTATTTTTCCGTTCCCGTGGGCGGCGGGCTCCTGAATGATTACACCAGGATCTCTCTCGGTACGCCCTACCATGAGATCAGAAGGCATGTTGTAAATCTGCGGGAGAGGATGAAGGTGCAGGTGAAAGGCTTCGGGGACATGAGCGTGGAGGAGATCGCTCGCCTGACCGGGCTCGGTCGCGGCGAAGCGGCCCTGGCAAAGGAGCGGGAGTTCGACGAGCCCATTGTGTTCCCGGGTGACGCGGATGAGGAATTTCTCGCGGCCGTCGAGAAAGCCGGCCTGCGATGGACCAGGGGGAGGTTTTTCCACATTCTGGGCAACAGCGACAAGGGGAAGGCCGTGAAAATCCTGAAAAGGTACTATGAGAGCGAATATGGTAGAATTATGACGATGGGCCTCGGTGACGGCTTCAACGATCTCCCCTTGCTCCGGGAAGTGGACCATCCGGTGCTGATTCCCCGGGAAGAAGGCGGCTATGACCCGCGGGTGGACTTTCCTCAACTCACGAAAGCAAAAAAGAGCGGCCCCGCGGGCTGGAGCGAGGCCGTGCTGGGACTGCTCGAACCATGAGCCGTGAACGGGCGCCCTCTTCCCGGAGCGAAAAAGCAGCCATGGTCAGGCGACATCTCGCTGATATCTTCAACGCCGCACTCACGGCTGTCGACCCCTACCATTCCGTGATGAACGCCGTGAACAGGGACGGGAGCAAGCTGTTCGCGGGCAATGGGACCTACGACCTGGGCCGCTTTGCCCGCATCATCGTCGCAGGCGCCGGTAAAGCCGCGGCGCGCATGGCGCTGGCCGTAGAGGACCTGCTCGCTCATGCGCTCACCGATGGCCTGATCATCGTGAAGAAAGACCACACCGTGCGGCCCGGTAAGATCCGGCAGGTCGAGGCGTCCCACCCCATTCCCGACGAAGCAGGGGTGCAGGGGACCCGGCGGATCGTCGAAATGCTCCGACTGGCGGATGAACAGACCCTCGTCATCTGCCTTCTGTCCGGCGGAGGCTCCGCGCTCCTCGTTTCGCCCGCGGACGGGATAACGCTGGAGGATAAACAGCGCGCGACGGACCTGCTCCTGAGGTCCGGGGCCGCTATTCAGGAAGTGAACGCGGTGCGGAAACACCTGTCGAGCGTGAAAGGCGGGAGGCTTGCGCAGATCGCTTATCCTGCCCCTGTACTCACGCTCATCATGTCCGATGTGATCGGCGACCCGCTCGACGTCATTGCCTCGGGCCCCACTGTTCCGGACAGCACCGCGTTCACGGACGCCCTGGCCGTGGTCGGGCGCTACGGCCTCCGGGGAAAACTTCCGGAGCGCGTCCTGTCGTTCCTGGAGCGCGGGGCAGCGGGCAGGGAGCCGGAGACACCGAAGGAGAATGATCCCTGCTTTCTGAAGACCGGGAACGTGATTGTCGCAGGGCTGCGACAGGCTTTGGCCGCGGCGCGGGAGACGGCAGCCGGCCTCGGCATGACCGCGGAAATCATGACCAGCGAACTCCAGGGAGAGGCCCGGGGCGCGGCAAGGCTTCTTGCTGAAAAGGCAATGAGCATGGGGCGTTCCCTCCATGCCGGAGAGCGGCAATGCCTGCTCGCCGGCGGCGAGACCACCGTTACCGTGAAGGGAAGCGGCGTGGGAGGCAGGAACCAGGAGCTTGCCCTGGCCTTCGCGCTGGAGATCGCCGGGAAGGAAGGGATCACGCTGCTGTCCGCCGGGACCGACGGCGCCGACGGCCCTACCGACGCTGCGGGAGCGATCGTGGACGGTCGGACCGTTCCCCGTGCGCGGGCGCTCGGCATGGACCCGGCAACGTACCTGGAGAACAATGACTCTTATGCGTTCTTCACGACATACGATTCCCGGTCAGGCGAGGAGGCCCATTTCATCACCGGGCCGACGGGAACGAATGTGATGGATGTCCAGATCATAGCGGTCGAAGGAAGCGGCCCGTGAGCGCGCCGGGGAGCGCGAGAGGAGAGAGCGGAACCCCAGGCCTATGGCGACCATTCTCGAACGATCGGAAGTCCGCGAGCAGCTCGGCCGCATAAAGCGCGCCGATGTCCTCGTGGGGATCCCGAGCTACAACAATGCCCGGACCATCGGCCACGTGGTGCAGGCGGTGCAGGCGGGCCTGGCGAAGTATTTTCCCGATTGCGCTGCGGTGCTCGTGAATTCCGACGGCGGCTCCGTCGACGGCACGATGGACATCGTCCACCGGACGGCGATCGAGGACTACCGCTCCATCCTGCTGCACCACCGGATCGAGCCCATGCACAAGATCGCCATCCCTTATCACGGCCTGCCCGGCAAGGGCAGCGCCTTCCGGACCGTCTTCGAGATCGCCGCCGCCCTCGATGCGAAGGCCTGCGCGGTGGTGGATTCCGACCTTCGCAGCATCACGCCCGAGTGGATAGAGCTGCTCGTGAAGCCGGTGCTGAACGACGGCTTCGATTACGTGGCGCCGCTCTACCGCCGGCACAAGTACGACGGGACCATCACGAACAGCATCATCTATCCCCTGACGCGGGCGCTCTACGGCAAGCGCGTGCGCCAGCCCATCGGCGGCGACTTCGGCTTTTCGGGCCGGCTCGCGCAGTTCTATCTCGCCAAGGACGTCTGGCAGACGGACATCGCCCGCTACGGCATCGACGTCTGGATGACGACGGAGGCGATCGCAAACGATTTCAAGGTGGCGCAGTCGTTCCTGGGGGCGAAGCTCCACGACCCCAAGGACCCCGGCGCGGACCTCAGCGCCATGCTCTACCAGGTCGTGGGGTCCACCTTCGGGCTTATGGAGACCTACGCGGAGAAATGGAAGAGCGTCCGCGGGTCCGAGGCGGTCCCGACCTTCGGTTTTCAGTACCAGGTGGGGCTCGAGCACGTCAAAGTGAACGTGGAGCGGATGCTTTCCATCTTCCGCGAAGGCCTCAAGAGCCTGCGGCCGATCTGGCTGGAGGTGCTGGGCGGGGGAGACTTCAACGAGGTGGAAGCGCTCGCCGGCCGTGGGGACCGCGAGTTCCGGTTCCCCCCCGGGCTCTGGACGCGCGTGGTGTACGACTACGCCGTTGCCTATTGCAAGCGGAAGCTGACCCACGAGCACCTGCTCAAGTCCCTGACGCCGCTGTACCTGGGGAAGACCGCATCCTTCGTCATGGAGGCGGAGGACCTGGGGCAGCAGGAGGCGGAGCAGGAGATCGAGAAGCTTTGCGTGGAGTTCGAGTCCCGGAAGGACATTCTCGTGACGAACTGGAAATAACCACAGGGAGGTGTGCTATGGAACAGTTTCTACGGTTGATCCTCGCTCCGCTGGGGGAGGTGTTCGGCAGGTTCCGGGAGTTCGCGCCGAACCTTCTGGCGGCGATGACCATCATCCTCGCCGGGATCCTGCTGGCCCGGCTCGTCAAATGGACCGTGCTGCGGTTCCTGAAGGTCGTGAAGTTCGACAGCTGGAGCGACCGCATGGGGCTTACGGCGGTGATGCGCAAGGGAGACCTGTGGGCCCGGCCGTCGGACGCGCTGGGGTCCTTCGTGTTCTGGGTCCTCACGATCATGTTCCTGATGGCCGGCCTGAGCGCCCTCAATGTTCCGGCCATCGAGACGCTGGTGGCCCATTTCTTTCTCTATCTTCCCCGGGCGTTTTCCACGCTGCTGATCCTCGTGTTCGGATACATCCTCGCGGGGTTCATCGGCCGGGCCGTGCTCATCGCCGCGGTGAACAGCGGCTACCACTACGCCAAGCTGCTGGCGGAGGCGGTGCGGGTGCTGCTGACGGTGCTCATCCTGGCCATGGCCCTGGAGCAGCTCCAGGTGGCGCCGAGCATCGTCGTTGCCGCCTTCTCCATCACCTTCGGCGGCATCGTCATCGCGCTGGCCATCTCCTTCGGGGTCGGCGGCATCGAGGCCGCGCGCAGGATGATCGAGAAGGAGCAGGAAAAGAAGGAACCGAAGGACATCGAGCATCTGTAGCTCATAGGCAGATCACTTGAGGCGTTGGGGAGTCGAGGAGTGCAGCTTCACAGCGCGATAACTCCAGAACCTTCTCACTAATTTTCGGAGGTTGTCATGACGGACTTCTATCAGAGCGGGATCATCACCACCCTCCATCAGCTCGGCAGACCGTCGCTGGAACGTCTGGAAGGAGAGCTCCTGGAGCACGCCAGGACCAGGCCCATCTCGCTCGTGCTGCCCGCGCTCTATTCCGAATTCGAAGGGCCGGCCATGCCCCGGATCATCGAAGAGCTCACGAAGGTGAAGTACCTCCACCAGATCGTGCTCGTCCTGGGCAGGGCCTCCGACAAGGAGTTCCAGAAGGCGCGGCAGTTCATGGCGCCCATCCCCTACCCCGTCAAGATCATCCACAATGAGGGAAAGCGGGTGCGCGAGATCTACGAGACCATCAAACGGAACGGACTGGACCCGGGCGAGGACGGCAAGGGCCGCTCCGCCTGGCTTGCCTACGGATACGTTCTCGCCGAAGGGCATTCCTATGCCATCGTGCTCCACGACTGCGACATCGTCACCTACAGCAGGCAGATGCTGGGCAGGCTGTGCTACCCGGTGGTGAATCCCAACCTCGACTACGTATTCTGCAAGGGGTTCTACAGCAGAGTGGCGGGCAAGATGCACGGCAGGGTGACGAGGCTCCTGGTGACCCCCCTCGTCCGGTCGCTCCAGTTCCTGCGGGGCGAACACCGCTTTCTCAAATTCCTCGACAGCTTCCGCTACCCCCTTGCAGGAGAGTTCTGCATGACCACGGACATGGCGCGGGTCAACCGGATCCCCTGGGACTGGGGGCTCGAAGTGGGCTCGCTGGCCGAGGTCTACCGGAACTATTCTCCGCGGAGGGTCTGCCAGGTCGACATCGCCGAAACCTATGAGCACAAGCACCAGGCGCTCTCCGCCGAGGACCCGGAAAAGGGGCTGATGAAGATGACGGTGGACATCTGCAAGTCCATCTTCCGGACCCTCGCGTCCGAGGGCGCCGTGTTTTCAGACGGCCTGTTCAAATCTCTCGCCGTGACCTACCTGCGGCAGGCCGAGGACACCATCATGAAATACGAGGCCGACGCGGCGATCAACGGCCTTGAGTTCGACCGCCACGAGGAGGCAAAGGCCGTCGAGGCCTTCACCCGGGCGATTGGCATGGCGGCGCAGGTCTTCATGGAAAACCCCATGGCCTCGCCCCTCATCCCGAACTGGAACCGGGTCACCTCCGCCATCCCCGGCGTTCTCGATATGCTGCGGAAGGCAGTGGATGAGGACAACCGGTAGGCAGTAACCGCCGCTGTTAGATCCGGAAGCGTTTACTTCTCAAAGAGCTTCCCGTACTTCCCGTACCCCTCCTTCACCAGGTCCTCTTTGGGAATGAACCGGAGCGCCGCCGAATTCATGCAATAGCGCAGGCCCGTGGGTTTGGGGCCGTCATCAAACACATGGCCCAGGTGGGAGTCCGCGTGTTTGCTCCGTACCTCGGTCCGGACCGAGAACCACCCCCGGTCCTCTTTCTCCGCGACATTGCCCGGCTCCAGCGGCCTAGTGAAGCTCGGCCAGCCTGTGCCGGAGTCGTATTTGTCGAGCGAGCTGAACAGGGGCTCGCCGGAGACGATATCGACGTAGATGCCCGCTCTCTTATTGTCCGCATATTCGTTCATGAAGGCCGGCTCCGTACCGTTCTCCTGGGTCACCTTGTACTCCATGGGCGTCAATCGTTTTTTCAACTCCTCCCTGGAGGGCTTTCCGTATGCGCCCTCGGCCTTCGCTGTATGCATCGCCTCCTCCTTTCCCCAGATCTTTGTTAGATACTGGTCGCGCCCTGAATTGTAGCGGTAAAATTTGTACCGGATCGGGTTCTTCTTCCAGTAGTCCTGGTGATATCCCTCGGCCCGGTAAAAAGGCCCGGCAGGACGTATCTCGGTGACGATCGGCTTATCAAAACGCCCCGATTGTTCAAGCTTCTTTTTTGATTGTTCGGCCGGCTTCTTCTGCTCCTCGTTGTGATAAAAGATGGCGGACGTGTACGACGGTCCCCGGTCCACGAACTGACCGCCGGCGTCAATGGGATTGATCTGCCTCCAGAACACGTCAAGGAGCTTCTCATAGGTCACTTTTGAGGGGTCGAAGATGACCTCCACGGACTCGACGTGGCCCGTACTCCCCGCAGACACTTCCTCGTACATGGGATTTACCTTATGCCCGCCGGTGTAGCCGGAGATGACCTCTTTCACGCCGTCCAGTTTCTCGAAGGGTGATTCCATGCACCAGAAGCAGCCCCCTGCGAAGGTCGCCTTTTCAAGGCGCGCGGCGGCGGCCCCACTGGTTTGCGCCGCGATGAGCGGCAGAAGGAACAGCATTCCTATAAGTATTTTCTCAAACATGGCTGTGACCTCGCTTTCTATTTTCTATTATACACCCGTTGCGGGGTGTCCGGCATCATTATAGAGGATAAATATTGCCCTCTATTCGATACCGCAACCGGGCTTTTTTGCTCCGCGGTCCGCGCGGCCGTGATAGAATAGCGGTGACGGATAGTCCGGAGGAATCCCCCTCTTTGGCAAAAGGGGTAAGGGGAGATTTTCTGATCCATGTAAATTCGTAACTACCCAGGTCCCCTGTAGCGCCCTCATTTACTGAGGGCGACTAATCGTCGGGGATAAACTCCGACGCTATAACCTTTTGTGACTTCTGCGTCTTTTTGCGGCTGACCTGAGTAGTTACGGGTAGTTCATGCAACTTATGACCCCTCGCCTACCCCTTCACCCTGCGCCATGGTACCTTCTTCGTACACTTGCGCATCATCGCCTTCGTCAATGCATCAAAGTGCGGTACTAAAGGACACAATATTTCCCGGCTTTCTTGACAGGGCGCTCTAGCGGTGTCAGAATTTATTTATCTCTCTCACGAAGGCATCTTCACATCCTGCTCGATCGCCATCCCGGTAAAAATACGAAGGCTTCCTGTGAGTAGCGATAGGAGGTGCATTATGAAGATCCTCGTCATAGGTGGAACAGGTACGGTAGGAAGCACGGTGGTGACCGGCCTCCTGAAGCAGGGGGTCATGGTACGGGTCATGAGCCATTCGCCCGATAAACTGAAAAAGCTTCCCGCGGCCGTGGAAGGATTCAGGGCTGACCTTGATGATCCCGATACGCTCCCCGCGGCATTCGACGGCATCGACGGCGTGTTCCTGCTGAATGCAGTGGGACTGAGCGAGACCAATGAAGGGCTTCTCGCCGTGTCCGCGGCAAAGGCAGCCGCGGTCAAGAAGATCGTCTATCTGTCGGTCTTCATGCCCGAAGGGTCGGAAAAAATACCGCACTTCCGGAGCAAACTCCCGGTGGAGAAGGCCATCAAGGAATCGGGGATCGCCTACACGATCCTCCGGCCGAACAACTTCTTCCAGAACGACCTGTGGTTGAAGGACGCGATCATGCAGTACAGCGTCTATCCCCAACCCATCGGCGGGAAGGGGCTGAACCGGGTCGATGTGCGCGACATCGCTGATTGTGCGATCAACGTCCTCATGAAACCCGGCCACGAGGGCCGGACCTATGGGGTCCACGGACCCGATACCCTGACCGGCGAAGGGATTGCCGGGACCTACACAAAGCACCTGGGACGGGAGGTCCGCTACAGCGGGAACGACCTCGATGCCTGGGCGGAAAAGGCAAAGAACATGATGCCGGAGTTCATGGTCCCCGAGATGCGCATCATGTATCAGTTCTTCCAGGAAAACGGGATGCTCGCCTCGAAGGACGACCTCGAAAAAATGCAGAAGCTCCTTGGCCATAAGCCTCGGACCTTTGACGATTTCGTCAAGGAGATCACCGTGGAGTGGAGGAGCAAGATGGCGAAGGCCGCGTAAGGAAAGCAATACCGGATGCCGGCAAAGCGGCATCCGGTAGCTGTTTTTTGACTCTTGTACCTCGCCCGGATAAGCCCCGCTAAAGACGGGGCTGGCTGGAACCAACATCCTTGAACCGCCAAGGCGCAAAAGTCGCCGAGGTTTTTTGGAGCGAGCCGACCGCGTCGGCGTAAATCATGGCAAGGTGAGTGCCTTGGTCCATGAAATCAGAATCTAAGCTTTTCTTCGCGTCTTCGCCGGTCAAAATTTTCCTGCCCTTCGCACATCCTGCATCTGCTGTTCAAATCCGCACTCCGAATTCCGCATGGGAATAGCTTTGACTCCATTTTGGAATGGCATTTATTTGTTTTTTTTCTTTCCCGTCTGTCGGGCCGGGATATTTCCCCGGATATTTTCAGGAGAGCGATCCTCTGTTCATCGGGAAGGTTCGCAAGCAGTGCCGCATCATTTACAAGATCTTTCAGCGTTAAAATGCATTTTTCAATTTCTTCGGAAGATTTTATCATCTCGACTATCGTCTACCCTCTCATCACTTAACCAACACGCGGGTCACGCGCCGCCTTTTGGCGCGTCGCTGTGGACCCCGCAGGTTGGAACACTGCTCCATCTAAGCTTCAAAACTATTTGGGCGCCGCTGATTTAAAGCAGTTGAGCTATGAATTGTATGATGAAACCACTAATCAGAAAGAGCAAACCACATTTCGCGTAAGGGTAATTGCGAATCTGCTCCTGAACTCTATTTGCTTGAGCCGAAGAATCCAACATCTTCTTATCTGTATGCTCATATTCGGAAGTGACTTGCGGGTGCCAGTAATCCTTGGCAACAAGAAGTGCGCCTGCTATATCGAGTGACAATCCAATAGATGTCACAATTTGAGTGGAAGTCATTTCATCTCCTTTTGCAAATTGTCGTTTTCAATATTGTAGCTTGATAGCGCCTTTACAGAAAACTTCTCAGGGTCGAAAACTTCTCAGGGTCAGAAACTTCTCAGGGTCAGGTCTATACGGGCTGTTGCCCAAATCACTTTACGGCAAATATGTCATTCTGAGCGTAGCGAAGAATCCCGCATTTACAATACGATGGCAGACCCTTCACTGCGTTCAGGGTGACAAAATCGGTTTGGGCAACAGGCCGTATACTGTTTACCTTTTGTAGTGTCCATGCAGAATTCTGCTCACGTATGAGAAATGCAAGCCGAGATGATCGGCAATCGAACGCTGAGTGTACCCGTACTTCTCGACAGCCTCGGCAATTTTCCTGTCTCGCTTCCGTTTGTCGTTTAGTATACTCTCATTGAATATTTTTTCAAGTGCCGGTCTGTTGGCGTAGCGCTGGCTCTTGGGTATCTCAGGAATATCTTTACGCCTTCTGAGATGATCGGCAAGGCTGTCAACAAAGTCATCTTCGCCAAGAAGGGTCTGGCCCTTAACTTGGTTCCAGATGGTTTCCTTGCCAATCCCCCATGCCGCGCCCATGCCCCATGCCGCCCATGCGCCATGCCGGCGCCATGCCGGCGCCATGCC
>CAKKPG010000118.1:7481-9279 GCA_919901555.1 Nitrospiria bacterium | reverse complement strand
ATGCCGAGAACATAAACCTTGAAGATACCGAAGACACGGAGCGTCGTAAGATCAAGCGACCAGAGAGCGTTCGGGCGGATCGCAACGATTGACTTGAATTTCTTTCCATCGGTTCTGCCTTTCCGAGGCGGCGCGGTGTTGCTTCCCACATTATTCCGGTCAAAGTCCTTTGATTAATCCAGCTCCTCTTCGCATAAAGATGCAGGGTGGTGGCGCCACCCTCTGGTGATTCAGATGATCTCCGTTGAAGCGGTTCGCACGTGGTCCGGGGAGACGACGTCGCACTTCCGCCGTTCCCGGACCTAACACTCTTTTAAGTTGCAAACAACGTTTTTTTATGATATTTTTGACACGTATGGCGCCTGTGAAGATAAAGTTCGGAACATCCGGATGGCGGGGGGTGATCGCAGATGACTTCACCTTCGACCGCGTGCGGATCGTAACGCAGGCGATTGCCGACCATATCACGGCCCAGGGCCTCAAGGAGAAAGGCGTTTTCGTCGGATATGACACGCGCTTCCTTTCCGAGCGGTTTGCCGTCGAGGCGGTGAAGGTCCTTGCAGCGAACGGCATCCATTGCTACCTTTCGAACCGCGACGTTCCCACGCCCGTAATTTCCTTTGAGATCATCCGGAGAAAGACGGCGGGCGGCATAAACTTCACGGCAAGCCATAATCCTCCCGAATATAACGGCCTCAAGTTCTCTCCTGCCTGGGGCGGCCCCGCTCTTCCCGAAACGACGACGGACGTGGAAGCGCGGGCCAACGCGCTCCTGGAAAAAAATTCCATCATAGGCATTCCCTTTACCGAGGCGAAAGAAAAGGGCCTCGTGGAAGAGGTGGACTGCCGCAAGGCCTACCTCGACGATCTGAGAAAAAAGGTCGACTTCGATCCGATCAGAAAGGCGAAGCTCAAGGTCGCCGTTGACCTTCTCTACGGCACGGGCAGGGATTATCTCGACGCCGTGCTGAGAGACGCCGGGTGCGGCGTTACGGTCATCCACGGCCAGCGGGACGCGCTCTTCGGTGGGAGGTCTCCGGAACCGTCGGAAGAGAACCTCGCCGAGCTCTCGTCGCTCATGAAAAAGGGCAGGTTCGACGTCGGCCTGGCCGTTGACGGCGACGCGGACCGTTTCGGCATCGTGGACACCGGCGGCACGTTCATCAATGCGAACCAGATGCTCGCGCTTCTGCTCGACTATCTCTGCCGCACGCGGGGGTGGAGCGGCGGCGCGGCCCGCTCCATCGCCACGTCGCACCTTGTCGACGCGGTGGCGAAGAAACACGGCATCGAGGTGTACGAGACGGGCGTGGGGTTCAAGTACATCGGCGATCTCCTGGTGCAGGGCAAGATCATCTTCGGCGGCGAGGAGAGCGGGGGCCTCACGATCAAGGACCACGTGCCGGAGAAGGACGGCGTCCTTGCCTGCCTGCTTACGGCGGAGATGGTCGCGCGGGAGAAGAAGTCCCTCAAAGACCTGCTCAAGCGGCTGTACAAAGAGGTCGGCATGATCCTGAACCATCGGGTCAACATCGGGCTCACGGAATCGAACCGCGCGGCAGTGCACGCGCGGCTGAACCAGCCCCTCACCGAGTTGGACGGTCTGCGGGTCAAAGGTAAAAAGACCACGGCGGACGGCACAAAGTACATGCTCGAAGACGACAGCTGGGTGCTCATGCGCACCTCGGGCACGGAGCCGGTGGTGCGGTTCTACGCCGAGGCGGGATCAGAGGCGCGGCTGCGCGAACTGGTTGATGCCGGCGTGAAGTACGTCCTGGGACAGTGATATAAAATTGCG
>CAKKPG010000118.1:0-7381 GCA_919901555.1 Nitrospiria bacterium | reverse complement strand
AGGGAGGTTTCATGAGCGAGATCATCGATGTGTACGCGCGGGAAGTCCTCGATTCCCGGGGCAATCCCACGGTTGAGGCCGATGTTATCCTCGAAAGCGGGGCCATGGGCCGCGCCATTGTGCCGAGCGGCGCGTCAACGGGCGAGCGCGAGGCGCTGGAGCTCAGGGACGGCGGTTCCCGCTATCTCGGCAAAGGGGTGCAGAAGGCCGTGACCAATGTGATCGACGTGATCGGCCCGGCCATCTCCGGCATGGACGCTTCCGAACAGGCGGTGATAGACCGTGCCATGATCGAGCTGGACGGCACCGAAAACAAAGGAAAGCTCGGCGCCAATGCCATCCTTGCCGTCTCCCTCGCCGTTGCCAAGGCCGCGGCGGAAGAGGCCGGCCTGCCGCTCTATCACTATCTCGGCGGTCCCAATGCCAAGGAGCTTCCCGTTCCCATGATGAACGTGCTGAACGGCGGCGCCCACGCGGACAACAACGTGGACATCCAGGAATTCATGATCATCCCGGCAGGCGCGCCGTCGGTTTCAGAGGCCATTCGCATTGGGGCTGAGGTTTTTCACAACCTCAGGTCCGTGCTGAAGAAGAAGGGGTACAATACCGCCGTAGGCGACGAGGGCGGGTTCGCTCCGAACCTCAAATCCAACGAGGAGGCCGTTCAGGTCATCCTCGAAGCCGTCGAGAAGGCGGGGTACAAGCCGGGGCAGGAGGTGTTCCTCGGCCTGGACGCCGCGGCGAGCGAGTTTTACGAAAATGGCGTGTACGACCTTAAGGGCGAGGGCAAGAAGAAGTCATCGGAAGAGATGGTCGCGTTCTACGAGGAGTGGGTCAAGCGCTATCCCATCATAACCATCGAGGACGGCATGTCCGAGAAGGACTGGAAGGGATGGAAGCTCCTCACGGACCGGCTCGGCAAGAAGGTCCAGCTCGTCGGGGACGACATCTTCGTGACGAACACGTCCATATTCAAGAAGGGCATCGAACAGGGGATCGCCAACTCCATCCTCATCAAATTGAACCAGATCGGAACGCTCACGGAGACCCTTGACGCCATCGAGATGGCGAAGCGCGCGGGATATACCGCCGTAGTGTCCCATCGCTCGGGTGAGAGCGAAGACGCGACGATCGCCGATCTTGCCGTGGCAACGAATGCGGGACAGATCAAGACAGGCTCCCTCTCCCGCACCGACCGTATCGCAAAGTACAATCAGCTCATCCGCATCGAGGAAGAGCTGAGTGATGCGGCAGTGTACCGGGGCAGGGAGGTGTTTTACAGCATAGGGAAATGAGATATGAACAAGCGTAATTATACGCGAATTGACCGCGGAACCCGCGAAGGGCGGAGAAAGAAGCTCCTGCTCGCCGCGGGCGTGCTCCTGGGGATCTACTTCCTCGCGTCGTCCATCCTGGGCGAGATGGGGCTGGTGAAGTATTACCGGATGAAGTCGCGGCATTCGGCCCTCACCGAGGAGATCGCGATGCTCAAGCAGGACAACGTCAGGCTCCGGCGGGAAGTCCGCGCCCTCAAGACCGACCCGGCGGCCATCGAGAAACTCGCGCGGGACAACCTGGGACTCGCACGGAAGGGCGAAATAGTGTATTATTACGATGAAAAAAATTCCAAATCCCAAGCCCAAAATCCCTAAGCCGGACAAGCCGGAATCAAAATAACGAAGCAAAAGGCGTCTCTCGCAAAGCCGCAAAGAGCGCAAAGGGAACCCTGAGTCAATATCTTTTTGGTTTAAAACCAAGCCATGTCTTAGGATTTTCTTGGCGTCCTTTGCGACTTTGCGAGAAATATTCTTGCCATTTTGAGTAGATTTTGATTCTTTAGTTACTAATAATATCGGAATTCAAAATTCCAATTTCCTAACTGTTGGTGCTTCGGCGCGTGATGCTTGGAATGTATTTGTGATCTGGCCCTTGCCATTCGGGTTTTCTCTTTTCCTATGTCTGATACTCCCCTCCATATAGCCTTCGTCTGGCACATGCACCAGCCCTACTACAAGGACGACCTCACCGGGACCTACATCCTGCCGTGGGTGCGGATGCACGGGATCAAGGACTATTACGACATGCCCGCGATCCTGAAGGATTTCCCCGACATCCACCAGACCTTCAACCTCGTACCGTCTCTTCTCAAGCAGATCCAGGACTACGTGGAGAACAACGCCACGGACAAGTTCCTCGAAGTCACGCTCAAACCCGCCGCGGAGCTGGAGTATGAAGACAAGATCTTCCTGCTCAAGAATTTTTTCATGGCCAACTGGGGCACCATGGTCAAGCCCTATGCCCGGTACTGGGAGCTCCTGGACCGCAGGGGCCAGAGCGTTTCTGAAAAGGACCTCGGGAACGCTACCCGCTATTTCAGCGCCCGGGATTATCTGGACCTCCAGGTCTGGTTCAACCTCACCTGGGTCGATCCGCTCTTCAAGCAGAGCGATCCCCTTCTGAAAGAGTTGCTCCGGAAGGGCTCGGGATTCACCGAGGAAGAAAAGGCGCTCCTCGTCAACAAACAGCGGGAGATCATGGCGCTCATCATTCCGGAGTACCGGCGGCTGGCGGACATGGGGCGGATCGAGCTCACCACCACGCCCTTTTACCATCCTATCCTGCCGTTGCTGTACGATACGGACCTGGCGAAGATCGCGACGCCTGACATTCACCTGCCGGTGAACCGCTTTGTCCATCCCGAAGACGCCAGGACGCACCTCGATCGGGCGCTCGCGTATCACGAAAAATTCTTCGGGAAACGTCCCGTCGGCATGTGGCCCGCGGAGGGGTGTGTTGCCGAGGAGATCATGCCCATGCTTGCCGAGGCCGGCATCACCTGGACCGCGTCGGACGAAGGCGTGCTGGCCCGCTCCCTCGGCATCCATATCGAACGGGACTTCGCAGGGGTGATGAAGAACCCTGAAGTTCTCTACAAACCCTACCGTGCGGGAAAAGGCGACAAACGCGTTTCCATGGTGTTTCGCGACCGTACTCTCTCGGACCTTGTGGGCTTCGTGTATTCCAAGTGGGATTACAAGAACGCGGTCAACGACCTCATCGACCGGTTCCACCGGATCAGGCGCGGGGTGTCCAACGGGCCCCATCTGGTATCCATCATCCTCGACGGCGAGAACGCCTGGGAGTATTACCAGAACGACGGCAGGGACTTCTTCCTTTATCTCTACGATAAACTGAGCCGCGAGCAGGGACTGAAGTGCGTGACCGTGGGAGAATATCTGCGGGACCATCCCGCGCAGGCCGAGCTCCCCCGCCTCCATGCGGGCTCGTGGATCAACGCGAACTACCGCGTCTGGATCGGCCACGAGGAGGACAATAAGGCCTGGGACCTCCTGGGCAGGACCCGCGACGCGCTCACGGACTATATGTCCGCAAACGGCGACCCCGAGAAGATCGCAAAGGCGTGGGAGGAGATCTGCATCGCCGAGGGGAGCGACTGGTGCTGGTGGTACGGCGACGACCACTTTTCCGAGAACGACCAGGAGTTCGACCTCCTGTTCCGGACCCACCTCATGAACGTCCATCGCCTCATCGGCCAGAACATTCCCGATGAGCTCCACATCTCCATCCTGCGCGAGGACCGGCAGGCTCTGCCCACGGTGGAGCTGACGGCCTTCATTTCCCCGACCATCGACGGGCTGGTGACGAACTACTTCGAGTGGCTGCCGGCAGGGTACTACGACGTGAGCCAGGGCGGGGGCGCCATGCACCGGGGCGCCTCCATCATCACCCACATCTACTACGGGTTCGACCTCAAGAACCTGTTTGTGCGGCTCGACCCGAGCCAGAGCCTCCAGGACGAGAAGGTTTCCGAGCTCGCCTTCTTCGTCAACTTTTTAAGCCCTTTGGGTCTGCGGATAGAGATCAGGGTCGTGCCCCGTGAGCGGCGCGTGACTGCCGAGCTTTTCCGGGGAAAGAACGGCGACCGGGAACAGGTCGCCGCGATCCATAACGTCGCCGCCAACGACATCATCGAGCTTGCCGTGCCCTTCGAGGCGCTCGGGGTAAAACCGAACGACGAGGTGCAGTTCTTCGTCACCGTGGAGCGCGGCGGCTCGGAGATCGAGAAATGGCCCTACCGCGGCTATATCCTCATCAAAGTCCCCACCGAGGACTTCGAAGCCATGATGTGGCAGGTATAAAGGCCGCCGCAGCCATGCTTCTCAGCCTGCTTTTTGAACGGATATGGTCCAGACGCCTCCCTCAGGCGACCCGCTGAGCGCTGCTCCGCACCGATACCGAACATCCCGTTCATGAGGCCGCTCCTGCGATGGGTTAAGCCGATATTTTCTTGACAATATGAGGTTTTTTTGTATAATAGCAATCTGTTTTTGTCTATCTTTCCGCAATTTCCGGATGGGGTCCATCGTTGACATTTCAAGATCTGATACTGACACTCCAGAACTTTTGGGCATCCCGGGGCTGTGTCATTCACCAGCCTTATGATGTTGAAGTGGGAGCAGGGACCTTCCACCCTGCCACGTTCCTCCGCGTTCTCGGCCCCGAGCCGTGGAAAGCCGCCTATGTTCAGCCCTCCCGCCGTCCGAGCGACGGCCGGTACGGCGAGAACCCCAACCGCCTGCAGCACTACTACCAGTTCCAGGTGATCCTTAAACCCCATCCGGAAAACGTGCAGGACCTGTACCTGGAAAGCCTGGTGGGCCTGGGCATCAATCCCCTGAAACACGACATCCGCTTTGTAGAGGACGACTGGGAGTCGCCGACCCTGGGCGCCTGGGGCCTCGGCTGGGAGGTCTGGCTCGACGGCATGGAAGTCACCCAGTTCACCTATTTCCAGCAGGTGGGCGGCATTGACCTGAAGCCCGTGTCCGCCGAGCTCACCTACGGCGTGGAGCGGCTGGCCATGTACCTCCAGGGAGTGAACAACGTCTTTGACCTGGAGTGGACCAAGGGCGTGAAGTACGGCGACATCCATCACGACACGGAAGTGCAGTTCTCAAAATATAATTTCGAGCTTTCGGACCGGGAGATGCTCTTCCGGCAGTTTGAATCGTACGAGAAGGAGTGCGACAAGCTCATCAAGGCCGGTGTCGTTTTCCCTGCGTACGACTATTGCCTCAAGTGCTCCCATACCTTCAACCTGCTCGAAGCGGCGGGCGCCATCAGCGTCACCGAACGCACGGGTTATATCGGCCGGGTGCGGAAACTCGCCCGCGCGTGCGCCCAGGCGTATCTTGCCGGGCGGGAGGCGAAGGGGTTTCCGATGCTGAAGAAGCAGTAGGCAGCAGGTAGTAGACGGTAGGCAGGGTGGAGTCACTGCCGTTTTTTTGTTTTTCCCTGTCTACTGTATGCTGTCTACTGTCTACTGTAAGGAGTTTTCATTGTCCAAAGAGTTCTTATTAGAGATCGGCACCGAAGAGATCCCGTCGCGGTTCATCGGGCCGGCGCTCGAAAACATGAAGGCGCTGTTCGCGGACCTTCTTGCCTCGGGCCGCGTTGCCGTGGGCGGTGAGATCAAGGCATACGGCACGCCGCGGCGTCTTGTTCTGTACGCGTCGCAGCTGGACGAGAGGCAGTCGGACGTTTCCAGGGAGGTCCTCGGCCCCCCGAGGAAGGTCGCCTTTGACGGTTCGGGCATGCCCACGAAAGCGGCAATGGTCTTTGCCGAAAAGAACAAGGTGACCGTAGACTCCCTTTCATTCAAGTCCACGGACAAGGGCGAGTATGTCGTCGCCAGGATAGACGAAAAGGGCGGTGAAACCGCGGCCTGGCTCCAACAGGCGCTGCCCGGCTTCATCCTGTCCATCCCGTTCCCCAAGTCCATGCGCTGGATGGACAAGGACATCCGGTTCGCCCGGCCGATCCACTGGGTGCTCTCCCTTTTCGGGGGAGCGGTGGTGGCGTTCGAGCTGAACGGCCTCAAGAGCGGCAACCTCTCGCGCGGCCACCGGTTCATGAGCCCCGGCGCCTTTCTGGTCAAGGACTTCAAGTCCTACATGAGCCAGAGCGAGCCGAACTTCGTCGTGATCGATCCGGAAATACGGAAGCAGCGGATCGTGAAGCAGGCCGATGAACTGGCCAGATCAAAGGGCGGGGCCGTGCTGGAAGATGCCGGCCTCGTGGACGAGGTGACCAATCTTGTGGAGTATCCCGTGGCGCTCATGGGCTCCTTTGACAAGGACTACCTCAGGATCCCGAAGGAAGTACTCATCACGGCCATGCGCGAGCATCAGCGCTACTTCAGCGTGGTGGACCACACGGGGAACCTGCTGCCCCACTTCATCACCATCAGCAACACCCGGGCAGAAGACCCGGACGTGGTCCGGGCCGGGAACGAGCGGGTGCTCGCGGCGCGCCTGTCCGATGCGGCCTATTTCTTCGACCACGACGTGAAGGTGAAGCTTTCGGACCGCGTAGAAGGCCTCAAGAAGGTCATGTACCAGGAAAAGCTCGGCACGCTCTATGACAAGACGGAACGCATCCAGAAGCTCTCCCTGTACCTGGCCGGCATTCTCAAGGCGGATGCCGGCGTTGCCGAGCGGGCGGCCCGCCTGTGCAAGGCCGATCTCATCACCGGCGTGGTAGGCGAGTTCCCCAGGCTCCAGGGCGTCATGGGCAGGCAGTACGCGCTCATCTCCGGGGAGGACCCCCGGGTCGCCGACGCCGTCGCCGAGCATTATCTGCCGCGCTCCGCAGGAGACTCGCTTCCCGCTTCCCTCGAGGGAATGTGTGTCGGCATGGCGGACCGGATCGATACGCTCGCCGGCTGTTTTGCCGCGGGACTCATCCCCACCGGCTCGGAAGATCCCTATGGCCTCCGCAGGCAGTCCGTGGCCATCATGGCCATGCTTTTCGAGAAGGGCAAGGGGCTGTCGCTTTCGGCGCTTATTTCCGAGGCCTGCAAGGGCCATGGACTCAAGAAAAGTGATACAATAAGAGTCGAGGCCGAGACCCTTGACTTCTGCCGGCAGCGTCTTGCCGGCATGCTCGCCTCCGAGGGACTGCGCTCCGACGTGGTGGATGCGGCCCTTTCCGTGGGGTTCGACGATCCCCTCATCGCCCGGGAGAAGGTGAAGGCGCTGGACGCCCTGAGGGCGTCCGAGGATTATCAGCCCCTCGTCACCGCCCTGAAGCGGGCCGGGAACATCCTGCCCAAGAAGTTCGAAGGCGCCATAAAGAAGGGCCTTCTGAAAGAGGAAGCCGAGAAGGCCCTGCACGCTGCGTACATGGACATTAAAGATCGGGTGGCGGAGAAGACGGCCAGGCTTGATTTCCGCGGCGCCCTTGCGGACATCGCGTCCCTCCGGAAACCGGTGGACGCCTTTTTCGACAAGGTCATGGTGATGGACAAGGACCCGGACGTGAAGAACAACCGCCTGGCGCTCCTCGCCGGCGTGACGGG
>CAKKPG010000117.1:29567-33173 GCA_919901555.1 Nitrospiria bacterium | reverse complement strand
CTCCTCTTCGACAACGTCAGGAATTGATATCGACCATGGTCCGCTGTGCGCGCAGCCGCGGCGCCCGGACCCGGGCGAGCTGCTCCGTATGGTGAAAATAAGTAACTGCTCGGGTCTGCCGCTGAGCACAGGCGCAACGAAGCGCGCCCAAGATCAACACCGGTACGCCGCCGCTGCCAAAACAACGCGTGCGAAGCGAAAGCGTTGCGGGTGCTGCGCCACAGCGCTGAAATCGTCACCCGGCACTCTGGCGCGCCTTGCGCCGACCTGCTTGCGCGTACACGCAGGCAAGAGCGAAGTGGCTGACCTGGGTAGTTACGAAAATAATAATATAGAATGACGGAAATTGCAAGGAGGAGAAAGGGGTGCGGGGACGCCTGCAAAGGCTTTCAAGAGCTTTATCAATGTATGAAATGGACCAATGGGGAAATCATCGGTTTGAGAACGCATGCAGAAACTTGTCTACGGTTCTTGCCGTTCTTCTTTACATGATAAGAGCGGTGCTGTGATCGCTGTTTATTGCGGCGGCTGCTTTTCTCCGGATTTTTCCGGCCTACCGGCGCCGCCCTTCTTCGGGCTTGACAGTGAACAATCGTTCACCTATAATAGGGCCATGGTCGGGAATGCAAAGGAAGACATGCTGCGAACCAGGATCAGGGACATTTCGCGGTTCTATAATGAAAAGGGCAGGATGCCGAGTTTCTCGGAAATCGGGGAGATGGCGGGTTTGCGCTCGAAGAACGCCGTGTTCAAGCTCATCAACAAGCTGGAGCGGCTCAAGGTCCTCGAGCGGGACGACAAAGGCAGGCTCATCCCCGTGTCCATCGCCTCCCCGGTCCGGCTTCTCGGCACGGTGGAAGCCGGGTTTCCCAGTCCTGCCGAGGAATCCCTGGCAGACACCCTCTCCCTCGACGACCTTCTCATCCAGAACCGCGAGGCCACCTTCCTGCTCAAGGTGTCCGGAGACTCCATGTCCGGCGCCGGCATTCTTCCCGGCGACATGGTGATCGTGGACAAGGGACAGGTCCCCAAGAGCGGCGATATCGTTATTGCCGAAGTGGACGGCGAGTGGACCATGAAGTATCTGCGGAAGAGAAAGGACGGCGTGGCCCTCCTGCCCGCGAACCCCAAATACCAGCCTATCAAGCCGAAGAACGAACTGAAGATCGCGGGCGTGGTGACGGCGGTGGTGAGGAAATACAAGTGACGCATAAACAGAACCAAATGACAACGATTGCTCACACGAAGCCACAAAGCCACGAAGAGAGGCAGAGACTTCAAATGAAATCACAAAAACAAACTGAAATGACTGAAAACGAAATTGGAAAATCATTGTGGATTGTGCAGTGCGCCTTCATAAAGAGCTTGGCCCTGGACTGCTGGAGACCGTATATGAGGTACTTCTTGCCCACCTGCTTCAGGAAGCAGGTTTGAAAGTTGAACGACAAATTTCAATTCCAATAGCGTTTCGCGGCATACGATTCGACGAGGGCTTTCGGGCTGATATGGTCGTGGAAGACAAGGTTATTCTGGAGCTGAAATCAGTTGAGAGTGCGAGCAAAGCGCACAAAAAACAGGTTTTAACATATTTGAAATTAACAGGCATGAAGTTGGGATACCTTCTGAATTTCGGCGAAAGCCTGATGAAGGACGGCATCTCCCGTGTCCTGAACGGGCAGGTAAACTAGGAACAAAGAACATATCTCACACGGAGCCACAGAGACACGAAGAAAATCTGAATCATGCTTCTCCTTTGTGGCTTCGTGCCTTCGTGTGAGAATAAAATCTTTTACTTTTAATAATCGCCTTGTTTTCTAAAGCAGTTGATTTCGAACCTGTAATAAAACAAAAAATCCGTCTCACGCGGAGCCACAGAGACACGAAGAAAACCGAATCATAATTTCCTCTTCGTGGCTTCGTGCCTTTGTGTGAGAATAAAATCTTTTGTTTTACGCGAAATATTCAGGCAGCGGAAATGAAAAGTTCCATCTTGCGGAAAACAGTGAACAATGATAAGCTGATTCGTGAGCATGAGCAGAAGCGTACCCGTGACGCCGTACGTCTCTTCCTTCCGCAATGCGTTGACGGTTCTGGAAAAGAGCTCCACGTCCGGAGGGTTGCGTGAAAACACGGCTGATCCTCAAACCGGGGCAGCGGGGAACCAAAAGCCTGGCGAAAAAGTACGGCGATGCCCTGCTCTGTGTTCGTTTCAGGTATGATGCGGAGTCGCGGCAGCGGCTGAAAACGATCGAATTGATTGTCGAGAGGGCGGAATGGACGCCACCTCCGCCGCGATACACTGCGGACACCGTTGTTCCTCTGCACATCCAAGCTGCCGACATGCCGATGCGGACGCAAGTCAAAGCAGCAGGCGGACGGTGGAACCCTGAGAAGAAGCTCTGGTTCATGAAGTATGGTACACCCCGTTAGAGAACTACATTCTCTATCGATTCAAGTTTGTTGCTTTGCATTGCAATCTAAGGGACGATATATACCGCCGACAGGAATCGGCGCTTTCTCTAACGGGGTAAAGTCGCCGGAACCTCTCTGGAAAAGCATATATATGTAGATGCCAGATGATACTGTTGAAAATATGGCAATGCATATACCGGTAGATACTTGCATCTACAGATAGATGAGAACGTCTAACCGCTCAATAACTGGTTAATCGTCAAATATATTTGTTTTTTTACACTTGAACACAAATATACATTTAGCTATAATAGCCGCATGCAACATTTACGAGACCCCAATAATTTGACACCCGAAGAGATTGAAGCAATCGAGAAGCAGAGTCTTCGATCTCTCTATACCGCCGCCTTCGATTTTGGATTCGATGCTTTCGACATATTTGCTCAAAGCTCTGACGACCCGAAAGACATCGCTGAAGATATTACACGGGAAATGTTGGATAGGCTTGGCGGTTATCAACTTCAACAACGGATTCTCGGCAATGTCGATTACCGCAAAGCGCGGTACATTATCCTTTCGGAGTTCTCGGTGCGCCAGGCCTTGTTCGTTGACAGTAAGGCTGAAAAGAGCAGCAATAGTGCAACCATGCAAATGTCACAATTGGCATTGTCCGTTAGCCAAGTGCGAGGTGGCGCCGAGGTTGAAGAAAGCGGAGACTTACCTGTCGTTTCGCTTTACGGTGGTCAGCCGTTTATTACTACGACTCTATTGGCCCATTATCACTATGAGGATTTGAACAATAAATACATCCTCAAACAACTCACGCTTGCGGCTGTCCCGAATGGCAAATTGCAAAATCATTACAACCCAGACGCAAACGACACGATTTGGATTGCAGGCCGAAATGCCCCGACACTGGGAGAGGATTTCCGCGTACGTCTCAGCTTCCATCGGCTTAAATTAAAGGCCTCATGGCGCACCCAAGCGCTCGAATATGATTCAACTGAACGATCCATTCGTTCCAAATGGGATGAGTGAGGTGCATATGCTATATGAACCGGATAATATTTATTTAGGTGATGCCAAGGAAATAGCTCAATATATTGAGCCTGGTTCCGTTGCCCTCAGCGTATGGTCGCCCCCTTACCATGTTGGGAAAATGTACGAGCGCGACATGTCGTTTTTCGATTGGAA
>CAKKPG010000117.1:16287-29467 GCA_919901555.1 Nitrospiria bacterium | reverse complement strand
GGTGGAAAGTACGAAGCACAAACGCGAGTCAAACTTGTCGGCGGTATGCTTGAACAGTACGCCATAGATTGTGGGCTGTACCTATACGATCGCAGGGCCTGGGTTAAAGATGCCGCATGGGAAAACTCTCGCTGGCATACCATGAGCTATCGAGCGGTTGACGAGTTTGAATATATTTACCTTTTCTGGAAGCCTGGTAATACAAAAGTAGACAAAAGCCGCTTGACTCAAGATGAGTGGAATGCGTGGGGGTCTCGTGGGGTGTGGTACATTCCATCCGTCCGTGCGAATGACGATCATGAAGCCAAATTTCCACTAGAACTGCCACGTCGTGTAATTCAGTTGCTAACCGAGCCAGGCGACTTGGTGATCGATTGCTTTGTCGGCAGCGGTACGTCAGCAACAGCAGCACTTCGTGAAAAACGTCGCTTTATCGGAATTGATCTTTCTCCCTCTTCTGTCGAGCTGGCCAAAAAGGCCCTCAATTTGGCTCTTGAAGAGCGCAAGCAAGAGCGCCTTTCCCTTTTCAATTCAATACAAAAAGCAAGCTGAAATATATCCTAACAAGCGGCTCGACACCGTCCGGGCGATGAACCCGCCCGGCGGGTCAGCCGCGCGTTGTCAATCGCTTGTAGCGTTAACATCCAGTTCAAATCCGCTTCCTTCTTTGCGGCTTTGCGCGAGGCGGTCTGAGTAGTTTCGTTCCTTCTTTTTTGCTTGGTGAACCTAACATGAACACCCAACCCCTCACCATCCGTTCCTGGCCCCAAGCCATCCTCCACCTCGACGCCGACGCGTTCTTCGCGTCCTGCGAGCAGGCGATCCACCCCGAGCTCAGAGGCAGGCCGGTGATCACCGGCAAGGAACGAGGGATCGTTGCCGCGGCGAGCTACGAGGCAAAGGCCCGGGGCGTGCAGCGCGGGGTGCGGCTCTCTGACGTGAAGAAGCTCTGTCCCGACGCCGTGATCCTTCCCTCGGACTACGAGACCTACAGTCTGTTCTCTGTCCGCATGTTCGAGATCCTCAGGCGGTTCTCACCGGACGTGGAGGAATACTCCATTGACGAGGCATTTGTAGACCTGACGGGCCTCCGGAGGAGCTTTCACGGCCCTTACGAAATGATCGCCGAAAAGATGCAGAAGACCATCGAGACCGAGCTCGGGCTCTCGGTCTCCGTCGGCGTGAGCCTCTCGAAGGTCCTGGCCAAGATCGGCTCGAAGCACCGGAAGCCGCACGGGCTTACGTTCATCCCCGGAAGAGAGATCCATCGCTATTTACAAGACCTGCCGGTGGGGAAGGTCTGGGGCATCGGGCCGAACACGGCGGCGTTCCTGAACAAGTTCGGGATCACGACGGCGCTGGAGTTTGCGCGCACGGACGAGAAGTTCATCGAGCAGCGCCTCTCCAAGCCCTATCAAGAGATCTGGCACGAACTGAACGGCAGGAGCGTATACCCTGTTGTCACGGAATCAAAGAGCAGCTACCAGTCCATCAGCAAGGCAAAGACCTTTACCCCGCCCTCGACCGATGAAGCCTTTGTCTTTGCCCAGCTCTCGAAGAACCTGGAGAACGCCTGCATCAAGGCGCGGCGCCACAAGCTCGCAGCCACCCGGCTCATGGTATTTTTGAGGAAGCAAGATTTTACGGACAGCGGCGTGGAACTGAAACTGAGCCGCCCGACCGCCTATCCCGTCGAGCTCTTCGGGCCGCTCCGGGAGGGTTTTCATAATGCCTACGAACCCCGGACACTCTACCGCCAGACGGGCGTGGTCCTTGCCGGCCTGGTGTCCGAGGCCGAGACCCAGTATTCACTCTTCGATGACACGGCAAAGATAGAGAGAATGGCCAGGATCTATGATGCCGTTGATCAGATATCCCGGCAGTTTGGAAAACATACGATCCAGCATGCAGCGAGCCTTCCGACAAAGCTCCAGGCCCAGCACGAGGGAGCGCGCGGCGACACGCCGAAAAGGACCGCGGAGCTCTTCCGGGGCGAGAACAAGCGGCAAAAACTGGGACTGCCGTTGCTGCATATTAAAGTGTAGCCCACGGGGAGGCGTCAGAAGGTGAACCCAAGCAGTATTTCCGCATAGGTTTCCCCGCACGACTGGTAAGCTGTCTCGCTACAGTTGAGGTACACGCTCGAGGCCACGCCGGCGCCGACATACGACCGCTCTCCGGTGAGAATGATCCCCCCTGCGCGCACACCCACGGCATTGCGGTCGCTGAATCCTTCGACAAAGCTGTGCCGGTAGAACGCGCCGACATAGGGCTTGATCGTTTGCGCCGAATAAAAGATATAACGGACCCCGGGGCTCACGCGGTAGATGCGCGGGTCGGCGCCCGACCACGCCTCTCCATCGAGGCCCACCTCGAGCCCGTCGGCCGCATAATAGGCCCCTCCGAGCCCGAAAATCGTGTAATTATGACTGTAGGCGGTGCCGCTGCCGATAAGAAGCGTCATCCGTATGCTCCCCTTCCGAAAAGGGCCGGCGTCCCCGTCGATCTCCGCATGCACGGCGGCGGCCGACAGCAGCAAAAAACACAGGGCCGTCAAAATCGCGGCGTTTCTGAACACTCGACAACAATATTCTTTTGCTTTGATGAAGAACACGATCGGGTCCCTCCTCCCATAGATAAACCGGCTTTGCCTGCCATATAATATAGTTACTAAAAAATCAAATTCTTCTCAAAATGGCAAGAAAATCTAAAAACTATTTTACCACGGATTATCACGGAGTTACACTGATTAAAAATACTAAGAACTATATCTTGAATTCTTTTCCGTGTTCATCAGTGCGCATCCGTGGTAAATATGAATTTATTTATGGTTCCGGCTTGTCCGGGTTAGGTGTAATTTAATTATACAGGATCCGGGCAGGTATGCGTGATGATAACTTCCGGCTCCGGACACGTCCCTGACAGACACGTCCCTCCATATTGTTTTTCATCCATAACTGTGCTATTGTGCAGAGCATTTCCATTGCCGGAGCGACGCCTGCCACAGGCATATTCATCGCACCCCGGCAACCGGCATCCATAACGGGAGTTCGATGACGCCACTGATTGTTCAGAAAACACTCCTTCTGCCCGGCCCGTCCGAGGACGACCAACGGGCCCATGACCAGAGGATCACCGACGCTTCGGGGTTTGATCGCCTCACGATCCCTCTTGCGGTCTTGAAAAGGCTCCCTGACCTCGTCAGGGAGAATCCCTCCCTCCCCTGTATCATCGGCCGTGTCGGGGACGGATACCGGCTGATCGACGTGGGAACAGCACGCTCCTATTCCGTCGCCCTTGACCTCGGCACGACGAACCTCGTGGCCCTGCTCTATGATAATATCGCCCGCACGGACGTCCTCACCAGGTCCCTGGAAAATCCGCAGATAGAATATGGAAGCGACATCATGACCCGCATGCACCATGCCATGTCAACGCGCAGGGACGAGGTCTATCGGGCGCTCCTCACCGGGATCAACACCCTCATCTGGGACCTCTGCAAGGAAGCCGGGATCGAGGGCCGCGAGATCCATGCCGTGACTGTGGCGGGAAACACGGTCATGAGCCATTTCTTCCTCGGCCTTGATATCAGCACCATCCCCGTGGCGCCCTTTGTCCCCGTGGTCAGGACCCCGGGGTTCTTGAGGGCATCGGAGCTGTCCCTCGCTGTCAACCCCGAGGCGGCCGTCTACGTGTTTCCGAATGCGGGCAGCTACGTGGGCGGCGACATTACCGCCGGCATCCTCGCGTCGGGCATGTTCCGGTCGGGAAAGACCTCGATCCTGATCGATGTGGGCACCAATGCCGAGATCGTGATCGGGAACAGGGAATGGATGATCGTGGGCGCGGGCGCTGCCGGACCGGCGCTCGAAGAGGGCATTACGAGCATCGGAAAGCGGGCAAAGCGGGGGATCATCTACGACGTCGAGATACAGGGCAAGAACATTGCGTGCCGGACCTTTGACCAGGGAAAACCCGAGGGGATCTGCGGGTCCGGCATGGTGAGCCTGCTCTATGAACTCTACCGATCCGGGATGGTCGACCAGAGCGGCGCCCTGACGTCCGGGGAGCACATCCGGGACATCAACGGAGAGAAGGCCTTTGTCATCTCCTGCAACGGCGCCGACGGGCTCCTTATCACCCAGGGCGAGCTCCATAACTTCATGAAATCCAAGGCAGCCATGTTCACCCTGCTCCTGGTGCTCACGCGGTCCGTCGGCATTTCCTTCGGGGACATCGAGAACGTGTACGTGGCCGGCGCCCTCGGCACGGGCATCAATGCTGAAAAGGCCGTGGGCATCGGCATGCTCCCCGCGTGGCCCGCCGGGATCGTGAGGCCCCTGGGGAACTCCTCCCTCGCGGGCGCGCGCATGGTGCTCGCGGACGCCGATCTCGTTCAGCGGGTCGATGAGATCGCCGGAAAGATCACCTACAAGCACATGCACGATGATCCGGAGTTCATGAAGGAGTATCTGGGCGCCGTGTTCATTCCCCATACGAATCCGGAGATGCTGAAAGCGTGATAGGAATGCAAAATGCAGAGTGCAAAATGAAAAAGACAAAATTAAGGGATATGAAATCATGGCCTGAGGCCATACCGCAATTTTGCAATTTGCATTTTGAAATTTGACTTATGCATTGCCTTCTTCGTGCCGACCCGTCGACCTGGCATATTTGGTTCCGGCTTGTCCGGGTTAAGACTCTATCATTATTCGTATCATTCGTTTAATTCGTGTTAAAGGTTTTAAGGTTTTTATGAAAAACTCCCGGAAGAAAAACAGCACCAGCCTTTCAAGGCGCCTCAGCTTTCCTGATGATGAGCGGAAACTGCCGTGGCTCCCCCTGCTCCTCGACGCCTATGCCATCGTCGATACCGGAGTTGCCGTTGCCATAAGAGATGAAGAAAAAAGACGGAAGGTGAAACTTGCTTGCAGTAACGGCTGCGATATCTGCTGCCGGCAGAAGGACATCCCGCTCTATCCGCACGAGCTCGTGGGACTCTACTGGTACGCTTCGGAAAAGACGTCCGGGCCTGAGCGCGACTCCCTGAAAAACCAGCTGGCAGCGCACGCCATCGGCTCCCCCTGCCCTTTTCTGATTGAGGGTTCCTGTTCGGCCCATCCCGTTCGCCCTGTTTCGTGCAGGCAGTTCAACGTCTTCACCGCTCCCTGCGCTCCCGGTGAAGACCCGTACTACACGAGGCGGGATGACGTGCTCGTTCCTCTGCCCGATTACACGGACCGTGCCTTTGCCGCGGTTCTGTCGTTCTATAATATGAAAAAAGAAGGCGACCTTGCCAAGACGATAAAACTCATCCGCGCGCAGATCATGAATTTGCAGGAGTATGACTGGAAGAAGCTGGCGGCGATGATGGAAAATGGTGACTCGGAAAAATCCCGGGAGAAGTGATTTTTTGCCGCACATTCAATTATGATTCATTCGTAAAAAGTCCTAAAAGCCGTCTTTGCGAGCGTAGCGAAGCAATCTCGTAGTTTGTAACTGTCTGAAAAAACGAGATTGCCGCGTCGCTCCGCTCCTCGCAATGACAGCACTGGGGACTTTTTACGAGACCATCAATTATGTAAGGTCCTCGAATTCCGACTTGAAATACCCGAACGCTTCCCGGTCGTAGATACAGAACTCCACGATCTCGAGAGAACTCTCGGGCCTGGCTTTCAAGAACGCGGCCGTTTCACCCACGAGTATCTTCGCGCACCGGTCCTTGGGAAAGCCGAAGATGCCGGCGCTGATGGCAGGCACGGAAATGCTCTTCAGACCCTTCTCCGTTGCGAGCGTGAGCACGCTGTTCATGGCGTTCTTGAGCTTGTTGTCCTCATCGCCCTCGCCCATCATCGGCCCCACGGCATGGATAACGTACTGTGCCCTGAGCTTTCCAGCCGTGGTGATCGCCGCCCCGCCCACGGGCACAAAGCCGATCTTGTTGCTCTCTTCCTGAATGATATGGCCGCCCTTCCTGACGATGGCCCCGGCTACGCCGCCTCCGTGCTGGAGACGGCTGTTCGCCGCGTTCACAATGGCGTCGACCTCGCGCTCGGTTATGTCGGCGGACAGGAGGCGCAAAATCTTTTTCCCGATTTTCTTTTCCAGGGGAGCAGTCATGTCACCCATCCTTCCCTTTATCCTGCCTTCGCCGCTTTGAGCGGTGTGACGCCCTCTTTTTCTTTCCTGTAAGTGCTCGAAATATCCTCGAAGGCGCTCATGGCGGCCATTGACCCCTGGCCCACGGCAACGGCTATCTGTTTGAGCCCGCCGGTCACGTCTCCCGCTGCGTACACCATGGGCATGGACGTGCGCATGGTGGTGAGATCCACTTTGATGTAGCCTTCCCCGTCAAGTTCGAGCCCCAGCTGCTTCGCCATATCATTGCTCGGGATATAGCCGATCGCCGCGAACACGCCGTCCACGGCCATCTCGTTGACGGTCCCCGAACTCTTGTCCTCGATCCTGACGGCCCGCACGATCTTGTCACCCGTGATCTCACGCACCTCGCTGTTCCACAAGACCGGTATCCCGGCCTGCTTCAGGCTCTCCTGGAGCCTGGCCTCGGCCTTCAGGGTATCCCGCCAGTGGACCAGCGTCACCTGTGCGCCGAGGTTCCGGAGATACAGGGCGTCGGTGACCGCGGTGTTGCCGCCGCCGACGACGATCACCTTTTTCCCGTCCTTAAAGAAATATCCGTCGCAGGTGGCGCAGTAGCTCACGCCCCGTCCGTAGAACTTATTCGCCCCCGGCGCTTCCAGCACCCTGTTGTCCACGCCGGTGGCGATGACCAGGCCCTTGGTGATGTAAATGGCGTGGTTCGTCTTGAGGTAGATCTTGCCGTCGTGCTTGTCCTTCGCGGCTTCGGTAACGTATTCACCGATGTGGAGGTCCGCGTATTGCGCCGCCTGCTGTGCGATCAGGTCCACAAGGCTCTTGCCGCCGATGCGCATGAAGCCGGGATAGTTCTCGACAACGGGCGTGATCGCCACCTGGCCGCCGAGGTTGCTTTTTTCAATGACAATGCTGTTGAGCCCCGCGCGCACGGCATAGATCGCGGCCGTGAGCCCCGCCGGTCCTCCGCCCACGATGACGAGGTCCTTCTCCACGGGCTCGCCCGAAATCCGGGTGGAGGCAACCGTCGGCTCTTTGATTGTCAGGAGGGATTCCACGAACCATTCCTCGGGCTGCAGTCCCGCGCCGGTAAAGGTCCCGTTGATGAAGGTCTGCGGCACGGCAAGGGAGCCCAGGTTCTCGGCCAGGTCCTGGTTTTCGTAGATCTCCACGGCCTCGGCGGAGATGACGTCGGGCTTTACAACCGCCGCGGCAAAGGCCTGGAGGACCTGCTGCGGGCAATAGGGGCAGGTGGGGCTGACGAAGACCTGAACATCGCGCTTTTCCCTGATGCCGCCTATCTTTTCCATCGAGGGCGCCGTCAGGATGCTCTTGCCCGTGGACGCCATCATCAGCGCCACGAGGAACGAGCGGCCTTCTTCGCCGAGGGGCGCGCCAATGTAGCGGATGCGGTACTTGTCGGGCGCGATGAGGACGGTGGGCGACCGGGCGACGTTCCGCTTGACCGACTGTTCGTCTCCGACAGTATGGAACGACGCCTTGACCTTATCGCTCAGCTCGGCCATGGCTTTGATAAGACCGGTCGCGGCCTCGTTGAACTGGTCGTTCACGCCCTTCTTCGTATAGACTTCGACGGCGACGTCGTTCTTCAGTTCCTTGAGAAAGGTGTCTCGAATCACTTTTTTTACATCGTCCGGGATCATTTCTTCTGCCATGGTGTCACCTCGAAAAACCGATTGGGCCACGAATGAACACGAATTTTTCACGAACGAGAAGCTCTCTTCCTTTTTCAAACCTTAAGAAGGGCACTTAATTCGCGCCTGTTCGTGTCAATTCGCGGCAAAACAGTCTTACTTTATCCTCTGCGATATCTTTTTGAACTCCTCGGTGCCCGCGACCTTCAGGAGCTGGAACAGCACCGTTTCAACGCCGGTTATCACGGCCCCTGCCTGGCGCAGGAATTCAACGCCGGTACTCCAGTTCTCCCTGGTGCGGGAGCACACGGCGTCGCTCACGAGATGGGGCGTGAACCCGTCCTGCAAAAGGCCGAGGCCCGTCTGGAGGACGCAGATGTGCGTCTCCATCCCCGTGACGATGACCTTCTTTTTCCCGATCTTCTTGAGCTCCGCGAGGAAGGCAGGCTCGCCGCAGCAGTTAAAGGCCGTCTTCTCTATGGGCCTGTACGACGGCAGCGCGCCTTGGATCTCGGGCACGGTCCGCCCCAGCCCCCTGGGGTACTGCTCCGTCACGACCACGGGGACATTCAGCATCTTCGCCAGCTCGATCAGGTGCAGGCAGTTTTTCACCACCTGGTCCTTCATCTTCATCACCGTTGCCAGCCGTTCCTGGATGTCGATGATAAGAAGAACAGAATCACTCTTATCGAGAAAAAACTTATCCATCAGCACGAACCCATCCTTTTAAAAGAATTTAACCGCAATCCGCACTCCGCAATCCGCAATCGAACCCGGCACCCTGCCGGACGACTACACCCCTCACGACCCTCCGTATCCGACGCTGACCTTCCCTTCCTCGACGATAACCGGCACGTTCCGCGCGCCTTTGGAAAATTTCAGCATCTCAGCCAGCTTCGTGCTGTCCAGTTTGACGTCGATGTACTCCGCCCTCGCTCCAAAGACCGCACGGGCCTTGTCGGTATAGGGTCAGCCTGCCTTGCCGTAAATGATTACCTTGTCTCCCATCTCCTGGTTCCTCCTGAACGTGAATTTTTCTGCCTAAGAAATTGTATCACATTGCAGAGGCCGGCACAACAGGGCCGGCAGTATTTTCGGATGCAAATTATATGAATTTACGGTACAATCGGGACAGTGTGGTAACGGAACAAATCCTATGCCCCTTTTGTCTAATAGAGTAGCTGAACCGGTCCAGAAGACGGCCGATGATGACGCTGCCTTGGTGGCCTCCTGCACAAAGGGCGACACGGACGCCTTCGAGACGCTGGTACAAAAGTACCAAAAGCGGATGTTCAACATCGCCTTCAGGATGACGGGCAGCTACGAGGACGCCGGCGAGGTCGTGCAGGACGCCTTCGTTTCAGCGTATCGGGGCTTGAAGAATTTCCAGGGCCGGTCAAAATTCTCGACGTGGCTCACGGCCATCACCGTGAACCATTCGAAGAACCGGCTGCAGCAGATGAAGGCAAGGCAGGCCCGTGAACCGCTGTCCCTGGATGATCCGGTCCGGACAGAGGACGGAAGCATTGCCGTAGACCCGCCGTCAAAGGGGCCTTCGGTCCTCGACCGGCTCGAAGCGCGTGACGAACGGAAAAAGGTGCAGGAATGCATCAGCGCCCTGGAGCCGGAATTCAGGGAGGTCATCATCCTGCGGGACATGCAGGATTTCTCGTACGAAGAGATCGGCTCCCTGCTCAAGGTGCGCGAAGGCACCGTCAAGTCCAGGCTCTTCCGGGCGCGCGAGGCGGTCAAGGACTGTTTGAAGAGGGCATTCGGAACGCTTTGATATTTTTTCCACAGAGCACACAGAGATCATGTCCCCTCTCCCCTTGGGGGAGAGGGTTGGGTGAGGGGTGGTTTTAGATGAAACACGATGACATACGACATATACTGTCAGAGTATCTCGACAATGCCGTCACCGGCAAAGAAAAGGCCGAGATCGAGGAACACCTCACGTCATGCTCGGAGTGCAGCGACGCCCTGGCGGAATTGCAGAAGACGATCCAGTTTGTGAAAGAGATCGAGGAAGCAGATCCTCCGGCCTGGATGACGCAGAAGATCATGGCCAGGGTGCGGGAAGAGGCTGAACAGAAGAAGAGCATCTTCCGGAGACTCTTCTATCCCCTTCATGTTAAACTGCCCATCGAGGCCGTTGCCGTCGCGTTTCTTACGGTGACTGCCTTCTATATATATCAGACCATCCAGCCGCAGATGAAGATGGCCGAAGCGCCTATGGAAGGGTTCGCAAAGAAGCAGGAAACACCGTCTCCTGTCATTGCGAAGAACGAACAGCGAGATTCTTCGCTTCGCTCGGAACAGGCTCCGCAATCTCTGCCTTTGGCCGACAAATTCGCCGCTCCCGCAGCAGTTCCCGCTCCGCCAGATGAACGGTTCATGAAGGAACAGGGAGACGTGGCAACAGCCAGAAAACGGGAAGAAGCCAAACCCTTCGCCGGTCTTATGGTGCGAGACGAAGCGCCCCGCGAAGCCCCGGCCCCTGCGGCCAGGGCAAAGGCGTTCGCGTTTACCGAGAAGAAAGAAGCGGGCATTCATGTAACCGTTAAAGTCAAAGATGTTGAGACGGCGAACAAAGAGATCGAGAAAGCGGTCGCACAACTCAAGGGGAAAGTAATCAAGGCGGAATTATTGGAGCGCAAAAAAATCATCACTGTAGAGCTCAGCCCTGATAAAGCGAATGTGCTATTTGAGAAGCTGAAGCTTATCGGAGAAGTCGAAGAGAAAGCCTTGACTTCAAGGGGTTATGCAGGTAACGTGGAAGTGAGAATAACGATTTTGAAAAACTAAAATAGTTATAATGATTTTTTTCTTGAAACATTCAGTCTCTACGAAAAGCCAGGCCATACATATTGCACATAGAAGTCATGAGTCGAGGTTAAACTTAGATAATCAATTTCCTGGGAATCTTGATATTCATGGGAGGATTTGCGTATGACAATTTTTATGAATAGAAGATTACAGAAGATCATGAAACTAAATCCTCGTGAACGTGAGACTACCTTAAGAGAGTACGCACAGGAACTGGGTTGTAGCCTTTCCTCTAGTTACACTACTGAGGGCAAGCATCTTGAAGAAGAAGTTGTCGGAAGAATTCACGAGGCGATGCGGAGTATTCGTGAATCGCGTACGTGGTGGATAGCCGTTATTGCGGCTTTAGCCTCGGTTTTTAGTGCCTTAGCAGCATGGTTTGCAGTCATCAAGGGGTGACGCTATTTAGTACTTCCTGAAGTTTACACTGAGTGCAGCTGACAGTCTCGCGTAGATTACATTTCGAATTGGTAGCGGTAGAAGCCGTGGGCTAAGCCAAGATGGCAAGATTTTTAGAAATATGAATGATAACCCGAAATACGTGCGTCCGGAATGGCTTCAAGCGCTCGATCCGAAATTCGATACCCTCTCGTTTCATATTCAACACCCGGAAATAAGTCCAGATGTATATATCCGATCACAGCATATCGCTCTTGGTCAACAAGTGCTGGCAAAACGGCGAATTTATCTAGATCAGAAATACTGGATCTACTGCCGTGATGTGGTGCGCGGAAGACCACAGCATCCCCTCCACTCAGAAATCTATAAGGTTTTGGGTCAAGCAGTCAAGTCAGGCACGGCTATATGCCCTGCAAGTCACTTAATCCTGGAAGAAACATTAAAGCAAGAGGATCCAGAATCACGACATTTGACAGCAACCATTGTTCAGGAACTTAGTACAGGAGTATCTCTACAAGCATTTCCCGTGCTGTCCCAAGCGGAGATACTTCATTTCCTTATAACAACACGCCCATGGCCTGTAGATGCATTTCCGTGCGAACAGATGGCATGGACATATATCGGTAATGTATTCGGTCACATCTCGCCTGTTTCTACAGCATTTGATGCAGACACAGAGAATGCAATTCGGAAGGCGTGGTTCGATTCAATGGGAGGCATTCAGTTCCCTGTCCTGGCGGAGAGATTGTTTCCTCTCCCATTTGAAATCGCACGATCACATTCGGGACGCTATGACGAGCAGAATGAACAATGCCGAAAACATGAAAAGGACTTTTCTTCCTTCCCAGAGGTTTTCCTGATCGAAATCTCCGATGCTTTAGATGTTTATAAGGATGAACTAGCCGAGGCCCAAAAATACCTCTTTCAAAAATATATTGGCCAAAAAGATGTTATCGTCCCTGACGATCAGCTCGCCGAGGGAACAAGGCAACTCTCCAACCTCATCTATCATGCTTTCCGTCTTGGCAAGATTACAGACCAGCTTCCTGGACTACGAATCATGGCGGGGATCCATGCTGCGATGCGTTACAAGCATCAGAAGCATAGAAAAGGCGACCGACATGACCACCTCCACGCAAGAGTCGCCTTGCCCTATTGCAATCTTTTCCTGACTGAGAGGACGTTAGGACATATTTTATGCGACAAGCCTCTTGAATATGACAAACTATATGGGTGTCGAGTTGCTTGGGAACCGGGAGATGCACTTGGTGCGCTTAACGATGTCCTCCAACAAACACAGTAACTTAACAGTGCTTCCAGTTAGCCTTTTGTCTTGAGTGGACTAGTATGGTTACTTTTCCCGAAAAAATATTTCAACCAGCGGCTCGACTCCAACCGGGCGATACACTCACCCGGTGAGTCAGCCCGAACGATTCGGGTGTGAGAAAATGAAATCGCAGAAGCCTAACGTTGGAATACTTGCCTTCGGATCACTCATCAGCGATCCGGGCGACGAAATCGCCCCCCTGATCACCAAGCGCCTAAATGTCTCGACACCTTTTAGTGTCGAGTTCGGTCGCTACAGCGGAAAGACACGAGGGGGCGCTCCCACACTGGTACCGGTCACAAAAGGTGGGGATCCTGTCGATGCGACAATCCTTGTTCTGAAGAACGGCGTTACGGAACGTGATTCAGTGAACATGCTCTGGCGCCGCGAGACCCGAACCAAGGACAAGAAGAGTACATACCAAGCGAGACGGACACGGCGCGCAGTTCGCGTAAAGGCATTACGGGACTTCGCTGGATTGGACGTTATCCTGTATACAGATTTCTACGCCAGTGGGAAGATACGAAATCCCAAGCCACGTAATCTCGCCCGACGTGCGATCAAGAGTGTTCGCACTGCGCCAGACGGGAACGACGGCATCTCCTACCTCATCGTCGCGAGAAGCGCAGGAGTTGAAACACCTCTTTCTAAGGCGTACGCAGAAGAGATTATGAAGCAGACCAGCACGGCGTCCTTGGAGAAAGCACTGGCCAAGGCGAAGGAGGCCCGAGCCAAGGAATCCAGCCTACAAGAGCACCTTTAGGGTCAAGTCTTTCTCCTTGAAATATTCATGGTCTTGCGCTTTACGTTGCGTTGTAGAAGATGGAATTGCAACGAAAAAGACTTGACCCTAAAGGTG
>CAKKPG010000117.1:0-16187 GCA_919901555.1 Nitrospiria bacterium | reverse complement strand
GAAAAAGACTTGACCCTAAAGGTGTTTGTCCGCGCTCCGCTCCGCAGTCCGGTGATGCAGAGATTCGTTGACCATATCGAAAAAGCCATCGCCTCCTCGTCAATCATTCTTTCCAGCAATATCCAAAAGCAGTTCGGTCCGGACAATGAAACAGTTTACTTGAAGGGGAACCTTTTGTTCATAGACTCGTCCTCCCTTTGTGAGCTATTTCTGAATGCAGGTTTCCTTAACAACCGCACGCGCTTCGTCCCTGCCGACATCCGCTTGCTGATAATAGATGTACTCACCTACCATGGCACAGAGCTCCTCACGGGGGATATCGGGCATAATATCGAGGACTTCCTCTTTAAAATACTTTGCAGCGTCCACCGTCCATTTATCGAATGTCCTGTTCATATTGCCTCCTTCAGACCGCGGAATTTCAATGACACGAGAGGATGATAATCTGGTCATTATGCCTGCCATCCCTTCGCATCGCATCTCTTCATTACTATGGCCTATTACAAGTCTTTAGTCGTCTCTATATTAAATAGTTTACTCATTAAGTTGACATATGTCCAATATATTGATAATATAAGAATAATACTTAATAGATATGGAACTAAGACATCTCAAATATTTTGTTGCAGTGGCTGAGGAAATGCATTTTGGAAGGGCCGCCAAAAGGCTTCATATTGCTCAGCCGCCGTTGAGCCAGCAGATCATGAACCTGGAAGATGAGCTTGGGGTAAAGCTTTTTGACAGGACCCGGCGAGCCATTCAAATGACCGACGCCGGAATTTATTTTCTTAAAGAAGCCCAGCAACTCCTTTTACATGTTGAACAGGCTGCTGAAACTGCCAGAAGGATTTACCGTGGGCAAACTGGACGTCTCATAATAGGATTTGTGGGGTCAGTGATCCATACTTTTTTGCCTGAAGGGTTGCGTGTATTCCGTGAGCGGTTCCCGGATGTCGAACTGGTATTGCAGGAACTGAATACAGCGGAACAGATAAAGTCACTTCATGCCAGGCGCATTGACGTTGGATTCCTCTATCCGGATGCTCAGGATTCCATGCTTGCATCTCAAACGCTCACGCAAGCGCCTATGATAGTTGCACTGCCCAAAAAACACACTCTTTCGGGCCGCAAATCGCTGAATATCAGGGAGCTGGCTCAGGAGCCTTTCATTGTAAATACACGAGCATCCGAGCCGGTTATTCGCGATATCTTTATCAGCATGTGCCATTCTGCCGGGTTCAGCCCCAGAATAGTGCAGGAGGCAGGTCAGGTACAAACAGTTTTAGGTCTCGTAGCTTCCGGGCTGGGAGCCTGTCTCCTTCCAGATTATATAAAAAACATCAGACGGCCGGGTGTGCAGTATATACCCTTGTCAGGATCGCCTCCTACGGTAAAGCTTGCCGTTGTTTGGCGCAGCGATAATTCTTCCATCCTTGTGAAGTCATTTGTAAATGTAATCGAGTCTTCTTCTAATCTCAGCCGGTGATTCGATAAAGTCCGCTAAATACTATGTCCGTTAACATTGCTTTGCCTGTTTTGCCTGGTTCCCTTGGGCAGTGGAACCTCAATGTCAGCTGATTCAATGACCGAACGGGAACATAGGTAACAAACTATTCTGGGGACATGGGTAACACTTTTCGATAAGATTAATAGGCAGAGGAGCACAGATGAAAAAACAGATAAGGAAGGGGCTAAACGGTGACCATCCTATGGCGCTCTATCGGTTCTTTTTGGAAACCTGCCACGCTATTTCCCTGGCAAGGTGCTTTACTGACCTTTCCAGCGCCTTCTGCACGAGCACTTTCTGGTCCGCTTTCTCTCCGGCCTTCATAAGGCCGAAATACCCGGAACCATAGAAATTACTGTAAGGTATCGTGATCTTCGAGGTGGCAAGAATTTCTCCTTTTTCCACTGAGACCAGCCGCGCATCCAGGGTCATTTCGATCTTTTCCATCGCTGCCTCGACGATAAAGGCCGAGGTTTTTGAGGCATCGTATGTCACGGAAGCGAGATTCACAAAGAGGATCGCATCTGCGCCGATCATTTTCCCTACTTCCTTCGTCTTCGCCGGATCGGTCAGTCCCGTCATCCCGAGCTTCATTTCCTCCATGATCGACTTTAATCTCTGACGCTCGATCACGCGAAAACATTCGGTTTCATGAAGCTCTACGATGAGACTTCCCGTGAGGCCGTCCAGCAGGGGATCATAGTCCCGGTTCCCTGTCAGGTTTTGCAGGTCTCCCACTGCGACGAGCCCCCTCTTGTTATAATCGATCGGCTTGACCGATCGCAGCGACGGGCCCGAGGCACAGCCGGCGTATATCACCAATCCCAAAATGAATAGAATAACGGTCAGTCTCTTCATACGGCCTCCGGAGAACAAAAACCAACGGTAATACTTCAAGCCCCTTACCGGCTCTTTTTTGAGACCTGCCATGCTACTTCCCGGGCAAGGTGCTTAATTGCTTTTTCCAGGCTCTCCTGCACGAGCTGTTTCTGGTCAGCCTTTTCTCCATCCTTAAAAAGACAAAAGCTTCGATATCTGTTGGTAAAGGGTATGGATATCTTCGAGGCAGCGAGGATCTCTCCTGTTTCCACAGCCACAAGCCTCGCATCCATGATCGTCTCGATTTCTTCCTTTACGTCCTGGGCGAAAAAGGTCGAGTTTTTCTTGGAGCTGTACTTTACCGATGCGAAGTTCACAAAGAGAATAGCCTCTGCGCCGGCCATTTTCCCCACCTCTCTTGTCTTGGCCGGGTCGGTCAGTCCTGACATACCGAGCTTCATTTCCTCCATGATTGACTTTAATTTTTGCCGCTCGATCACGCGGAAGCACTCGGTTTCATGAAGCTCCGCCGTAAAACTTCCCGTAAGACCGCCCATGAGGGGATCATAGTCCCGGTTCCCTGTCAGGTTCTGTATGTCGCTGACTGCGACGAGCATCCTTTTGTTATGATCGATCGGCTCGACCGATCGCAGCGACGGGCCCAATGCACAGCCGGCGTATATCACCAATCCCGAAATAATTAGAATAACGGTCAGTCTCTTCATGCGTTCTCCTTTGAACCGGAAATAATCAAAGATACTATAGCATAGTATAGCAGCCTCGGCAACCGTGTACTTGAGAACGCCACATAACGCAACTGACCTTTAGTTACAAATCAAATTCCTCACCAAATGGAAAAAAAATTTAGCCACAGAGGTCACAGAGTACACAGAGAAAGGCTCAAAATAATTTCATAATTACAAGATTTGTTTTCTATTTTACCTCTGTGATCTCTGTGTCCTCTGTGGCAAAAAAGTTTTTAGTTCCTGCTTGTCCGGGTTAGGTCTTTCGCTGGAACTTTTCCGGGACCTCCTTTGTCTAATGATCCAGAGCGGTCAAAAATTCTTTGGACAGGAGGTCCATATGAAACCGATCAGGAAGTTATTGGCAGTCCTCACCCCAACAGCATGGTATGTTCTTTCGGTGATTATCATTTTCGCACTTGCCTTGGCAATGCCCGCGTGCAAAAGGAAGAGCAGTACAGCAGAAGCGATAGCCTGGCATCATTCAGCGACACGAGAGTAGCCGGCTATGAGTCGGCAGTCGCAAGTAAGACGGAGGCCGAGAGCAGGCCCCCAGCTCCGTCGAAGAGGAAGGTCATCACCACGCACGACATCACCGTGGAAGTAAAAAACCTGGCAACTACATTTCAGGCGGCAATTGATCTGGCAAAAGCGAGCAACGGCTACACAACGGAAACCAGCCGTGTGCGGAACGACGATGGGTCGTTCCTGGGAAGAGTGGTGATGCGCGTGCCGCCGGGCACGGTGGGCGGTCTGCTGGAAAAGCTTCGCGCCTTCGGTACGGTGACCAGCGAGAACTCGACGGGCGAGGACATCACTGATGAGTATGTCGACCTCGAAGCCCGGCTAAAGAATATGCGCGCTTCCGAGGCCAGGCTGCAGGAGCTTCTGACGAGGCAGACGCAGAAGCTTGCCGACGTGCTTGCCGTGGAAAAAGAGCTGACAAGAGTACGGGGAGATATAGAGTCCTTCGAAGCGCAAAAGAGGAATTGGGACATTCTCACGGCGCTCGTGACGGTCCAGGTGAATTTTCTGGAACCCAAAGGCGCATTCCCCACCGTTTATAAGGTCTGGCGTCCCATCAGAACGGCCTTCGGCGAGGCCCTGGAAGGATTTGCCGAATCGCTCCACGCGCTCGTTGTCTTCCTCGGGACGATCCTCCCGTGGCTGGCCCTTCCCGGTCTGCCTGTATACGGGTACTTCACATTCCGGCGAAAGAACCGCCAGGCAGCGAAGGCGTGAGCCGATCCTGGCCTGCCCCCCTCATCCCAGCCCTCTCCCCGATTGGGGAGAGGGCGTCGGGGACAAGAATGCCGGTCCATAAAAAATGGCTTGACGGCGATATTATTGACACTATTTCGTCCAAATGATATAGTATAGATCAGAAAAGCGAAAGAAATAAGGTGATTTTAATAATGACGACTGCAACACAGGCTATACTGAAGCAGGCGCTGAGCCTTGATCCCGTTGAACGGGCGGAATTGATCGAAGAGCTTTTCCACAGTTTCGACAAGGCCCCGGACCGCAAAATTGACGCTCTGTGGGCAGACGAGGCGGAGTCGCGTATTGATGCCTACGATGCCGGTCAGATCTGTGCTGATTCAGCGAAGGCGGTGTTCGAGCGGATCAACAAAAGATGAACATCCGCATCCTTTCTTGTGCTGAGCAAGAACTTGCCGATGCAGTAGATTACTATAATGAGCAATGCTCCGGCCTCGGCTTTGAATTTGCCGCGGAAGTGAAGAGCACTCTATCCGCATTGTTTCCTTCCCAAATGCATGGCCCCTTTTCTCCCAACGCACAAGGCGGTGCATGACCAACAGATTCCCATACGGTGTTTTATATCAGATACGAACAAACCATATTCTTGTCACGGCAATAATGCATTTAAAGCGTGATCTGAAAAAATGGCAGGAACGGTTAACGAAGACCTGACCAAAGCAACCAGGTCAACCATTTAAAGGGTCCTGAAAGAAGAATGCAAACAACTCTCCAACAAATTCAAGTTCGAGATCTTACGATCGATCCGCCCTTGCTTCTGGCGCCAATGGCGGGCCTTACCCATAGCGCCTTCCGGCAGATCTGCTTCGGCTTTGGCGGGGTCGGTCTTTTATCAACGGAAATGCTTTCGGCAAAAAGGCTGCCCTCGGAAAACCCCAGGCTCTCCCCGTACCTGATCAGGACTGTTTCGGAAAAACCGCTTTCCTATCAACTCCTGATCTCCACAGCCGGAGAGATGGCCCCGGCCATAGACGTACTTCATGAACTGAAGGCCGATGCCATTGATTTGAACATGGGCTGCCCGGCGCCCGCTGTCGGCAAGATGGGTGCGGGCTTCAGGCTGATGGAGCAGCCGGATGACGTCCGCCGCATCGTGGCCGAGGCAAGGAAACGCACCCCGCTCCCCCTGAGCGCAAAGATCCGGCTCGGCGCCGAGCTCGATGAACGGAAGTTGAAGGACTTCTGCACCCTGCTCGAAGACGAGGGCATTGACATGCTCTCGGTCCACGCCCGGCTCAAAAAAGAGTCCTTCGCCAGAAGGCCGCGATGGGAGTGTATTGCCGGCATAAAGGACCGGATCAAGATCCCCGTTATCGTCAATGGCGGGATATTCTCTGTCCAGGATGCGGAACAGTGCCTGCGCACCTCACGGGCCGACGGCCTGATGCTCGGCCGCGGGGCGGTGATAAAACCCTGGCTTTTTGCCGAAATTGCCCGGGACCTGTACGGCTGCAACATTGCGGAACCGGCAGTATCTTTGCAAACGGTTTACGGCAACTTTATCGATCTCCTTAATGAGCTTTTCCGGCCTGAACACCGGCTGGGCAGGCTTAAGGAATTCACCCGTTATTTCGCCCAAAACTATAAATTCGGCCACCTCCTGGCATCCAGGATCCAGAGCAGCAACAGTATGGATGAAGCGGGAGAAAGGGCCGCACTCTTTTTTGAGAACGGCACGTAAGCCTGATGAATGCAAAATGCAGAGTGCAAAATGCAAAAGTCAAAATGAAGAAATATAAATCATGGCCTGGGGCCATACCGCAATTTTGCAATCTGCATTTTGAAATTTGACTTTTGCATTGCTTTCTTCGTGCCTTCGAGACTTCGTGGTGGATTTTGTTCCGGCTGAGACCTTCGTCATCTATTTATCCAGAGAGGGGCCATCAAATCATGTACGACATCGCCATCATCGGCGCGGGACCGGCAGGGGCCACGCTGGCGCGCCTCATCGGCAAGCAATTCAAGACGCTGCTCATCGACAAGGGCCGTATCGTCCCTTCCGAAGGACAGGAGACCTCGGCCAAGTGCTGCGGCGGCCTGCTTGCCCCTGATGCGCAAAAGATGCTGGCCAGAATGGGACTGGGCCTTCCCCGGGACGTCCTCGTGGGGCCCCAGCTCTTTGCTGTCAGGACCATAGACGTCCCCAACCGTCTTGAGCGGTACTATCAGCGCTCATACCTGAACATCGACCGGGGGCAATTCGACCGCTGGCTGGTTTCGCTCATTCCGCCCGACGTTGACATGCTGCCCGCCTGTTTTTTCCGCTCACTGCAGCAGGACCGTGAAGGCGTGACGCTCCATCTGGCGCAGGACGGCAAGACGTTCAGCGAACGGGCCAAAACAGTCGTAGGCGCCGACGGCGCATTTTCCCTCGTGCGCAAACAGGCATTCCCTGGGCATCCCGCGCCCCGGGCCTATGTGGCGATCCAGGAATGGCTCAAGGCCGACAAGGCGCTTCCTTACTTTACGGCCATTTTCGACCCCGAGATCACCGACTTCTATTCCTGGATCATCCCCAAATATGACTCGGTGATAATCGGCTCGGCCCTCCGGCCGGGAGACACCGCGCCCGGCAAATTTGAGCGGTTCAAGAAAAAACTGCGGGAGCGCGGGTTCGAATTCGGCGAGAGCATTGAGAAAGAAGGGACCCTGCTTCTCCGGCCGCGCCTCACCGCTCACATAAACACCGGCAGAAGCAACGTTGCCCTCATCGGAGAGGCCGCGGGCTGGATCAGCCCCAGTTCCGCCGAAGGGATCAGCTACGCCTTCCGGAGCGCCCTTGCACTGGCCGGGGCATTGGCGCCGGGGCTCGGCGGATTCCAGGGACGGTATGCGCGGAACACAGGGCAGCTTCGCTGGAACATCCTGCTCAAAAACCTCAAAGCTCCCTTCATGTATAATTCTCTACTGAGAAAGCTGATCATGAAATCCGGGCTCAAGAGCATCGACGTCAAGAATATCCTCCCCTTTTCGCCTCAAAAATAAGAACCATAAGTCAGGAACTTTTTCCGGGCCTCCCTTGTCTAATTACCCAAAGGCTGTTAAATTTATTTCTAACAGGAGGTCCCTTATGAAACCAGTCAGAACGTTATCAGCAGTACTTGCCCTGGCGGCGATCATCTTGATAGGAACCACGGGCACGGCCCAGCAGAAGGAATCAGACGATAAGACCTTGTCACCCTACTTTTTCGTGAAGAGTGACAGCCCCGACGTGGACCAGCTTCCGCTGAAAGCCACGTCCGCGGCGGTAAACATCTCGGGCGTCATCGCCGACGTCAAGGTCACCCAGGTCTACAAGAATGAAGGCAAGCATGCTCTGGAGGCGATCTACATATTCCCAGCCTCGACGCGGGCCGCGGTGTACGCCATGAAGATGACCATCGGCGAGCGGGTCATCAACGCGAAGATCAAAAAACGCGATGAGGCCCGGCAGGAGTATGAACAGGCAAAGCAGCAGGGCAAGAGCGCGTCGCTCCTCGAACAGCAGAGGCCCAACGTGTTCCAGATGAACGTAGCGAACATCATGCCCGGGGACGAGATCAAAGTGGAAATGAGCTACACCGAGCTGCTCGTGCCCACGGACAAGGTATATGAATTCGCCTATCCCACCGTGGTCGGGCCGCGCTATTCCAACCAGCCTGCGCAGGCGGCGCCTGCATCGGAGAAATGGGTCCAGAACCCCTACCTGCACCAGGGAGAAGCGCCGCACTATACCTTCGACATCACCGCAAACATTGCCACGGGAATGCCGATCCAGAAGCTCTTCTGCACCTCCCATAAGGTGAATGTAAACTACCATGGCTCATCATCCGCCTCAATCATGCTCGACAAGTCCGAGCAATCCGGCGGCAACCGCGACTACATCCTGAAATACCGCCTCGCCGGCGACCAGGTGGAATCGGGCCTGCTTCTGTACCCAGGGGAACGGGAGAATTTCTTCCTGCTTATGCTCCAGCCGCCGAAGCGCGTGACCACGGCCCAGATACCGGGCAGGGAGTACATCTTCATCGTCGACGTCTCGGGCTCCATGTACGGCTTCCCCCTGGAGATATCGAAGAAACTCCTGAAAGACCTTCTGGGCAATCTCCGCTCGACGGACAAATTCAACGTGCTTCTCTTCGCCGGCGGCTCTACGCTGATGTCGGAGGAGTCCCTTCCTGCCACGACGGAGAACATCAACAGGGCAATAAACGTGATCGACCGCGAGCACGGCGGAGGCGGCACGGAACTGTTGCCCGCGCTCAAGCGCGCGCTGGCCCTGCCCAGGAATAAAAACTACTCGCGCACCGTGGTGATCGCGACCGACGGCTATGTGACCCTGGAAGAGGAGGCCTTTGACCTTATCCGCAACAGCCTGGGAAGCGCCAATATGTTCGCCTTCGGCATCGGCACGAGCGTAAACCGCCACATCATCGAAGGCATGGCCCATGTGGGCATGGGCGAGCCTTTCATTATCACGAAACCGGAGGAAGCCCCGGCAAAGGCCGAGGCGTTCCGCAAGCTGATCCAGTCTCCGGTCCTCACGCAGGTCAAGGTGAATTTCGGAGGATTTGATGCCTATGACGTTGAGCCCATGAGCATTCCCGATGTTCTTGCCGACCGCCCGGTGATCATCTTCGGAAAATGGCGCGGCAAAGCGCAGGGGAAGATCGCCCTTCACGGCATTTCCAGCGAGGAGCCTTATGCCGATGTCATCGAGGTCAACAAGGTCAAGCCGCTCACGTCCAACTCGGCCCTGCGGTATCTCTGGGCCCGCCACCGGATACAGGTCCTTTCCGACTACAACATGCTCCGTCCTGATGATGAGCGGGTGAAAGAAGTGACCAATCTGGGGTTGACCTACAATCTTCTCACCGCCTATACCTCATTCGTGGCAATTGACTCCGAGGTGCGGAACAAGGACGGAAAGACGACTACCGTCAACCAGCCGCTCCCCCTGCCCGAGGGTGTTTCCGACTATGCAGTGGGCGGCATGATGGCGAAGAGCGCTGCGCCTTCACCGATGATGCTGAGAGAGAACTTCTCTGTCAAGGACAAGAGAGAAACGGCCTTTGATTACGCAGAGGGCGCCGCTGCTCCTGAAAAAAAGGCCTCCTCCATGCTGAAAATCGGCGAGCTCGTCGTATCCCGCGGCCTGTCAAGAGAGGCAGTGCGCGCAACAGTGCAGCAGCACATCAAGGAGCTCCAGGGCTGCCTCCAGGGCATCGCGCTGCAAGGGAAACTAACGGTGAAGTTCGTTTTGAATGCAGACGGTACGGTAAAAAGCGTAACTGTAGTTTCGACACAGTTAACCAATAAAAGCGCCGAACAGTGCCTCGTCGGGAAGATGAGAAATTGGTTGTTCCCGGCAGGCGGAGCGGGCGGGATCACCGCAACCGTTTCCTTCATTGTCGGATCGTAAAAATATTTTCTGGAGAAGGCCGGCACGGCTCGTGCCGGCCTTTTTGTCTGCCCGAAAACCCCTCCCTATCCGAACCTGAATTTCTCGCCCGCCCCGTCGTCTCCATCACCGATGAAGCAATGGCAGGCCCTCACGGACGCGGACGGCAACGGGACCATGAGCGACCCGGGAGCCGTACCGGTACGCCACGGTGAGAATGCAGGACAAGGACGCAATAAGGCCTCTCATTCGAGGGGCCCTATTGTTCGCGTCCTGAAGCGGTCAGAACCACTTCTTTTTCCTGAAATAGCGCACCATGGAAAGGCCGATCCCGAGCATGACGGCGAGCACGAGGGGATAGCCGTAGCGCCATTCGAGCTCCGGCATGCGCCTGAAGTTCATCCCGTACACGCCGGCGAGGAACGTCAGGGGCATGAAGATCGTGGCGATGATGGTCAGGACCTTCATGATCTCGTTCAGCCTGTTGCTGACGCTGGACAGATAACTGTCGAGCATTTCCGAGAGCATCTCGCGGTAGATCTCCACGGTGTCGATGACCTGGATCACGTGGTCGTACACGTCCCTCAGGTACGGGACCGTCGTTTCCCGGATCAGGGGCGAGTCATGCTTTCCCAGGATGCCGACGACCTCCCGGAGGGGCCACACGGACTTATGCAGGATCAGAAGCTCCCGTTTCAGGCGATAGATACTCTGCACCGTCTCCTGCGTCGGGCGAGAGACGATGGCCTCCTCCAGGGACTCGATGTTGTCGCCGATTCCCTCGAGGATAAGGAAGTAATTGTCCACCACGGCGTCCACGAGGGCGTAGGCCAGGTAGTCGGCGCCCATTTTCCTGATGCGGCCCTTCCCCTCCCTGATGCGGCCGCGGATCGCATTGAAGACATCCCCCTCGATCCCCTCCTGGAAGGAGAGCACGAAGTTCCGGCCGAGGACCAGGCTGAGCTGCTCCGGCACGACCTCCCCTTTCAGCGCATCGTAGGAAAGCATCTTGAACACGATGTAGAGGTACTCGCCGAAATCCTCGGCCTTGGGGCGCTGGTCCGTACTGGCAATGTCCTCCATCACGAGCCGGTGCAGTCCGAAACATTCGCCCATCTTTTCCAGGAGCGGAACGTCATGGACCCCTTCCACGTTGATCCAGGTCACCGTCGGCTTGTCGCGGTACGCAATGCACTCTTGGACCGTCGTAATGCTCGTTTCCCGGACTTCCCGCTCGTCGTAGTCCATGACGGCGACCGTTGCCGCGCCGCCCTTCACGTCTCCGGTGTACACCAGGCTCTCCGCGGGCAGGCCGACCTTCTTTGTCTTCTTCCTCGTCAATCTGGCCATAGGTTTCGTTCTCGCCCCTCTCTTTTTTTCCGCCGCCGCACGCCCTGCGGGTTATTATTGCTGAACTCGTAAAAAATCAGCTTTACCTCGGAGATCGCAAAGAAAATCCAACCGTTGTTCTTAAAAAAACTTTGCGTACTTTGCGTCTCGCCTAGAGGCGCCTACTTTTGGTTGCGCGAGAAGCTTTTGCTTCGTCTTTTTTGACCTGAGCAGTACAGTATTCATTTTTCTCTTTTCAGATACTTCACCGCCGCCGGCAGCAGGGCAAGGAGCCCGAGCAGAACGAAGGCTATAATCATGTTCGTTGAAAGGACATCTCCCAATGAGCGGATGGTGGCAAGCTGCGTGCCCGCGTAGATATACACGAGGGAGCCGGGAATGATGCCGACGGCGGTGGTCCAGAAGAATGTCCGAAGACGAATGGCCGTCAGCCCGGACAAGATGTTGATCAGAAAGAAGGGGATCGCGGGGATCAGGCGCAGGCCCAGGAGATAGAGGTGGCCGTTTTTCATTAACTCGCGGTTGAAGCCGTCCAGCTTCCCGCCGTACTTTTTCTGCACCCATTCGCCGATGAGGTAGCGCGAGGCAAGGAAGGCAAGGAAGGCGCCTGCCGTGGCGCCGACGTTCACGAAGAGGACCGCGGCCATGCCGAAGAGAAATCCGCCGGCCAGGGTCATGACAGTGGCGCCGGGCAGGGAAAGGCCGGTGACGATGATGTAGGAGAGGATGAACCCCAGGACGGAAACGCCGTAATGGGCATGGACGAAGCGCTCCAGCACGGCCTTGCTTTCCTGGAGCTGCTGGAACGTGAGGTATCGGTCTATGCCGCTCAACCGGACGGCTGCGACGGCTCCGATGATAAGGAGCAGAAGAAAAACCTTCTTGGTCGTTTTTTTCATCGGTCCGTAATTTTCCTCGGTGCCCGGCGGGAGGTCCGCCCCCCCGATGACGATAAGGCCCTCATCGAAACGTGCCGCGGCAGACCACCCTTTCCCGGTCGCTTATTTCATGAAGGGGGTAATGAAAAAGCCCCACGCCCTCTGCCACTTTTCCTCCCTGAAGAGGGGCAGCCCGAGGGTAATAGCGCGGGTGTCTTCGCGCGTCCTGAACGTCTTGTACAGCCGGTCCCAGACGGAGAGGAGGCTGGTGAAATTGGAATTCGTTTCATTCATGACGACGGAGTGGTGCACCCGGTGCATGTTGGGCGTCACGATGAAGATGCGGATGAGGCGGTCCCACTTTTCCGGCACGGCCAGATTGCTGTGGTGAAACAGCGTCGAGAGGTTGAGCAGGGTCTCAAAGATGACGAGCTGGCTGAAACTCATCCCGATGAGGACGAGCACCGGGAGCCGCGCGAACGTGGAGAGGATCAGCTCGCCGGGATGAAAGCGGAGCGCCGTCGTGGTGTCCATTGCGGTGTCCGAATGGTGCGCCCGGTGGAAGCGCCAGAGGAATGAAAACCGGTGGTTCGCCATGTGCCAGAAATACATCCAGATATCAAAGAGGAGAAAGACGACCACGGTCCCGGCAACGGGGTTCAGTGCGAGAGCGCTTTGGAGCCCGAAGGAATTTCCGGCCGCCCACCCGATGACCGCTATCGTCAGCCCGACAAGGAGCAGTCTCGTGAGGAATGCGTTGAAAAAGGCGGTGAGAACGTGGGGAAATGCATGTGCCAGCCTTTTCGAGCGGCCGGTATAATGCGGGAACAGCCCTTCGAGAAGAAAAATGAACGTCACCGCGGCTACGATACTGATGAGCTTATAGTCCATAATATGTCCTCCCTCTTCATTTTTTTCTGGTAACTCCCCAGGTCAGCCACCTCGCTTCGGCGCAAGGCTTGCCAGTATGCTTTTTCCCTGTAATGCTGTCGGTGCTTATGCCCGCGGCGCTTTCGCTTTGCGCGCGCTGTTTTGGCTGAGCGACGCTCTTTTATTGATTGCGGGCGCGCTTTTTTGCGCCTGTGCTCAGCGGCAGACCTGCGGAGGTGCATGTCCCGAATGCTTTCATCCTCCGGGGGCTGCGTTCACGCCCCCCCCGGGGAGGAAGGCCCCTATTCTTCTCAAGAGAGCGGACAGGGCAACCGATGGACCGGGTCCGCGCTCCTCACTTCGCGCGACAAGGTCGTTCAGGTCTTCCAACGTATCCACGTCCCTCCACAACGGCAGTTGGTGGACCGTCCATGACGACCGTTCCAGGACCCCCATGGTATCGGAGAAAACGGTCTCCGTACTCCAGGGAAGCCCGTCAAAGACGCCGGGCAGGAACGTTCGGGCATTGAAGCCGATAAGGTAATAGCCGCCGTCCGGCGCAGGCCCGATCACTGCGTCCTTGCTCTCCAACGATTGAAACGCCTCATGGATCACCTCGTCCGGCAGATCGGGAAGGTCGCTTCCGATGATGACCGCCCGCTCGATGCCGTCCGAAAAAACCCGGGCAAGGGCGTTCTTCATCCTTTCCCCCAGGTCCTTGCCGGTCTGGGGGAGATAGTCGAGGTCGTTCCCGAGCCAGTGCCTCACTGATTCCAATGCGTCCCGGGGATATACTGCAATTCGAAAGGGATAACGCCCCGCCTTCAGCGTCTCCAAGACTGTGATGACAAAATCCTTGTAGATCTCAAGGGCCGCTTCTTCTCCGATCGCCGCCGCAAGCCGCGACTTCACCCCTCCCCTTACCGGGGCTTTGATGAAAAGCAGTACGCACTGTTGTTCCCTCATGCCCGTCCCGCGGCTCAGCAGCATGAGCCCTGCGGTGCGGCCGCGTCGGCGGGCGACGGCGCCGTTCCGCAGCCCTTAAAAGCCCCGAAATGCTCGTCGAAGCTCCCGGCGACTTCAAAGTACGGCATGAGCCTCGTTTGGGAGAGCATCAGCGCCGTATTGCCGCAGACCCGCTCCGGCCGGTTCTTCTCGAAGACGTGCGCGGCGTCGAGCTCGAATCTGAAAGGCGCCTCCGGGACGCCCCCTCGATAGACCGCACTGTGCCCGTAATCTTCGCAGGAGTCTTCAAGGCCCTCGATCTTCCAGAGCCGGTAGGTGACGGAGGAGAACCGGATGTTGCCGATGCGCTCCCTGATCTCTTCATTCGAAATGCCGATGGAACGCTTCGACACGACGCGGGGGTCGGCGAACCCGGCCCGCTTCGCCATCCCTTCGAAGTCCTTCTCGTAGAGCGCCCCGCCCAGGCACTCGCCGTAGAGCACCGGATCTTTCCTGACCGGCTCCGGCACCCTGCGGTCCGCGTAGATGTCGGAAAAGTAAAATTCCCCTCCCGGCTTCAACGCGGCAAACACCTGCCGCAGCACACGCTCCTTGTCCTCCACGAGGTTGATGACGCAGTTCGAGATGACGATGTCCAGCGATCCGGGGGGAACGTGGTCCCCGAAATTTTCAATAGTGTCGAAGATGAACCGGCAGTTCGGCTGTTCGTAGCCGAAACGCTTCGTCTGGAGCTCGAGGTACTTCTCGGCAACGCGGATCTGCTTCTCCGTCATGTCGATGCCGTACACGAACCCTTTCTCGCCCACGAGTTTGGACATAATGTAGCTGTCCCTGCCGGTGCCGCAGCCCAGGTCGAGCACCGTGAGGCCTTTCAGGGCGACCGGAATGGGAGAACCGCACCCGTAGTATCGCTCCGTTATCTCATCGGCGATATAGGGCAGGACCGCCCGCACATGCTCGGGCATGGAATCGGGCGTGCAGCAGGCCGTTGTTTTCAGGTCGGCCGCGCTTTGGACCACGTCGCTGTAGTAGTGGCGGACGTTGTCTTTTACCCCGTTAGAGACAGGCACAGACTCCTGCCGGTGATATTCAGTATTCTCTTCAGAGGACGGAACACTGCCGCCAGAGGTGGTCGTGTGAAAAAATTGTTCTCTAACGGGGTGAACGTCGAAACCGTTCTCCTCGTTCATCAACGCGCCCCGGCAGCTGCTTCCCCGGTTCACGGTGCAGGCATAACAATGCTCATCGCAGGTTATCTCCGGCGTAAAATCGGAAAAGTCGATGTCCCAGAATTTTTTATCTTCATAGTTCTTTATTCTGATGCCCAGGGCCAGGTTGAAATCGCAGTCAAAGACATGGCCCTGATAGTCCACGGAGATAAGCCTGCGGCACATGACCCGCTCCAGGGTGTCGGGGTTGAAGTTGTCCATCAGTTCGTTCATGTATTCGGTGAGCCGTCCCCGGCTGATCAGGTACTGCCGGAACCGTTTTATCGGCGTATTCACGATGGTCAGCAGATTATTGAAGGAGACGTTATGCCTGTCCTTGAGGAGCTGTTTGTATTCCTGCTCGAGCGACCTCTGTTCCGGCGGGAGGTAATCTCCGGCGGCGTTGTACACGAGGTCCAGGGTCAACCCGTCCTTCCCGTATCCAATGTTGTTCAGCTTCCGGAGGACTTCCATGCTCGCTCGAAAAACGCCCTTCCCCCTTTGGGCATCGGTCTGGTCCTCGAAGGCGCCGGGAAGGGACGCGATCAGCCTGACGCGGTGCTTCCGGTACAGGTCCATGAACGCGCCGTATTCGGGCAGGTCCAGGACCGTCAAACTCGTCCTGACCGCGACCTTCTTTCCCTGTCCCGCGAGCTTCTCGATGAACAGCGTGAGGTGCGGGTTCATCTCGGGCGTGCCGCCGGTAAACTCAACGTCGTCGATGTCCAGCGACAGGAGTTTGTCCAGGATTTTTCCGGCCGTGCCGGCATCCATGTTTTTATCGCCCCGGGGAGAGGCCCCGATGTGGCAGTGCGTGCACGTCTGATTGCACCGGTTGCCCATGTTGATCTGGACGGTTTCGATCCGTTCTTTTCGCAGTATTTCGGTTTCCCAGAATGCGGTTCGAGCCATGAACTTCCTCCTCAATACTACAATACTACACTAACCCGGACAAACCGGAACCAAATATGCCACGAAGACGCGAAGGTACGAGGAAATTCATACAGAGGTTTGCGCTTTACAATTCGTCAATTATTCGTGTTTTCTTTGTGTCTTGGTGCCTGGTTGAATTTTGTTTCCATTTTGGATAGAATTCTATTCGTAACTGCCTAAAAAGCTTTGCCGGTCTTATAAACTACCCCGCCGCAAGCAGCGGGGTATTGGTTAGAACAACATCAGTTGATG
>CAKKPG010000116.1:5737-7459 GCA_919901555.1 Nitrospiria bacterium | reverse complement strand
TGCCGCCGGCATTATCGCAGCCGTAGTGTTCGCGCTCCAGGACAGGAAAGAGCATTTGAAGCACCACCGTTGATTGTCTGCCACGAAAGAAGATGAATACAATTGCCGTTGCCGCTATTCCCTTCGCGGCGATTTCCTCCATTCCGCTCCCGCGCAGTCGTTCCCAGGCAAATTCCGGTGTTGACGGCCATGATCTTTATCGGTATACTTTAGGTATGGCGAAAAGAGGTGAAACGCTATGCCTGCTACCGTAGAAAAAAAACGATACACATACAAAGATTACGCGGAACTCCCTGAAGGCGCTCCCTATCAGCTTATAGAAGGAGAACTGGTCATGACGCCGTCGCCCGCGCCGTATCATCAGCTGATTTCCATCCGGCTTGCGACCTCCCTTGCAAATCATGTGATGTCGAAAAAGTCCGGGATGGTACTGTATGCTCCAATCGATGTCTATCTCGACGAGGAAGACACATATCAGCCGGACATTATTTTTATTTCAAAAGAACGGATGGGCATGGTGGGAGAGAAAAAGATAGAAGGCGCGCCGGACCTCGTTGTCGAGATTTTGTCGCCGTCAACTGCTTACTATGACCTCAGGAAGAAGTTTCATAAGTACGAGAAGCACGGGGTCAAGGAATACTGGATCGTCGACCCGGAGTTGAAATCTGTAGAGGTCTATGCCAATAAAAACGGAAAATTCGTGCAGGAGCAATCGGCAACCTCAGAGGGGAAATGCGTCTCAAAAAAGGCCGTCGAAGGATTTGAGGTTGAGGTAAAAAACATCTTCAGTGAAAGCGTGTAGCGCTTTGTTGAGAAGATTGGGTTGTAGAAGCAGGATGCTGAAAAAGGATTTTTGCGTGTCACCCTGAGTGAAACGAAGGGTCTCGTTTTTCGGCTCAGGGTGGACTCCGCGACTGAAGAATCCGGATCAGGACAGGCTCCATGAAGGGTCTCATGTATTTGAAAAGCCGAGATTCTTCGCTTCGCTCAGAATGACAGCAATGGTTATTTCAGGACTTTTTCAGCAAGCTGTTGAGGTGGAATATGTTACATGCGGCGACGATAAAGAAGAAATACACCTACCAGGACTATCTCAAAATGCCTGAGGACAAGCGCTATGAGCTCATAGAGGGAGAACTGCTCATGACCCCATCGCCGAAAATGGATCATCAAAGAATCTCCCTAAGGTTGGTTTCACGGATGGAGCGATTTGTTGAAGAGAAGAGCCTCGGTGAAGTTCTCGAAGCGCCCGCTGATGTGTACCTCGACGAAGAAAGCGTTGTCCAGCCCGATATCCTGTTCATCTCCAAAGACCGGATCGGCATCATAGGCGAGGATAATGTGAAGGGCGCGCCTGACCTTGTGGTTGAGATTCTTTCGGAGAGCACGGCCTACCGCGATACTGTTCAAAAAAAGGTGCTCTACGCCCGGTTCGGCGTAAAGGAGTACTGGATCGTTGCGCCGAGGGAGAAATTCATCGAGATATATTCCTTGAAGAACAAGGAGTATGGGCTCGTGAAGACGTATTTTTATGACGATGCGCTCGAATCTCAGGTATTGAAGGGATTCAGGGTGTCATTGAAAGAGATATTCTAACTTACTGTTGTAAGCTGCGATCAGCGCTTTCACCGCACCTTTTCTCTTGTATCCACATCATTTAAATCCACTCAATGCCATTGCCGGGTTTAACGCATTCTCATTCTGTAGTCCTCAGCGTCCTCT
>CAKKPG010000116.1:0-5637 GCA_919901555.1 Nitrospiria bacterium | reverse complement strand
CTCTACCGGTAAAAGCTTTACTGTTGGTAGCGTCGATAATGACAGAAGAAGCGCTTTATGATAATATGGTGCACATGACTCATCCCTCCCTGAAGAAAACCATCCAGTACGCCCTTGAAGCAAACGACCTGAACACCGTGGCCGCTCTTGCCAAAGAAAACAGAAAGGCCCTTTCCCTGCTCGTGCGCCTGGCCTACGACAAGGAAACGCTCGTGGGCTGGCGGGCCATCAAGGCCGTGGGACTGGCGGCGAGGCAGCTCATCAAGACCGATTATGAATATTTGCGCGAGACGGCCCGGAAGCTCCTGTGGTCGCTCTCGGACGAGTCCGGGGGCATCGGCTGGGCCGCGCCCGAGCTTCTGGGGGAGATCGTGAGCGCTGATCCCCGCCGCTTTTCCGACGTCATCCCGCTTATCGCCTCGGCTTTTGATGTGGAAGAGGAGGTCTTCCGTCCGGGAGTGGTCTATGCCCTGAGCAGGATTGCCGAAACCGCTCCCGAGGCGGCGGCTTCCTATCAGAAAATAATCAGCTTGTCCCTGGCTGATAAAGATCCTCTGCTCAAAATATACGCACTGGAGTTTGTTCGGGGACTCTGGAGCGCCGCACGCGCCGGTAACCTGTGGAGCGGAGAGTATCGTGACCGGGTGCGCAGCCTCGCAGAGCATCTCATGTCCGACCGCGGAGAGGCCTGGGTGTACAAAGGTGACGGTTTCGAGAATGTGCAGGTGGGGGAGCGGGCCGAAGAGGTGCTGAGGACGATACACTGAAATTGCAATCCTTAAAAAAGCATTTGGCCACGAATTACCAGAAGTAGGCGCTTCTAAGCGGCACGAATTTTTGAGAACTTAAAAGCTTTTTACGAATCACCTGTTTGGTTAGTATAGAAAAAAGCCCGCGTCGCGACTTATCCGAGTACAGGTTTTTTTATGCCTTAAAACTTGACAATAGCACACTCACATTTTATAATAGGGTCAATATTAGGATCTGAGGTGTTTATGGCTGCGACTACCAAGCGGGATTACTATGAAGTTTTGGGTGTGAACAAAGGGGCCTCCGAGGGGGAAATCAAGAAAGCCTTCAGGAAGCTCGCCCGGAAGTTCCATCCTGACGTGAATCCCAATGATAAGACGGCTGAGCAGAAGTTCAAGGAGCTGAACGAGGCCTACGAGGTGCTGTCTGACCCCAAGAAGCGCGAACAGTATGACCAGTTCGGCCATGGGGCCTTTGATCAGGGCTTTGGCGCCGGAGCCGGGCCCGGCGCAGGGTACGGCTTCGAGGGGTTCCAGGGCTTTGGCGGCCAGGGCGCGGAATCCTTCACCGGCCGTGGTTTCGAGGACATCTTCGGAAACCTCTTTGGCGAGAGGGCGACACGGCCGCGAGGGCCCCAGAAGGGCGAGGACCTGACCTCTGCCGTCGAAATAGACCTGGAAGACGCCGTATTCGGCAAGACCATGCAGGTCGAACTGCGCCGGGAAGCAGCCTGCTCCGCCTGCGGAGGCAGCGGCGCCCAGCCCGGGACATCGCCCCGCACCTGTCCGACCTGCCGCGGCACGGGCAGCGTGGCCCAGGGGAGGGGGTTCATGCAGTTTGCCCAGGCCTGTCCCACCTGCCGCGGGGAAGGGGCCATCAACCCGAACCCCTGCAGGACCTGCGGCGGCAGCGCCAAAATCCCCAAGCACGAACGCATCAACGTGAAAGTCCCGGCCGGCGTGGACAACGGTTCCAAGGTGAGGGTCTCAGGCATGGGCGGGTCAGGCATCATGGGCGGACCGCAGGGAGACCTCTACATTATTACCAAAGTGAGGCCTCATCCCTACTTTGAACGGAAAGGCGACAACCTGTATTCCGAAGCCGCCGTCACCTTTCGAGAGGCCGCGCTGGGAGACAAGATCGAGATCCCGACAAAGGACGGCATGGTGGCGCTCACGATCCCGCCCGGGACACAGAGCGGACAGCAGCTCAAGCTCAGGGGCAAGGGCGTGCCGCACCTGGGCGGACGAGGCGAGGGGGACCACTACGTGACGGTCAGGGTGGTGACCCCTGAAAAACTGGACGAGCGAGGCAAGGACGTGCTGCGCGAGCTGGATCGGCTTGCCCCGTCGAACCCGAGGGCGAATGTTACCTTTCGGGGGTTCAGGAAACGGTAATGTGGAGCGAGCCGACCGCGTCGGCGTAAACAAAAAACGGCAACATGGTTGCCTTGGTCCAAAAGGAACAGATTATGGTAGCACGGGGACACAAACTCTTTATGATCAGCGTGGTTTCGGAGATGCTGGGGGTGCATCCGCAGACGCTGAGAATATATGAGCGTGAAGGCTTTATCAAGCCCAAACGGAGCGGCGGCAACACGCGGCTCTACTCCGAAGGGGACGTGGAAAAGCTCGAGATGGTCCTGCGGCTTACGCGGGAGCTCGGAGTGAACCTGGCGGGCGTGGAGGTGATCCTCTCCATGCGCGAGAAGATGGAGCGGATGCAGCGCGAGATGGAAGAGACCATCCGGCAGCTCCGGGAAGACCTTGCCCGGGAGATACGGCGCAGGGAAGAGATGAAAAATGCACTGGTGCCGGTGAGGCGGATAAGAATCGTGAGTGACGAGGGGTGAAATCTCAAAGGCAAAATGCAGAATGCAGAATGCAAAGTGCAAAATGGAAAATGAAGGAATAAACAATATGGACGTAGGCCATACCACAATTTTGCAATTTGCATTTTGACTTTTTCATTTTGAAATATTGTTGTTCGTCGGAGGTTACCATGGCACGTTTTGACAAGTTCACCTTAAAATCCCAGGAGGCGCTCCAGGCTGCGCAGGACGTGGCCGGCAAACGCCGCCATCAGCAGATCGAGGCCGAACACCTGCTCCTGGCGCTCCTCGATCAGCAGGACGGTGTGGTGCCGCCCATTATCAAAAAACTGGGCGCAGACCCCGGGAGGATCAAGGCCGATGTCGATGCCGCCCTGAGTACGCTCCCGAAGGTGGAAGGTCTTGTGCAGACCTATCTCTCTCCCCGGCTGAACAAGCTCTTTGAGAAGGCAGAGCAGGAGGCTGAGCGGCTCAAGGACGAGTACCTCAGCACCGAACACCTCCTCATCGCCGCGGCCGAGGTCGACGGTCCGGCCCGCGATATTCTGTCCCGCCACGGGGTCACCAAGGACGCCATCTTCGCCGTGCTCGTGGACATTCGCGGCTCCCAGCGCGTGACCGACCAGAACCCCGAGGACAAGTACCAGGCCCTCACCCGTTACGGCAGGGACCTTACCGACCTTGCCCGGCGCGGCAAGCTCGACCCCGTTATCGGCAGGGACGAAGAGATCCGCCGTGTGGTCCAGGTCCTGTCGCGCAGGACCAAGAACAACCCCGTGCTGATCGGCGAGCCGGGCGTGGGCAAGACGGCCATTGCCGAGGGGCTGGCGCAGCGCATCGTTTCGGGCGATGTGCCCGAGGGGCTCAAGAACAAGCGCGTCGTGGCCCTGGACATGGGCGCCCTCATCGCCGGCGCCAAGTACCGCGGCGAGTTCGAGGACCGGCTCAAGGCCGTGCTGAAGGAAGTGACGGAGTCGAGCGGCGAAGTGGTCCTGTTCATCGATGAGCTTCACACCGTCGTCGGCGCCGGGGCGGCCGAGGGGGCCATGGACGCGTCGAACATGCTCAAGCCCGCATTGGCGCGGGGCGAGCTCCGGTGCGTGGGCGCGACGACGCTGAACGAGTACCGCAAGTACATCGAGAAAGACCCGGCCCTGGAGCGGCGGTTCCAGCCCGTGCTGGTGCGTGAGCCTTCGGTGGAAGACACCGTCTCCATCCTCCGGGGTCTCAAGGAGCGCTACGAGGTGCACCACGGCGTGAAGATCAAGGACGCGGCCCTCGTGAGCGCGGCCGTCCTTTCCCATCGCTACATCGCGGACCGGTTCCTGCCGGACAAGGCCATTGACTTGATCGACGAGGCCGCATCGCGGCTCCGCATGGAGATCGACAGCATGCCAACGGAGCTCGATGAGGTGGAGCGCAGGATCCGGCAGCTCGAAATCGAGCGCGAGGCAGTGAAAAAGGAGCAGGACCCGGCATCAGCCGAGCGGCTCAGGAAGATCGAAAAAGAGATATCGGAACTCTCGGAAAAGCGGAGCGGGCTCAAGGCCCAGTGGCAGGCCGAGAAGGGCGGTATTCAGGAGATCCGCTCCATCAAGGAACAGATCGAACAGGCGAGGATCGAAGCGGAAAAGGCCGAGCGAGAAGGCAACCTGGGCCGCGCGGCAGAGCTCCGTTACGGCAAGCTCCCGGAACTTCAGAAGCGGCTCGACGCCGATTCGAGCAGGCTCGCCACGATCCAGTCCCAGCAGAAGATGCTCAAGGAAGAGGTGGACGAGGAGGACGTGGCCGAGATCGTGTCCACGTGGACGGGCATCCCCGTGAGCAGGATGATGGAAGGCGAAGTACAAAAGCTCATCCACATGGAGGAGCGGCTGCGGCGGCGCGTCGTGGGACAGGACGAGGCCGTCGAGGCCGTCTCCAACGCCGTGCGCCGGGCGCGCGCCGGCATCCAGGACCCCAACCGGCCCATCGGGAGCTTCATCTTCATGGGCCCCACGGGCGTGGGCAAGACCGAGCTTGCCCGGGCCCTGGCGGAGTTCCTCTTCGACGACGAGCAGGCCATGATCCGCATCGACATGTCGGAATATCAGGAGCGGCACACCGTTTCCCGGCTCATCGGCGCGCCTCCGGGATACGTGGGCTACGAGGAGGGCGGACAGCTCACGGAAGCAGTGCGCAGGCGCCCCTATTCGGTCATCCTTTTTGACGAGGTGGAGAAGGCCCACCCCGAGGTCTGGAGCGTGCTCCTTCAGGTCCTTGACGACGGCAGGCTTACCGACGGCCAGGGGCGCACGGTGGACTTCAAGAATACCGTGGCCATCATGACCTCGAACATCGGAAGCCAGTACATCCAGGACATCCGGGACGACGAGGGCGAGATGCGGCAACGCGTCATGGAGGCCCTGCGGCAGCACTTCCGGCCCGAGTTCCTGAACCGCGTGGACGAGATCATCATCTTCCATCCCCTCGACGCCGACGTGCTGAAGCGGATCGTGGACATCCAGGTGGGCCAGGTGCTCAAGCGGCTGGCTGAACGCAAGATCCGGATAGAACTGACGGACGGCGCGAAGGAACTTCTGGCCGAAGAGGGCTTCGACATGGTCTATGGAGCGCGGCCGCTCAAGCGGGCGATCCAGCGTGACGTGTTGAACCCCCTTGCCGCAAAGATCCTCTCCGGTGAAGTGAAGGAGGGCTCGGCGGTCGTGGTGGACCGGGAAGGCAGACGGCTTGTGTTCCGGCCTACGGTGCGGAGCGTAGCGGTATAACGGGAGGGGCGGCGTCTCAATGAAAAGACGTAGCAACGACAGTTAACAGATAGACACAGAATTGACGCGAATGTCCCTCTTTTCCGTTCGCGAACCGGTAATCCCTCAGTTACGGGGGCAGCAGTCCTTTCGCTCTGCCGCGCAAGCGTGCACCTTGGGCAATGGTTGCACAAGGATATACGTCCTGTCCCCGCAGCACTTACGCTTCGCATGTGCCTGCTTTGGGATACGTGGTTTTACCCTGATCTGCGGGGCACTTAAAAGCGCGTCTATCGCTCAAGGGCTGCT
>CAKKPG010000115.1 GCA_919901555.1 Nitrospiria bacterium | reverse complement strand
GATAAGGAGGCCCATGCGCACAAGCCAGTCGAGGATCATGACCGACCATACGTAGCGGATAGGGGCCTTGAAGAGGGTCGCGAGCACGGCGGCAACGGGCAGGCGCACCATCCACATGCCCGCGATGGTGGCGAACATGATGAACCCCGTATCACCTGCGCCCCGGAGCGAGCCGGCCGCCACCATGGTTATGGCCAGAGGTATCTGGGCGAACGCCACGATCTTCATGTACATGATGCCGTAGCGTATCACCTCGGGGTCGCTCGTGAAGGCCCGAAGCAGAGCATAGGGGAAGAAAAAGAATATGAGGCCCATGGCGGCCATGAGAAAGACGGCCAGGCGGTTTGCTTCGTATGCGGACAGTCGTGCCTCCGCGGGCCTCCCGGCGCCCAGGCTCTGTCCCACCATGGTAGCGGCGGCCACGGCGATGCCGTAGCCCGGCATGAACGAAAAGGCTTCTATCGCCAGCCCCACCTGGTGCGCCGCATACACGGTCGTGCCGTAGAGGAGGATTATCTTTGCAAACACCAGGGAACCGGCGTTCTGGAGCAGCCGGTCGACGAGGATCGGGAGCCCGAGTTTGACCGTCATCACGGTAAACTTGATTTCCACGCGCCTTGTTATGGATATATACCGTTTGCGCAGAGAGCGCACGAACAGGAATATCGCGCCCATACTCTCGGAGATAGCCACTGCGATCGCGGCCCCCTTCACGCCGAGCGCGGGCAGGCCCAGATGTCCGTAAATGAGCGGATACGCCACCGCTACGTGGAGGAGGTTCACGAGAAGCGTGGAGTAGAGAGGAGTCTTCGTATCCCCCGTGCCGTGCATGATACCGGAGATAACATTGATGGAAATGGTGAAGAATATAAACGTAAAAATGATCTTTGTATAGTCCCCGATGATTCCCTGCACCGCGGGCGCTGCGCCGAGAAGCGTTGCAACCCGCCCTCCGAAGGAAAGGCCGAGGAGCATGATGAGTCCTGCCGCCGCGACGGCGAGAAGCATTGCCTGGTACGCGGCCTGGGCCGCCTCGGCCCTTCTCCCGGCGCCCCAGAGCTGGGAGACTTGAACGGTGACGCCGACGTTGACCCCCCAGGACACGCTCATGGCCACAAAGACCATGATCTGGGCGATGCCCACGGCCGCGATGGACGCCGCGCCCAGCCCGCCCACGAGAAAGATGTCCACGATGCCCACGGAGCGCTGGAGCAGACTGGACAGCACCACCGGAAGGGCAAGGGAGAAGACCTGTTGACGGATGTTTTTTTCCATG
>CAKKPG010000114.1 GCA_919901555.1 Nitrospiria bacterium | reverse complement strand
CATCGGCGTGGAACGGAGCAACCTGCACCGGAAGATCAAGGCCCTGGGGATAGAGATAGAATCTTAGAAACCAATCAAGCAAATGCGGAGTGCGGAATGCGGAGTGCGGAATAAAACCGTAAGGCAGTTTATCCTTTGCCGTTATCCGTGTATCCGTCTCGCTTAGATGCGCCTACTTTTGGCAGTCCGTGGCCTACAGGGTCTTTACGTTTTCAGCACAATTTGTAACTACTCAGGTCCCCTGTAGCGCCCTCATTTACTGAGGGCGACTAATCGTCGGGGATAAACCCCGTTAGAGATCGCGTCAAGCGAAAAATCTCTAACGGGGTAAACCCCGACGCTACAACCGTTTGTGACTTCCGCGTCTTTTTGCGGCTGACCTGAGTAGTTACCACAATTTAATGATCGAAACCATCAACCTCTCAAGAAATTTCGGCAGCCTTGCTGCGGTGAAGTCCGTCAACTTCGCGGTGAACAAGGGCGAGGTCTTCGGTCTGCTCGGGCCGAACGGCGCGGGCAAGACCACGACCATCCGCATGCTCACGACCCTCCTTTCTCCAACCTCGGGCACGGCGACGGTATCGGGACATAATGTCGCCGGTGATCCGCTGAGCGTCAAGAAGGCCATCGGCGTGGTGCCGCAGATGCTGAACCTCGATATTGATCTTACGGCGGCGGAGAACCTGGAGTACCACGGCAGGCTCCACCGGATGAAACCTGCGGACCGCACAGCGAGGACCGAGGAGCTTCTCCATTTCGTCGGGCTCTGGGACCGGCGGGACACGCACGTTGAACACCTTTCGGGGGGCATGCGCCGGAGGCTCCTCATTGCACGGGGGCTCATGCACCGGCCCGCCGTCGTGTTCATGGACGAGCCGACCGTCGGGCTCGACCCCCAGGCGAGGAGGATGATCTGGGGGCTCATCGAGACGCTCAAGCGCAGCGGCATCACCATCCTGCTTACCACGCACTATATCGAAGAGGCCGACGTCCTCTGCGACCGCGTGGCGATCATGCGGGCCGGCAGCATCATCGCCATGGACACTCCCCAGGCGCTCAAAGCGGGAGTAGGCCGGGTCGTGCTCGAATGTCTCGGGAGGCATGACATCCCGCGGCAGTTTTTCCAGACGCGTGAAGAGGCCCTGGATGCGGGACGAAGCGTGGGCTGCGACCTGGTGGTCCGGGATTCGACGCTGGAGGACGTGTTCATTCAACTGACGGGAGAGCGGATCGATGCGTAATGAAAATAGCAGACAGCAAACGGTAGACAGCAGACAGCAGACAGCAGACAGGAGACAGCAGACAGGAGACAGGAGACAGCAGACAGGAGACAGCAGACAGGAGACAGGAGACAGGAGACAGGAGACAGGAGACAGAAGTCAGGAGCCAACTGCTTCCTTCTTTGCTTTTTCCTGATGCCTGTTTGCTGACTACCGACTACTGAGGTCATTATGAATTTCTACCCCATTTTCTGGAAAGACCTGCTCCTCATCCGCAAGAAACCCTGGCGGTTCCTGGCGTCGAGCATGGTCATGCCGCTTCTGTACCTCGTCACCTTCGGCTGGGGACTGGGCCGCGGCATGAACGTGAACGGCGGAACGTACCTTGAGTTCGTGCTGCCGGGCATCCTGGCGCTGTCGGCCATGAACAACAGCTTCGGCCCGGTCTCCACGTCCCTCAACATCAGCAAACTCTACACCAAGACCATCGAAGAGGTGCTCGTCTCGCCTGTCGGCCCCTGGTCCATTGCTCTCGGCAGGGCGCTCACGGGCCTCGTGCGCGGGCTGTTCTCCGCGCTCATGCTGCTCCTCGTCGGCGCGGCTTCGGGAGTGCATCTCAATCTGAGCCCCTTCTTTTTCGTGGTATTGGCGCTCACGGCCTTCTGCTTCGCCTCCATGGGCGTGGCGGCGGCCATGATCGCCCACTCCCACGAGGACATGGCGAACTTCAACAGCTTTTTCATCATCCCCATGTCGTTCCTGGCGGGCACGTTCTTCTCGCCGGACAAGCTGCCCCAGCCCTTGGAGAGCCTCATCCTCGTCTATCCCCTCACCCATTCGAGCCTGCTCCTCCGGGAGATGGCCGCCGGCAGAGAACCGACCCTTGGCTCCACAATCATTCTGTTTGCGTACACCGTCATGTTCTTCTACCTCGCCGGAAGGCTGGTGAAGAGAACGGTGTGATGTCACTCGTTATCATAAAAAATAACACGAGCTTCAATTTCATACCCTTCGATGTTTCTTCCCTGTTGACTATTACTTGACCGTTCTATAAAATAGCAGTAATGAGAAACCATTCCAACATATTTCAACCCTTTGTAGGCGAAAGACCCACAGAATACGCCGACCGTGTGGGGAGGTGGTATGCCTCAACCGTTACCGAACCACACAAAAAAAAGTACGGGCAATATCTGACGCCGATTCCTGTAGCGGATTTCATGGCGAGCCTGGTTGACCCCAAAGGCCCAGCGGTGCGCATTCTGGACCCAGGTGCAGGCACCGGGGTATTGGCCTGTGCCTTGTGTGAGAAACTTTCCAGCCATCCCGTAAAGCCGCGAGCAATTGCTTTGGTCACCTATGAAACGGACCGTGCCCTTATTCCGGCGACGACGGCCGGCCTCGATTACCTAAAAACCTGGTTAGTGGCTCGTGAAATAACTTTTACCTATGCAATTGAGACGAAAGACTTTGTTCAGGCCAATGCGCGGGCATTAGATGATTCGCAAGGGACATTCAGCCAGATTGCCAGCCTTGAAGAACCATTTGATGTCGCTATCTCAAACCCGCCGTATTTCAAGATACCTAAAGACGACCCTCGCGCCCGCGTCGCTGCGTCGGTGGTGCATGGCCAGCCGAATATCTATGCGTTGTTCATGGCGGTATCCGCCTCTTTGCTGAAAACAGACGGCGAGCTGGTGTTTATCACTCCGCGAAGCTACACAGCAGGACCGTACTTCAGGCTCTTCCGGGAGAAGTTTTTTTCAACGGTCAAGCCGGAAGCGTTTCATCTCTTCGGTTCGAGGACCGAGGCATTCGGCAGGGACGAGATACTCCAGGAACATTTGATCCTGAAAGCCGGACGCCTCCCGGTAGATGGCGGAGAGAGGGCCTCTCCTTCTTTTGTCGTTATAACTTCAAGCGGGGGCGCGTCAGATCTCGCTTCTGCAAACAAAAGGGTTGTGCCGCTCACTCATGTTATCACCCCGGGCTGCAAAAACAGCATCATCCGCATCCCTGTTTCGGATGAAGACGAAAAGATCACGGAACTGGTCGATTCCTGGAAAGGGAGCCTGCACAAATACGGGATGGAGATATCAACCGGTCCGGTCGTGCCGTTCCGCGCTGTTCGGTTCCTTGCCGAGAAGGGCAGAGCGCCGGAAACCCATGCGCCTTTGCTCTGGATGCAGAACGTGAAGCCGATGTCCGCTCAATGGCCGATTGAAACCAGAAAGCAGCAGTACATCATGGTGACCGCAGGCTCTCTGCCGCTCCTGGTGCCGGACCGCAATTACGTGCTTATGCGCAGGTTCAGCGCCAAAGAAGAGCGACGCCGTCTGGTCTCAGCCCCTCTGCTTGCAAGCACGCTGGGGTCAAATCTTGTCGGCCTGGAGAACCACCTGAACTATATTTACCGGCCAAAAGGTGAATTAATGCCGGAAGAGGCATATGGTCTCGCTGCTTTTTACAGTTGCAGAATTCCGGATACCTATTTCCGCACGTTTAACGGGAACACGCAGATAAGCGCGACTGAACTTCGGAACATGCCGCTCCCGCCCCTTGAATTACTCAAGGAAGCCGGACGAATGATCATGAACGATCACCTGACTCCCGAAGACGCAGAAGAGATGATGGTAAACCTTCTGGAGCCGCATCAGGAATTCGTCATGAAAGGGGTGGTCAATGGGTAAGGTTGACGATGCGCGAGATATTCTGAAGACGCTCGGTTTACCGCTGGCGCAGCAGAACGAGATGTCGGCCCTTACCCTGCTGGCCCTTTGCGGCCTGAAAGAAAAAGATTCCTGGAAAAAAGCAAAATCCCGGAGTCTTACGGTCACAAAAGGTATTATGCAGTTCGTTGCCGAGCATTACGGCAGAAACTATGCCCCAAATACCAGAGAGACCTTTCGCCGCCAGGTTCTCCATCAGTTCGTTCAGGCGGGAATAGCTGAATACAATCCAGATGACCCTTCCCTTCCCACAAACAGCCCCCACGCGCACTATGCGATAACCGATCCAGCTCTGACTGCAATCAAATCATATGGAACAACAACATGGAAGCGTGAGTCAGCGAGGCTTGTGTCCAAACAGGGCAGCCTTGCCGCAATCTACAGCAAAAAGCGCGCAGGGAAAATGGTACCAGTGAAACTGGATGACGGGACCATGCTCAAATTGTCTCCGGGAAAGCATAATGAAGTGCAGGCTGCCGTTATTGAGCAATTTGCGCCGCGATTTGCTCCAGGTTCTATTGTTCTCTATCTTGGCGATACATCCCAAAAGAATCTGATACTCGATAAGCAGAATTTGGACGGTCTCGGCATTTCTCTAAACGATCATGACAAACTGCCCGACGTTGTGCTCTTTGACCCAAAGCGGAAATGGCTTTTTTTGATTGAGGCGGTCACGTCTCACGGGCCGATGACCCCGAAGCGAATTGAAGAGCTTAGCCGGGTGTTTTTCAATGCGGATGCCGGGCTGATCTATGTCAGCGCATTTCCGGACTTTTCCGAATTCAACAGACACGTGAAGAAGATCGCCTGGGACACGGAAGTCTGGATCGCCGAATTCCCCGATCACCTGATTCACTACAATGGTGATAAATTCCTCGGCCCGCGATAGACTGTCAGATTAAATTATGCCCACTGCCTTTACTCATGGTTTTGTCGCCCTTGCGCTCGGGAAGACCTACACAGCCGAAAAAGTTCCCTTCCGGTTCTGGGCGCTGTCCGTCCTGTGCGCCGTGCTGCCCGATGCCGACGTTATCGGCTTTCACTTCGGGATACGATACCGGGACATGCTGGGGCATCGAGGGTTTTCTCACTCCCTGCTTTTCGCGCTCGTCCTCGCTTTCCTTGTCGTCACCCTGGGCTTCAAGTATGTCCCCCGGTTCTCGAAAAAGTGGTGGGCCCTTTTTGCATACTTTTTCGCCGTGACGTCGTCCCACGGGTTGCTGGACGCGATGACCACCGGGGGCCTCGGGATTGGTTTTTTCATCCCCCTTGACAACATGCGGTATTTTCTGCCCTGGCGGCCTGTCGCCGTGTCGGCCATACGCCTGTCGAAATTCTTCAGCCTGTCGTCGCTGCACGTGATCGCGAGCGAACTGCTCTGGGTCTGGATGCCGCTCCTGCTGCTTGCCGCCGCGCTGCGCGTCTTCAGAAGAACGTTCAATCGTTCATGAGGCCTGCCCTTTCTCACGGACCTGACGCGCTGCCCGGAATGCCGTCACTATGTAATCCTTCAGTTCGGGGATACATGAGCAGGGGGCAGCAGCCCTTGAGCGATAGACGCGCTTTTCAGTGCCCCGCAGATCATGGTAAAACCACTTATCCCAAAGCAGGCACGTGCGAAGCGTACGTGCTGCGGGGACAGGACGTATATCCTTGTGCAGCCATTGCCCAATATGCACGCTTGCGCGGCAGGGCGAAAGGGCTGCTGCCCCCGCAACTGGAGGATTACGTCACTATCTCGTTTCTGGTTGACTTTTACCTGCTGTGAGGCTAATATTTCAAGCATTATTCCCAATAACAGGAAGACATAACGGTTAACGCCCTGATGCCCAAGGTACAATTCATCTTTGCCATTCATAACCACCAGCCTGTGGGGAATTTCGACTTTGTTGCCGAAGAGGCGTACCAGAAGGCCTACCTGCCGTTCCTGACGGTGCTCGAACGACACCCGGCGATCAAGATCGTCCTGCATTACACGGGCATCCTCTACCGTTACTTCGAGCAGCACCACCCCGAATTCATGGATCGTCTCAAAGGGCTTGTGGCGCACGGCAGAGCAGAGATCCTCTCCGGTGGATTTTACGAGCCCATCCTCGTCGTGCTTCCCGATGAGGACAAGGTCGGCCAGGTCCGCGCACTCTCCGAGTTTATCCGCAAGGAGCTGGGTTATGACCCGAAGGGCATGTGGCTGGCGGAGCGCATCTGGGAGCCCCATCTGCCGAAGCCCATCGCCGCCGCGGGCATGGACCACGTGGTCGTCGACGATTTTCACTTCAAGATGGCCGGGCTCCGTGATGATGAACTGGACGGGTACTACCTGACGGAAGAGCAGGAAGGCCTCATCCGGGTATTCCCCGGGAGCGAGAAGCTCAGGTACCTGATCCCCTTCCACAGGCCGGAAGAGACCATCGAACTTCTGTCGACGCTCCGTTCTCCTGTGCGGAACCGGCTTGCGGTCATGGCCGACGACGGGGAGAAGTTCGGCATCTGGCCAGAGACGCACCGGTCGGTGTATGAAGAGGGCTGGCTCGAGCGGTTCTTCACGCTGCTGGAGCAGAGCGGCGACTGGCTGGAGACCACGACCTTTTCGGAATATGCGGAGAAAGAACCATCCCGCGGCAGGATCTACCTTCCCACGGCCTCCTATATGGAGATGGGCGAGTGGTCGCTTCCGACGCACGCCATGATTGAATATAACGAAGCCCTGCGCCTGGCAAAGGAATCGCCGGAATTCGAGAAGCTGAGGCCCTTCATCAAGGGCGGCATCTGGAGGAACTTCCTGGCCAAGTACTCCGAGAGCAACCACATGCAGAAGCGCATGGTGATGGTGAGCCGGAAGGTGCATGAGGCCCTCGGCCCGGCCGGTTCAAAGAAGAGCGCGGCTGCGTCACGGATGCACGACCACCTCTACCAGGCGCAGTGCAACGACTCGTACTGGCATGGCGTTTTCGGCGGGCTCTATCTGCCGCACCTTCGTTCCGCCGTGTACGAGCACCTGATCCAGGCGGAGTTCCTGGCTGACAAGGTATTGAAAAAACGGGAGCAAGGGGCAGGGGGCAAGGGGCAGGGGAAAAAAACAAAGACAGCTTCACCGACATCGTGGATCGAGATCGAACAGGGAGACTTTGATCAGGACGGGAACGAGGAAGTGATGCTCAATTCCGGCCTCCTGAACCTCTTCATGGACCCCGCAGAGGGCGGCAGGCTCACCGAGCTTGACTGGAAGCCGCGTTCCTTCAACCTTACGAACACCCTGACCCGCAGGCGGGAAGGCTACCATGACAAGGTGGCGCTCGCAACGAGTAAGGAAAAGAGCGGAACGAAAACCATCCATGACCGGATCGTTGCGAAGGAAGAGGGCCTGCAGTACCATCTTCAGTACGACTGGTACACCCGCGGCAGTCTGCTCGATCACTTCCTCGGGTCGGGCGTGGACCTGGCAAGTTTCATGAAATCGGAGTATTATGAGGCCGGAGATTTCATTCTCGGCGCTTACCGCATGAAGTCGAGAACGCAGAAGGACGCCGCCATGCTCAGCCTCGAGCGCGAGGGAAACGTGGAGGGGCTGTCCGTCCGGGTGGGGAAAGAAGTGCTCCTGCGGGCCTCGGCGCCGGGCTTCGCCGTCCGGTACGGAATAACGAACAGGAGCGGCGAAGAGCTGAATACGACCTTCGGCAGCGAGTTCAATTTCTCGTTCCTTGCCGGGAACGCCCCTGACCGGTACTACGATATCCCCGGGCACACCCTGGAGAAAAGGAACCTTGCCTCCTTTGGAGAGACGAACAATGTACGGCAGGTGAGCCTTGTGGACGAGTGGCTCCGGGTCAAGCTCACGCTTCGGTTCGCGCAGCCTGCTGTCCTCTGGCGCGCGCCGGTGGAGACCGTTTCCCAGTCCGAAGCCGGGTTTGAACGGGTGTACCAGAGCTCCCTGGTGATGCCCCTCTGGCGCATTTCTCTGGGGCCGGGAGCGTCGTGGGAGACGGAGATCCAGGTGGAGATGGAGTAAGGTCGCAACTCCCGGTTGATACTGATCAATACGGATCTAATGAAGCAGAGGCATAAGAGAGTGAAGAAATCATGAGAAACCTGGTAATCGCATTATTCCTGACCGTTGCGGTCAGCGCCCCGGCCCCGGCCGATGAGCGGCCCCTCGGCGCGCAGGAGTTCACCTCCGTTGACGACCTTGCGGCTGCCATCGCGGCATACTTCCCCCGGGTACAGGGCGAGGTGAAGGCCGTGCAAGGCGACCGTATCACCATCGCCCTCGGCAAAAAAACCGGGCTGGCACCCGGAATGGCGCTGACGCTCTGGCGGGAGGGCAAGGATATTCTCCATCCGGTGACCAAGGCGGTGATCGGCCGGACAGAAGAAGAGGTCGGCACGGTGGAAGTAACGGCCGTAGGCGATGGGGCGTCCACTGCCGTTATCAAAAGGAAGCTCAAGGACCCGAAGCCCGGAGACAAGGCGCGGATCACCCCGAAGAAGATCAACCTTGCCATCGTCCCGCTCCGTGCGGACAAACCGGAGATCATCACAGGCCTGGCGACCCGCCTGGGCGAATCAGGCAGGTTTTCGGTCCTGGAAAGCGAAAAGGTGGACGCATTTCTGAAGGACAGGAAGGTGAAAGACACCGCCCTGATCAAGGAGATGGGCCGGGCCTTCGACCTGGACGCGGCCGCTACGGTCGGTATCTATCCTTCGGACGACAAACTCCTCATTACGACCAAGATATACTACGCCGATGACGGCAGGCTCCTCGATACGGTCATCGCAACGCTCGCCCTTTCATCCAAAAATGAAGCCCTGGGAGACCTCAGGCCTTTTTTCGCGCCCGATAAGACAACGACGGACAGCACTCCGGAGCTTCCTTTCGAGGCGCGCTTTTTTGTCTCCACCGACTTCGACGGGGACGGCGCGGCGGAATATGCGTTCTCCGACGGCGCACGACTCTCCGTCTACCGGCTGGAACCGTCGGGCTGGAAAGAGGTCTGGACAGAGACGGGCAAAGGCGGCCTCCAGCTCTACCTGGATGCCGCTGATATTAACGGCAACGGCAGACCCGAGATATTCGTGACGGCCATGGTTGACGGGAAGGTGTCTTCCTTTGTCGTGGAGTTCCAGGACGGGACGTACCGTCGCGTTGCGGAGGCGCCCGGATTCCTCAGGATCGTCGCCTACCCCGGCCAGGGGAGGCTGCTCATAGGACAGGACTTCGACGGCGAGGCGTTTTTTTCCGGCACGCTTAGGCGGTACACGTGGTCCGGCGGAAAATACGCGGCCGGCGACGCTTTCCCGCTCCCCCAGGGAGTGGGGCTGTACGGTTTTTCCTACGCTGATCTCGGCGAGCCGCAACCTTTCCTCGTGGCGCTCGATGCCGCGGACCATCTCCTTCTGTATTCCCGGGACGCACAGGTCTGGAAGAGCCAGGAACGGTATGCCGGGACCGATACCGTGGTGGCGAAGCCCGCGGTCCATGGGGACAAGGGAGGCCAGGCAGTGCGCATCAAGGGAACGATCTCAGTGATTGACATTGACGGGGACGGAAAAGATGAGATCATCGTCCCGCGGAACATCAAGAGGACGTTCTTCGGCGGCTATAAAGCGGCGGAACTGCACGGCCTGGGCTGGACAGGCGGCAAGCTTGAGGAAGAGTGGGGCATGAAGGGCATTTCCGGGTCAATCCTGGACATTCAGGGGACAAAACAGAGCAAGGGCCCGGCGCAGGTCCTTGCCCTGGTGAAGAGCAAGAGCCGGCCGTTCATAAAACAGAACGTCCGGGTCATGATATTTTCGGGGAAATGACGCCCGGAGGCCGCGCCGGATGAAAGGAAGCATGAAAAAGAAGAACCCCACCGTTGAAGAGCTCCGCGCCGGG
>CAKKPG010000113.1 GCA_919901555.1 Nitrospiria bacterium | reverse complement strand
TTCATAGATCACCCGACGTTATTTTGAAGTGGTTGCATTTTACAACGTTTTCTTTTTTCCTGCAACACATTATATTATCTTTACAATTCAATGAGTTATGCAGTATCAGAAGAATCTTATTGCATTGTAAAACAGTCCGGTGTGGATGCCCGATGAGCGCGTTCGGAGAATAGCCTCATGATTCCTGCATGTTACGACAGTATTCCAAACTGGCACGCATGTTGTAATAGAGAGAAGTGAAATGACGAACGCAATTCCCGGAAAGGAGGAACGAGCGATGAAGAACTTCTTCAAAAAAATGGAAACGATCATGGCGGCGGCGGCTTTCGGCGAGGCAGGTGAGTTCGAGACAGCCCGGCAGATCCTGAACGAAGAGAAGCAGCGGAAGACCGGCCGGCCGTCCAGGTACGAGACCGCCAGGCCTTCCGTCAGACCGACACTCAGGGCCGACTAAGCCTGTCTCGTTTCATGACAAGCTCACAGGGTGAAGACATGGAATCAACCAAGCTCAAAAAGATGATGAAGCGGATCGAAGACGTGATGGCGGCGGTGTCGTTCGCCGAGGAAGGCGATTTCGAAACCGCTGAATCCCTTTTCAACCGGGAGCGGCGGGTCCTGCTGGCCCTCAAAGAGGGGCGGACGGACGCCAAGACCCTCAAGTATGCGTTGAACACCGCCCTCAGGATCAAGGCCCAGCTCGACATTCTCTTTGTTTCATCGACAACGGGCCATGACCGAGGCGGGGACCCTGAGCTGCAACCGTTCGAAACCGACCTGAAGGCGGCGGAGATACCGTACCGGCTGATCCGGGGGAGCGGCTGTTTAAAACAGCAGATCATCGATTACACGGACCGGGAGCATGAGGTCCTCTTCGTCGTCATCGAGTCTCCGGACAGCCTCGACGCCGGCTGCAGGAAGAAAGACACGCAGCTTGCCGAATTGTGGCAAAAGCTCCGGTGTCCTCTCGTGGTGGTGATGGACGAAGTGAAAGCGTAAGTGAAGAAGTAGATGGTGCAGGGTGCAGAGTGCAGAGTACAAGGTACAAGGTACAGCAAATCAATACTACTGTAGGAGGAATTATCATGGCGGTAAACAGCACAAAGAAGAAGCCGGTGGGCGCGATGATCGTTATGGGCCTCATCTCCATAGCGCTCTATGCGACCCTCCTGCTGAAGCAGGACCTGGTCAACAGCACTTTCGCAAAGGGCGGGTTGTACGCTCTGCTGCCGATCGTCACGGCGTTTGTATTCTCGTACATTCATGGTTCATTTACGGGAAATTTCTGGACGGTAATGGGTATCGAGGCCGCGAAGAAGAAGAAGGAGGTAAAATAGCATGCATGACCTTATCGGAGTAGCGGCTAATTTTATCAATCTCGACCCAATAACGATCCTCTATCTATTCGGCGTCGGATTCGTGGGAGGACTGGTAAGCGGGTTCATCGGTTCAGGCGGGGCCTTCGTGCTCACGCCGGGCATGATGAGCCTGGGCGTACCCGGCCTTGTGGCGGTCGCAAGCAACATGTGCCACAAGTTTCCCAAGGCGCTCGTGGGCGCAATCAAACGCGCCAAGTATGGGCAGGTGGATCTCAAGCTCGGCTTGATCCTCGGCGTTTCAGCCGAGGCAGGCGTCCTTTACGGCGCTCATATCCAGGAAAATATCAAGAAGGCCTTTGGCGACGCCGGCTCCAATCTCTACGTGAGTGCGGCCTTTGTCGTAATCCTGGCGGTCGTCGGCGGCTTTGTGCTGCGCGACGCGTGGAAGACCTATAAATCAGGAAACATGAACGCGGAGGAAAAGGCGGGGAAGCTTGCGCAATGGGTGCAATCCATCAACATCCCGGGCACCATGGTGTATTTCAAGAGTTTGAACGCGCGGATCTCGGTCCTCTTCACCAT
>CAKKPG010000112.1 GCA_919901555.1 Nitrospiria bacterium | reverse complement strand
TGACGGAGTTCCTGGGGAGCGCGTTCCTCTTCGCCACGCTCGGGATGCTGTCGTTCTTCATGCTGGAATGATGGGGGCGTTTTTTGACGGGATAACAGGATTGACAGGATTTTTAAAAAGACTGTAACTACCCAGGTCAGCCACTTCGCTTCGGCGCAAGGCGCGCCAGAGTGCTGTGTGACGATTTCAGCGCTGCGGCGCAGCACCCGCAACGCTTTCGCTTCGCACGCGTTGTTTTGGCAGCGGCGGCGTACCGGTGTTGATCTTGGGCGCGCTTCGTTGCGCCTGTGCTCAGCGGCAGACCTGAGTAGTTACAAAAGACTTTCAAATCAGCTCTTATCCTGTAATCCTGTCTGAAAGGCATTCTATGAGCACCCAGCTTGCGGCGCAAATAAACAGTCTTCTGGCGGCACTGATCCTGCTCACGGCCTTTGCCATGCTGGTGCAGCGGAGAATGTACGCGCTGCTGCACCTCTTCGCCTGGCAGGGGTTCTTCCTCTCCGTGAGCACCGCCATCGTCGGCTTCGTGGCCAAGACGCACCACCTCTACATCTCGTCGCTCCTGACGCTCCTGCTCAAGGTGATCCTTCTTCCCTACATCCTGCACGTGCTCATCAGGAAACTGAGGATCCACAAGGAAGTGGAGACGGTCGTGAACGTCCCGACGACGATGCTCATGGGCATCGCGCTCGTGATCTTCTCGTACCACCTGACCGCGCCCATTCGTGAATTGTCGACCCTGATGACCAAGTCTACCCTCGCCGTCGCCCTGGCCACGGTGATGCTCGGGCTGCTGATGATGATCACCCGCAGGCACGCGGTCACGCAGATCATCGGGTTCCTCGCCATGGAGAACGGTCTCTTCTTCGCCGCCACGAGCGCGACCTACGGCATGCCCCTCGTGGTGGAGCTGGGCGTGGCCCTGGACCTCTTGATCGCCGCGTTCATCTTCGGCATCTTTTTCTTCCATATCAATACGACCTTCGACAGCCTTGACGTAGAGCAGATGGCGAGGTTGAAGGAAGAAGACTAACGCTGGCGCGTAATTGTAAATTGCAAATTGTAAATTTTAAATTGGAAATTGCAAAAGGGATGCAGTTCACTTTGAAATTTACAATTTGAGATTTACAATTTCCAATGCCTTGAGGTGTTCATGTCTCTTCTTATTCTCTTAAGCGTTCCGCTTGTCGCGTCTCTGGCGCTGGCATTCATCGGCGACCGGAAGTTTGCTCCCGAGGTGAACATCCTCGGCTCCGCGGCGACCTTCGCGGCTGGCGTCGTGCTCGCCGTCGAGGTCTACCGGAACGGCCCGATGCTGGCAGGGGGGAACTTTTTCTTTGTCGACGCCTTCAACGTCTACCTGGCGGTGCTCACCTCCTTCGTGTCCGTGACCACGGCGATCTTCAGCAGACGTTACATGCGGCGCGAACTGGAGCACGGGACCCTGGGACACCGCAGGATCCGCTTCTACCACGCCATGTTCCAGCTCTTTATCTTCGCCATGCTGCTCTGCCTGCTCACGAACAACGTGGGCGTGCTCTGGATCGCCATGGAGCTTGCCACCCTCTCGACGGTCCTCCTGGTGTCGCTCTACCGCACACCGTCGGCCATCGAGGCGGCGTGGAAATATTTTATTCTCTGCGGCGTGGGCATCGCGCTGGCGCTTTTCGGCACGGTGCTCCTGTACTTTGCCGCGGAGAAGGTGCTGGGAGCCGGAGGGGAGGCCCTGCTCTGGACGAACCTGAACGAGGTGAGCAGCAAGCTCGAGCCGACGATCCTGTCGCTGGCCTTCGTGTTCCTGATGGTGGGGTACGGAACGAAGGTCGGCCTCGTCCCGATCCACAACTGGCTGCCGGATGCCCACAGCGAAGGCCCCACGCCCATCTCGGCGGTGCTCTCAGGACTCTTATTGAACATCGCGCTCTATGCTCTCGTGCGGTGCAAGGTCCTGGTGGACGGTTCCACGGGGACCCATCATTCCGGCGACATCATGATGGGCTTCGGCATCATCTCCGTCCTCGTGGCGTCCTTCTCCCTCCTCCGGCAGAAGGACATCAAGCGCATGTTCGCCTATTCCTCCATCGAGCACATGGGCATTGCCACCTTCGCCTTCGGCCTGGGCGGGCCTGTGGCCACCTTCGGGGCGCTTCTCCACATGCTGGTCCACAGCCTGACCAAGTCCGCCATCTTCTTCACCGTGGGCCATGCGTCGCAGATGCACCGGACGCAGGAGATGGACAAGATCAAGGGCCTCATCCGCGGCAATCCGCTCGTCGGGTGGGGGATGGCGCTGGGCGTCATGGCCATCGTGGGGATGCCTCCCTTTGGAGTGTTCACGAGCGAGTTTCTGATCCTCACGGCCACGATCAAGGACGCGCCGCTCATGGCGCCCTTCCTGCTGCTCGGGCTCGCCGTGACCTTTGCGGCGCTTTTCCGGAGGGTCCAGTCCATGGTCTCGGGAGAGATCCCCGATCATCAGAAACGCCTCAAGGTCGCCCATGTGCCGGTGCTGCTGCACATGTCGCTGGTCCTGGTCCTCGGCCTGTATATGCCGAAATTTCTCTCTGGATGGTTCCACACGGCAGTGGGGTTGTTGAAATGATCAGACTGAAAAATCTCGTTATGAACGTGCTCGGGGACGACGCGAAAGAGGATGACAGCATCGCCCCTTCTTCCGTGATGTCCCTTATCGTTCCCCGGAAGCGGTTCGCCGAGGCGGCGCGGGCGCTCAAGAAGGACTACGCGCTGCTGGCGGGGGAATGGGCCGCGGATGAGACCGCATTCAACAGAGGATTCGGGGTCTATGCCTGCTATCGGAGAGAACAGGAGTACCTTATTGTGAAGACGGAGGTCCCTGTCGATGATACGACCTTCCCGAGCCTGACCAAAAAGTTCGCTGCCGCCTACCGGTTCGAGCGCCAGATCCAGAGCCTCATGGGACTGACACCGGTCGGCAATCCCGACGACCGCCCCTGGATCAAACACGAGGACTGGCCCGCGGACGCATGGCCGCTCAGAAAATCATTCAACGCCGCCCGGACAATGCCGCGGGTCCCCGGAGAGTACCGCTGGATACGGGCCGAAGGCGAGGGCATCTACGAGGTCCCCGTGGGGCCGGTCCATGCCGGCATCATCGAGCCCGGCCATTTCCGGTTCCAGGCAATGGGCGAGGACGTCATCAACCTCGAAGAGAAGCTGGGGTACGTGCACAAGGGCATCGAGAAGCGCTTCGAATCGTTCTCCTGGCAGGAGGCGTCGCGCCTGGCCGCGCGCGTGTCGGGCGATACCACCGTCGGGCACAGCCTGGCCTATGCCCGTTCGGTGGAGGCATTGACGGGGACCATATTGCCTGAACGGGCACAGTGGCTCCGGGCGCTGTTCCTTGAACGGGAGCGCATCGCCAACCATCTCGGGGACCTGGGAGCCATTTGTAATGACGTGGCCTTCGCGATCCTGTTGTACCAGTTCCACCGGCTGAAGGAACGCCTGCTCCGTACGAACCTCACGCTCTTCGGCCACCGGTTCATGATGGACCAGGTCGTGCCGGGAGGCGCGGCCGTTGATATCGACGCGGAAGGCATCAAGACCATTCTTGCAGAGATGGATTGGCTGGCAAGGGAGTTCGAGCGGCTCGTGATCATCTACGATGAAAACCCGTCCGTCGAGGACCGGGTGCGCGACACGGGCGTGCTCAAGCCGGAGCAGGCGCGGGACCTCTGCGTCGTGGGGTTCGTGGCGCGGGCGAGCGGGTTGAACCTCGACTGCCGCATCCATCACCCCTTTCCTCCCTACGACCGGATCAGCGTGAACGTTCCTGTGCTTATCTCCGGCGACGTCCATGCCCGGGCGTGGGTGAGGGTGGAAGAGGTCCGGGAATCCATCAGGATCATCCGTGAAGTATTGAAGACCCTTCCGGAAGGCAAAATTTCGGAGCCCGTCGGCGCGCCTGTGCCGGACCGGTCGGGGTTCGCGGCAATCGAGGGATGGCGGGGCGAGATCCTCTATTGGGTGCAGTCGGGGCCGAAAGGGGAGATCAATCGCTGCATGGTCAGGGACCCGTCGAGCGTGAACTGGCTGGGGCTGGAGCAGTGCATCCACGGGAACATCGTCCCCGACTTCCCGGTGTGCAATAAGAGCTTTAATCAATCGTACTCGGGAAATGACTTATAGGCAAATGCTAATGTCGAAATCCGAAATCCTGAATAATACCCAAAATGGAAACAAAATTCAGCCACGAAGGCTCTAAGGCACAAAGTAAACACGAAGAATTAAGGAATTACCAAGCTTCAAACCTCTTTATGCATTTCTTCGTGCCTTCGCGTCTTCGTGGCATATTTGGTTTTGCTCGTCCGGTTTAGGATTTAGAGTTTATTTGGGAGTCTTATGATCCGAATCCTTAAACAGATATTCCGCACCGGCATCGTCACCGAGTCGCTGCCGCCCGTGAGCGACCCGGAGCTCGAGAAGATCGGCCCCCAGCTGGAGGAGGCCATCAAACGGCGGTTTCGGAGAAGCCTCGCCATCCGGCAGGTCGACGCGGGCTCGTGCAACGGGTGCGAGCTTGAGATCCACGCGATCAACAATCCCATCTACAACTGCGAGCGCTTCGGCATTCACTTCACCGCCTCGCCGCGGTTCGCGGACATGCTGCTCGTCACCGGGCCGGTCTCGCGGAACATGGAGATCGCCCTCAGGAGGACCTACAACGCCACGCCGCCGCCGAAGCTGGTGGTTGCCGTGGGGGACTGCGGGTGCAACGGCGGCATTTTCGGCGAAAGCTACGCCTCCCTCGGGGGCATCGACAAGGTCATCCCCGTGAACGCGTGCATACCCGGCTGCCCTCCCACGCCCACGGCCCTGCTCCAGGGCATCCTCAGGGCCATCGGCGGTTAGCCAGTTACAAATAAATTTTTTCTCAAAATGAGAAGAATATTTCTTCAATGTCTTGATTCTTACCGCAACTTTGCAATTTTCAATTTGCATTTTACAATTCCGGCTTGTCCGGGTTAGGTTCCTGCCGGACTTCTCATAAACTATTGCACACTTACGGAACCATTGGGTCTCTTTTCTTGAAATGACCTTAATATTTCATTGCTGAAGATAATACTGCAATGAAAAAGACGTGGCCTGAGGGTTCCGGAGGTCTGATGGGAAAAGCGCCCGGAGAAGCGGTGACCGGAGCGGCTTCTCAATCCCGTTTTCCGCACTCATATGCGCGCGCGGGTGCATGCCCGAAAATACCCCAGCGAAAATCTTGACAAATCCGGCAATCTCTTTATAATCGGAACAAGGATCAAGACCGTCGAGCTGATCGTTGAGAAAACAGTCTGGACCCCGCCGGCGCGGAAATTTACCGATAACGAATTGGTACCTGTGCGGATCGGATTCACGGACAGCGCATCGATGGAAAAAGCCAAAGCTGTTCAAGGGAGATGGGACCCGGAAAAGAAATTGTGGTTCTTACGATACGGAAAGGTAAAGGGAACGGATTTAGAAAAGTATATAGTATTAGATGCTTTTCTAAACAAGGGAAAGTGCTAAAAGCATCTAATATTATAAACCTCAAAAGTATCTAATATTATATACCGGCATCTAATATTAGATGCCAGAGTCTGTTCCTATAATCACTGGTTAGTCTATGATGCTACCGTACATTGGTGGAATTTATGACCGAAACCAATAGAATCCAGGAGCCAGCCGCAGGATCCCCGGAATGGCGCCTGCGCGAAATGAGAGACACAGTCCGACTCATGGAGGAACTCTGTGGTTGTCGAAAACCATCGAGCCTCTTTCACGGAGTAGCTCATGATTTTGGCCAGGGTTACTATGTCTTCACAGAGGAAATGCCAAAATTTATCTGGCGCATAAATTTGTTTCATAAGCCGACGACACTGTTCCCGTATAACGATGTGATGCATAAGTGGTACCTTCTGAACTCACTGTTGGTTTTGAGGGACCAGTCTCCACCAATGAATGTGACGGCACTGTATCACGATCCCGGGTATTACATCGCTGACAACAAGGGGCTACTCGCCACCGTGCTCGGCTTTGCCTTGCTCGAGGAACTGTCTTTTCGGCTGTCACAGAAGTGGAATGAACAAGGCATGGTGAAGGTTGTCATAGATAACCCGCGGCTCAAGAACGAAGCCGGCGATCAGCAGAAGTACAAGGTAGGCGCTCGGATTTCAAACTTTCACCATAAGCTCATTCTGATGGAGGAGGGACTTCCACCAAAAATACTGGCGTTCTTGGCTGACATGAATAAGAAACTCGAAGGCTGGGGGTCAATAAATGGGGTAAGCCAGCAGCCAAAAGATCTTTACACTCGTTTCTTTGAACAAAGGAATAGACTCGCCCATGGGGCGGGTAGTAATGGCTGGGAGGGCTGGCTAATTTCCCTACTAGTCAACTACATCTATTTGTCTTTTGATCAAAATTTCTAAGTAATAAGGCTGGACCCTGAATCCGGATTAACAAATCGTTCCACGCCGACCGCTTCGCGGCGTGTGAACTCGTCGTTATACTTGGAGAACTGAATGGGGCCTAATAACTACCAATTGATTTTAATAGGCGTAATCGCAGTATTATGGCTCGGCGTTGGCAACTTGATAATTTACGATGCTATCCGGAAGAAAAAACTTTCACGCGTTCACATGCTGAATCCTTTGATCATTTTCAAATTCGATAAAAGAGACTGGGTCAAAGCACTTCTGCTGATCATCTCAATAATATGCCTCTCATTTCTGATAATCTTATTGCAGAAAAAGTAGAATAGGGCGGAGAGGCTGAAGATACATGAAAGCTAGAATTCGGATAGCGAATGAAGAGCAAATAAAAGCACAATATCCTATTTCAGGACTTGTTACCGGCTGGTTTTTCAAGCAAGAAGAATTCAGCCCTGGAGGATGGCGGGTAATTGGAACAGATCTCTTCGGTCGAATAGTTTCGCGCGAAGGAAGTGACCCAAAAACTTTGCTTCATGCCTGCATTAAAGATGCAGAAGCAATTCAATCTGAAATCCAAAAAGTGAAGAGACATAATGAGTCGTTCCACGCCGACCGCTTCGCTGCGTGTGAACTCGTTGTTCGGCATCCACTTCACTGCCTCGCCGCGGTTCGCGGACATGCTGCTCGTTACCGGACCGGTCTCACGGAACATGGAGATCGCGCTCCGGCTGCCCTCCCACGCCCGCGGCCCTGCTTCAGGGAATTCTCAGGGCGATCGGCGGATAGGTTTTCGCGGATATTCCTGTACCATCTCCCGCGCACCATTCGAAAATCGAATACCCCTTTTTCGATTCTCGAATAGTCCTTACCATGACCTTGCCGCCTCTCACCGGTCCTCTTTTCCGATAGATACTCACAACCCCCGGCATTTTAACGACTTCTCCGTCCCGCTTCCCCTTTCGCCCATCCTCCTTCACTCTGGCACGCTGAATGCAGCACTATCATCCCAGAAGGACAGAGCAGCACGGGTTCTCTGCACGATGAGGAGCTGGACATGGGACTGGGCTTACTAAGCTGTCTGAAAAAAATCCTCGGTTTTGGCGAACAGCCACAGGGTCCGGCGTCCCATGAAGCATCGCGAACGGGGAAAGGCCCGGCCGTTGCTCAGAAACCGGGCAGCGAGACCAGCGTGCTCCAGCCTGCATACACGGTGAGGC
>CAKKPG010000111.1:17480-22357 GCA_919901555.1 Nitrospiria bacterium | reverse complement strand
AAGCAGGGCATGATGCAGGAATTGCTGACCGGGAGGATTCGGCTGGTATGAGCGAAAAGAGATCTGACGGCTTAGGCGGATCGGGCAAGGCCGACGACGGCGAAAGAAGAAAACGCCTTCGCCCGAGCGGCGGGTACCGGAAGCTGCGCTCCTTCCAGACCACGACCGTGATCTACGACGCCACAGTGTCGTTCTGCGACCGGTTTATGGACAAACGTTCGCGAACGGTTGACCAGATGGTGCAGGCCGCGCGGAGCGGGCGGCAGAACATAGCGGAGGGCAGCCGGGCAACAGCGACCTCATCGCAGACCGAGCTGCGGCTGGTCAATGTCGCCAGGGCCAGCCTTGACGAACTGCTGCTGGACTTCGAGGATTTTCTGCGCCAGCGTGGGCTGCGGCAATGGGGCAAGGACGATCCGGAGGCGCGGGAAGTGCGGGCGGTGGGTCAAAAGAAAGATCGGCAGGATCAGGCGGATCAGACGGATGGTGAGGCTTATACGCGTTGGCTGGACCACAAAGACCCGGCAGTGGTCGCCAACACGGTCATCTGTCTGATCCACCAGGCCAATTATCTGCTGGACCAGCAGATCGCCGGACTGGAGCGGCAGTTTGTCGAAGGCGGCGGCTACAGCGAGCAACTGGCAAAGGCGAGGCTTGAGAAGCGGGAAAGAAATCGGGCCGATTCGCCTGATCCGACGGATAGAGAAGCTTTAACCTGCCCGCTTTGCGGGAAGTTGATGGCCCTGCGGACTGCCCGGAAGGGCAAGACGGCTGGTTCGCAATTCTGGGGATGCACGGGATACCCGGACTGCAAGGGTGCGCGGTCGATGGAGGATCGGGCGGAGCGGACTGATCGGACGGATCATGGGAGAAGATCATGAACGATATCGGTAAGCCGGAACGCGCTACCCAGAGCCGCATCATCGCTCTGTTTCGCGACGAGTTGAAGTACCGCTATCTGGGTGATTGGACAGACCGCGAGGGCAACAGCAACGTCGAGGAAACGCTGCTCACTGCTTACCTGAACAAGCGCGGCTACACGCCGGCGCAGATCAGCGTGGCCTTGCACAAGCTGCGCACCGAGGCGGATAACCACAGCCGCACTCTCTACGGCAACAATCAGGCAGTTTACAATCTGCTGCGCTACGGCGTGCCGGTGAAGATCGAGGCGGGCAAAGTCACGGAGACGGTCCACCTCATCAATTGGAACGAACCGGATAAGAACGATTTTGCCATTGCCGAAGAAGTGACGCTCCAAGGCAACCAGGAGCGGCGGCCGGACATCGTGCTGCATGTGAACGGCATTGCCGTCGGCGTACTGGAGCTGAAGAACAGCCGCGTCTCCATCGGCGACGGCATCCGTCAATTACTCTCCAACCAGCAGAAAGAGTTCAACGAGTGGTTCTTTTCCACCGTCCAGATCGTGTTCGCAGGAAACGATTCGGAGGGGTTGCAATACGGTACCATTGGCACGCCGGAGAAGATGTTCCTCAAATGGAAAGAGGACGAGCAGGACAACGCCGGCTTCAAGCTCGACAAGTATCTGCGGAAGATCTGCGCCAAGGCGCGGCTCATCGAGCTGATGCACGACTTTGTGCTGTTCGATGGCGGCGTGAAAAAGTTGCCGCGCGCGCACCAGTACTTCGGCATCAAGGCCGCGCAGGAGCATGTGCGCCGGAAAAAGGGCGGCATCATCTGGCACACGCAGGGCAGCGGCAAGAGCATCGTTATGGTGCTGCTCGCCAAGTGGATACTGGAGGACAATCCGCATGCGCGCGTCGCCATCATCACCGACCGCGACGAACTCGACAAGCAGATCGAGCGCGTCTTCACCGAGACGGGCGAGCCGATCAAGCGCACCAGCAGCGGTCGCGACCTGATGAACCAGCTTGGCCAGGCCACGCCGCGCCTCTTGTGCTCGCTGGTGCACAAGTTCGGCCGCAAGGATGTGGACGACTTCGAAGCTTTCATCAAGGAGCTGCAAGCGCAGCCCAGCCCCACTGTGGGCGAAGTGTTCGTGTTCGTGGATGAATGCCACCGCACGCAGAGCGGCAAACTGCATCGGGTGATGAAAGCGATGATGCCCAATGCGGTATTCATCGGCTTTACCGGCACACCGCTGCTGGTGCAGGACAAGGCAACGAGCCTTGAAGTGTTCGGCAGATACATCCATACCTACAAATTCAGCGAGGGAGTGGAAGACGGAGTCGTGCTCGACCTCGTCTATGAGGCGCGGGACATCGACCAGCAGCTCGGCTCCAAAGACAAGATCGATTCATGGTTCGAAGCCAAGACCAAAGGCCTCAACGACTGGCAGAAGGACGAACTGAAGAAACAATGGGGCACGATGCAGAGCGTGCTCAGCTCCAAGGCGCGCATGGACCGGGTGGTCGCCGACATTGTCTTCGATTTCAGCGTGAAGCCGCGCTTGTCGAGCGAGCGAGGCAACGCCATCCTTGTGGCCTCCAGCATCTACGAGGCGTGCAAGTACTTCGCGCTCTTCCAAAAGACGCCGTTCAAGGGCAAGTGCGCGGTGGTTACGTCTTACAACCCGCTGGCGAAGGATGTGACACTGGAGGAAACCGGAGCCAACACCGAGACCGATAAGCAGTTTATCTACAACACCTACACCGAGCTGCTGAAGGATGTCGATGCCAAGCCGGGAATGACGAAAACAGAGACCTACGAGGACTGGGCCAAGGCGTTGTTCACTAAGGAACCAATGAACATGAAACTCTTGGTGGTTGTGGACAAGCTCCTCACCGGATTCGACGCGCCGCCTTGCACCTATCTCTACATCGATAAGTCAATGCAGGACCACGGCCTGTTCCAGGCTATTTGCCGCGTAAACCGGCTGGATGGTGAGGATAAGGACTTCGGCTACATTGTGGACTACAAGGACCTGTTCAAAAAGGTGGAGAACGCCATTTCCGTTTACACCTCGGAACTGGATCACAGCGACGGCGGTGTCGCCCCGGAAGTGCTGCTGCAGGACCGCCTGAAGAAGGGCAAGGAACGCCTCGACAATGCTATTGAAGCGCTTGATCTGCTCTGTGAGCCGGTCAAACCGCCCAAGGGCGAGCTGGAGCACATCCACTACTTCTGCGGCAACACGGAGATACCATCCGACCTGAAGGAACACGAACCGCAGCGCGCCGCTCTCTACAAGGCGACAGTCGCGCTGGTGCGAGCCTATGCAAACATCGCTGACGAGCTGGAGCCTGCCGGCTACGGCAGTGCCGACATCAGCCGTATCAAGACGCAAATCGACCATTATCTGAACGTCCGAGAGATCATCCGCAAGGCCAGCGGCGAGACGCTCGACCTTAAAGCATATGAGGCCGACATGCGGCATTTGATCGACACTTACATCGAGGCCGCCGAACCGAGGAAAATTTCTCCTTTTGACAACATGGGCCTGCTGGAGCTGATCGTGAAGACCGGCATTGCTAATGCAATCGCAACCCAGCTTGGCGGACTGAAGGGCAATAAGAACGCCATCGCCGAGACCATTGAGAACAATGTCCGCAGCAAGATCATCAAGGAACACCTGAACGACCCCGCATTCTATGAGAAGATGTCGGCGCAGTTACAGGAAATTATCGAACTACGGAAGGCCAAAGCAATTGAATATGAGGAATTCCTGAAGCGCATCGCGGAATTGGCGAAGAAGGTAGGGGCCGGGCATGCCGAGGATATACCTGATCAACTAAAGAACAGTTCGGCCCTCCGAGCGCTCTACAACAATTTGAAAGTGACTGGCGGATTGACTGCAAAGGCTGAGCGAGTGGCAGAAGCGTCAGCTGAGGGTATGGTATTGAAAGATCCGATGTTGGTGCTGGCGCTGAAGATCGATGAAGTTGTTAAAAGGGACCGGCCAGACGGCTGGCGAGGTGTTCAGGCTCGTGAGCAGGTTATCAAACAGTCATTGTATAATATATTGGAAGATGTGGCCGAGGTAGAGCGTATCTTCCGGATTGTCAAAGCACAAGGTGAGTACTGATGACGACGAAGCTTCAACTGGGCGACATTGCGGCGGATGTGGTGCTGAAGGACATCAAAAACATCCATCTCAGTGTCAACCCCCCAACAGGCCGGGTCCGGATTTCTGCGCCATCGCGCATGAGCCTCGACACGATCCGGGTGTTCGCTATTTCCAAGCTTGACTGGATCCGACAACAGCAACGGAAGCTCCGCGAGCAGGAACGAGAAACACCCCGCGAGTATCTCGACCGCGAGAGCCATCACGTCTGGGGAAAGCGTTACCTGCTCAAGGTAATTGAAGGGGCTTGGGCGCCCGCAGTGGAACTCAAACACAGGCAAATGCACCTGCGAGTCCGTCCGAACATGAGCGACGAAAAGAAGCAAGCCATTGTCGAAGAATGGTATCGTGTGCAGCTCAAGCAGGCTGTCCCCGAATTGATCGCTAAGTGGGAGCCACTCCTTCGTGTGAATGTGCAGCGGTTCTTTGTGCAAAAGATGAAAACGAAATGGGGAAGCTGTAACCCTGCGGCAAAGAGCATCCGCCTCAATACCGACTTGGCAAGAAAACCACGCGAATGTCTTGAATACATCGTTGTACATGAAATGATTCACTTGCTGGAACCGACACACAACAACCGCTTCATGACTATGATGGAGCAGTTTATGCCTAATTGGCGATTTTTCCGTACCGAGTTAAATAGACTGCCGGTTAGGCACGAGAACTGGAGTTATTGAATTGCAAGGGACTGCTTGCAGGACTTTCCCCAAATTTCTTTATTCCAGCAAGACGAAGGGAAACAGCATCTGATCAGTTGATTCCGGTAGTTCTTCCTGCACCCTGGTTTTCTGCCCGAACAGCAGCCGATAAAAACCGCTGGAAACCGCTGGGGTCA